>CAWJLI010000155.1:0-31719 GCA_963843095.1 Bryobacterales bacterium
GGATGCTTGGCCCCCAAGAAGAAGAAATTTGATCTCCCCAAGGAGGTCAGGGCCATCGCCCGTGAGCGCGTGGGGCGCGTGCCGCCCTCCGCGGTGATTCCGCCCAAGACGTCGCGCGCCAAGGTCAAGCACAAGAAACGCGAGAACGAGGAAATGGAATGAAATCGGCGAACCCGTATTCGCGGCGCGACTTCGTGGCCCTCTCGGTCGTAGGGCCCCTGGTGGGACGGCTGCCCTGGTTTCGGCCCAAGGAGCTCGTGCTGGGCGACACACGATTCCGCATCGTTCGCAACCACCGCTCCACCCGGCGCTACGTGCTGCTCGATGGCGACCAGGATGCCGCGCGCCAGGTGCTGTTGCATCACATGGAATCGCAGCGTGGAGTCGCTTACCTGATCGAGGGCGCGACCAGGGAGGTCGCCATCGCCGGCGGCAAGCTCGATCCCAACCGGATGTTCTCGCGCGCCGGCGCCGAAGACAGCCTGCGCAGCCTGAACCCAGGGTGGAACCAGGGGCAGGTCACCGCGGCGCTCGATCTGCTCGACGGCCAGCGCGAAAAGCTCCTCGACGCGGTGTTCCCGCCGGACCGCGGCCTGTTGATCGCGCTGGGTACCGGCGCCCATCCGGTGACGGACGCGGCCGCTACGGCCGAGCAGCACTCGCTGCCGCAGCCGGACAAGCCGCAGGCGTTTTACCTGTGCACCGATCCCGCGGATTACCAGGCGCTGGCCGCATCGCCTTTCAACGTGGTGCTCTCCCGGTACCTCCGCGCGCGCGACGACGGATCGCTCGCTCGCCGCGCCGTCGTCCGCCAAGTTCGCTTCCTGCACATCGAAGCCCGCCCCGGCGACGCCGCCACGCAGCGCGAAATGCTGGCCTGGGCGGAAACCCACTTGCGGTAGGGCGGGGCATGCTTTGGCTTGCCCTCAAATCATCGAGAGAATCAGCGACGCCAATCCGGCGCCGGCGGCTACACGTGGCTATGGCCGCGGTTGAGCACCACTCGGGCAAGCTGAAGCATGCCCCACCTTCGGCTCCCTTGCCCGCTCCTGGTAGAATTGGAGAGTTCCGCCATGGCGCAGGATTCGACGGAAGGGTCGCTGAAGGAGCGTGGGGTTCGCCTTACCCGCCAGCGGCAGATTCTGCTCGAATTGATCGACCGCACGGGCGCCCACCTGGATGTCGAACAGCTCTACCGCATGGCCAAGGAACGCGACCCGAAAATCAATCGCGTCACGGTGTATCGCACGGTGAAGATGCTGAAAGCGGGCGGGCTGGTGGACGAGCTCGACCTGATGCACTACGGCGGCGACCAGCACTACTACGAAACCCGCCTCAAGCAGGAGCACGCTCACGTGATCTGCCTGCGATGCGGCCGCGTGGAGGAATTCTTCGGCGAGCCGTTACAGCGCCTGCGCAAGCAGATCGAAAGCCACTTCGGATTTCAGGTCCTGATGGCGCGCACCGAAGTGGGCGGCTATTGCGCGCACTGCCAGACGCTGCGGGCGCGCGAAATAGAGGCGATGCGCCACCAGGTGAAATCCGTTGCCAAGGCGCCCGCCGCCGGCGGGCGCACGCGGCGCACCCACGCCCGGCCGACGTAGATGGAACCGGCCGCTACTGTTTCACCCGCCGCCGAGCCGGCGTCGCTGATCGTCACCGATCCCGGCGGCCATCGCACCCGCGTCTCCATCCAGCCGTTGCCGTTCCTGATCGGCCGCCAGCCGCAAAGCCATCTCATCCTGCGCGACAGCCGCGTCTCGCGGTCGCACGCGCGCATCCTGTTCGAACACGGCGGCTACGTGATCGAAGATACAGGCAGCCGCCACGGCACCTTCGTCAACGGGCAGCGCATCGAACGGCAGCCGCTCGCCAACTCCGACCGCATCGATTTCGGCGCGCAGGATTCCTACCAGCTCCTGTTCATGATCGATAGTGCCGAATTGCGGCGCCTGATGGAGCAGGTGGCCGCGCCGGAAGCCGCGCCCGGCGCACCCGGTCTGGGAGGCGGCCTATCCCGGCTGCGCGCCGTGCTCGACCTGGCGCGCACGCTGCAAAGTTCCTTCTCGCTCGAAGACGTGCTGATCCAGGTGGTGGATACCGCGCTGGCCGTCACCGGCTCCGAACGCGGTTTCCTGCTGCTCAAGTCCGGCGATCTCCTGGAGACCCGGGTGGCCCGCCATCGCCGCGGCCACAAGTTGCCGCTCGACGAGTTGCGCGTGCCGCGGGCCGTCATTCACCGGGCCTTGCAGCACCGGCGCGAGCTGCTGTTCATGAACTTCGACTCGAGCGCCGGAGGGACTACCGCCGAGCACACCGTGGCCGATCTGGATCTGCGCAGTGTGGTGTGCGTGCCGTTGGTGCGCATACGCGCCGGGCAGGGCGACACCACCAGCCTGCTCATTACCGGCGCCGAAACCGTGGGCGTGCTCTACCTGGATTCGCGCCTGGCCGCGGCCGATATGGCGGGCGGCAATCGCGAGCTGCTGCAGACGCTGGCCATGGAAGCCTCCACCGTCCTCGAAAACGCGCGACTGCTGGAGGAAGAGCGGGCCAAGCAGCGCATGGAGGAAGAGCTGAAAGTCGCGCGCGAAATCCAGCAAAGCCTGCTGCCGCGCACTCTGCCCTCCGCCGGCTGGCTGCGCGCGGCCGCGAGCAGCGTGGCTTCGGCTCAGGTGGGCGGCGACTATTACGACGTGATCGCGGTCAACGACCTCTGCTGGGGCGCGGTGGTGGCCGATGTTTCCGGCAAGGGCGTCAGCTCCGCGCTGCTGGCCGCGCTGTTGCAGGGCGCTCTAATACCCGCCAGCGACCACGCCGACGTGCTGGCGCGCCGCATGGAGCGGCTCAACACATTTCTCCTGGATCGCACCGGCGGCGAAAAGTACGCCACGGTTTTCTACTGCCTGCTGGACCAGAGCGGGCGGCTCGATTACGTCAACGCCGCCCACTGCCCGCCGATCGTGGTCCGGCCCAGCGGCGAAACCGCGGAACTGGAAGCCACCGGCGTTCCCGTGGGACTGCTCGAAGGATCCAAGTATGAGCTTGCCGGGCGCCAGCTTTCGCCCGGCGACAAATTGGTGATTTACACCGATGGCGTCACCGAGGCCCAGGACGCGCGCGGTGCATTCTTCGGCCGGAAGCGCCTCTTCGATTTGGTCCGCGCCCAAGCCGGTGCGTCCGCGACCGAGCTGCATGACGCCATCCAAGGCGCCGTGCGCGATTTCACCGAAGGCGCCCCGCAATCCGACGACATCACGCTAGTGGTGCTGGATTACAGGGGGTAGGGCAGTCGGGAGGACTTGGATACCAGGCTCCGTGGGTGGGCCGGTTTGTCCGGCCGCATGTACTCATTTTCGAGTACAATGTAGTTGTGTCGATCGGCGAACTGAGGCGGTTTCTGAGGGCACGGGGATGCACGTTCGAAGAGGGCAAAAAGCACACCATGGTTCGCCTCGGGGCGCGTTCGGCGATGATGCCGCGGCATCCGTCGAAGGAGATTGCGAGCGGCACGCTGGACGCGATTCTCAAGCAACTGGGGCTGAAAGGAAAGTAGGACATGGCGCAATACCAGGCTGAGTTCAAACCGGAAGGGGACGTGATCGTCGTGACGTTCCCGGATGTGGGATACGGCGCCACGCAGGGCGCCACGGAGGCCGAGGCGCTGGAAATGGCGGCGGACTTTCTGCTCATGGCGGTTGGCGACCTGATCAAGCAGGGCAGGGAACTGCCGCGCGCAAGCACCCGGCAGGGCAGGAAATACCGCTGGATCAAGCTGCCGGTGCTGGCCGCAGTAAAGATGGAACTGTACCGGGAGCTCAAGAGCTCGGGAGTCCGCAAGGCCGAGTTGGCGCGCCGGCTGGGGATCTCGAGGGGGAACATGGACCGGCTTTTCGACCTGCATCACAGCACCCGGCTGGAACTTCTGGAGGCGGCGTTTGCCGTCCTCGGCCGCCGGCTTTCGATTGGGGTGGAGAAAGCAGCCTGAAAGGATAGCGCCATCTTGTCGCTGTGCGCGTTGGGCGCCAGCGACCGTGCCGCCGTCCGCATGATCGCGTATCTCCGCATTCGGCAGACTCCGCCGTAGGAACTTAGTACAGACTAGGGCACCTGCGGATATAATGGCCTGCGGCCAGTGGATTCCCATTCCTCGGGGCTGGGTGGGTTGACGAAGAGGCAAAGCCCGGAGGCGCCGCCTCGGACTCCCGGCGGGAGCAGCGCGACCACCTCCGCTTGTTGTTTCGCGGCGTCGATCATCTGAGCGACCACTTGAAATGGCACGTCCGGTGCAGCGTCAATGAACACCACGCGGTCGGCGCGGGTTTTGAAAACCTCGTAGAGCCTGTTCGGCAGCGCGGCGAGACTCCAGGGTTCCGAGTTGAGCATGGCGTGCTGGGAATCGGTGATCTGGATAACGATGGTGCGCCGATTGTCCATCCCGCAGTCCGCATATTTCGCTATCTGCGCGGCTTCGCCCTTGGGCGACGACGCCGTGAGGAACACAGCCACCATCAAAACCGCGAATAGCGCCAGGAACGGCGCGGCGTTAATGCTGCGAGTCGCCGTCATGTCCAACTTAACTTAGACACCGATGAGGGACGGTTTGTCGCATCCCGCAGGTCTCGCGCCTTCCCCTCCCCCCACCTGCGTCAATTTCAGCATATAGAAACCTGATACTATGTTGATATTCTGTACAGCCTATTGATCTTTCTCGTTCTCGCCATCCTGGCAATCTGATTGCAGAATCAATGGGTTTCAGTCGATATCGTGCCTGGATTGCGTGATTTGGCGCAGGGGCCGGGCGGAGGAAAGGACGGCAACATTTGCCAGTCGCTGCCGGAGTTCAAAAAGAGTATTTGCGCGCCTTGCCGGGTGATGACGTCCGGCAGATCCTGTGGCGCTTCGCGGATCGCTACGATTTGCAGATGCTGGTGCAATCGGTCCGGGCGGTAGCCCGCGGCCCGGTGGCTCAACTGGTAGCCGCGGGTGGGCGCAACACGCACGAGTGGACGCCTGAGAAGGCGGCGCTGCTCCAGGCGTTCGACGAATCCGGCGTCACCGGCGCCGGCCTGGACCCGGCGCAGGGCGGCTTCATCGAAGGCCCCAAGAACCTGGCGCTGGCACTGACGGCGTTCGAGTTAGCTTGGGTGGATGCGGGCGCGGCCACCGGCAGCCTGGCGGGATTCCTGGCGCTTTCGCCCATCCATGAACGCGGCACCGACGAGCAGCGCGCTTACTACATGAGCCGCTGCGCTCCGCCGCAGCCCGGCGAAGACCGCAAGCCCTGGCGCGGGGCCTTCTGCCTGACCGAACCGATCCCGTACGTGGGCGTCGAGACCGGCATTCTGGGCGGCAAGATCAAAGTCGCCGAATGGAAAGAGGGCGAAGAACCGATGTTGCAGGTGGACAAGCGCGGCCGCTTCATCACCAACATGGGTTTCGCCAACTTCGTGACCGCGGCGGTCGATTCCGACGATCCGCGCATCAAGGGCACCTGCATGGTCATCCTGGAAGAGAGCGACCCAGGCCTCTTCGACCGCGGCACGCCCACCCGAAAGCTGGTACACCAGCTTTCTTCCACCTGCGACCCGATCTTCAGCATGAAGGTGCCGGCCAGCCGCATCGTGGGCGGTTACACGGTGAAGGATGGCGTCATCGTCCCGCGCTACAGCCACGGCGAAGTCATCGAAGCGGTCTTCCGCCGCACGCGCGTCACGGTGGCGATCATGACCTCGGCCAAGCTGCTTTCGGCAGTGGAACCGGTGATCCGTTACCATCGCAACCGTTTCCGCGGCGGCTCCATCGCCACGCCCGGATCGCCGCGCTACGATCTCGGTCTGCAATTGAAGGAAGATGCCGTGCACCGGCTGGTGGAGGTGTGGGCCACCGGCGAAGCCAGCGCCGCGCTCGGATTCGAAGCGGCGCGGGTGTTCGACCGGCTGGATCCGCTGGAACGCCGGCGCGAAGAAGTGCTGGAGCAGCGCGGCTTGACCGGCAGCGCGGTGCTGAAGAGCCGGCGCCAGATCTCGAAAGATGCGATCGAATTCCTGACCGGCACGCCGCTCCGATCTGCTCGGCGATGTGGTCATCGAATACGCCTTGCTCGATAGCGTCGCCAACGTGCTGTGCCCGGCCTGCAAGCTCTGGAACACCGGCCACGGCGCGCAGATGATGCGCGAAGCGGTAAGCCTGATGGGCGGCTACGGCATCACCGAGGATTGCCCCGGATTCCTGGGGCACAAGTGGATGGATGCGCAGCTCGAAGCCACCTACGAAGGGCCGGAAGCGGTGCAGCGCCGCCAGCTCAGCCTGACCATGGCGGACGAGCTGTTCCTGACCCAGTTCCGCGAATGGATCCGCGAGATGCGGGTGATCGCCAACGACCGGCCCGGCACCGGCGCCTGCGCGCTGGCCACCGCCATGCAGATGTGGCTGTGGACGCTCGGCCACCTGCGCCGCGTGGGCGATGCCGATGGCGAGAAGCTGTACCAGGGCGCGCGCCAGGGTGTGACCTTCCCGCTGGCCGATGCGCTGTGCTGGCTGCTGGCGTCGCGCTTCCAGATCCTCGATTTGATCGAGCTCGAAAAGAAGGGGCCGGAGAATCCCACGCTGGCCGAAGGCCTGCCGGGGTTGGCGGCTTTCCTCACCGACCTGTGCCACGTGCAGGCGGCGCGCGCCGCCGGCGAAGTGGGCCGCATCTGCGCCGAGCTGGTACATGGGTACAACCGCCATCCCGCGTGGGATACGGAAGGCTGCGCCTCGTGTTACCAGGCCGACGACCTGGAGGCGATGGAGAGCCCTGATCCCGGGGATTGCGTCGCTGGCGCGCGGCTACACCGACGTGATCGAGATCGAAGGGACTCACCCGGCCAAAGCCGGCCCGTGCGTGCGATTCGATGGGCTCGACCAGTTCTCGCGCCTGCGTGTGCGGATGGACGGCTGCCTGACCGGCTCGCAGCTCGCCAAGGATCGCGCCGCCGAAGCGCTGACCAAGGTGATGATTCCGGAAGCGCTGGACTACCCCGCATGAGCGAACGCGGCCATCGAGCGGCTGACGCATGGAGACCGACATCGTCTGCGCCGGATTCGGCCCGGCGACGGCCGGTTTCCTCGACGACCATCTCGCGGCACCTCCTGAACCCGGACGGCACGCCCGCCATCGAGAGCCCGTCCATGCCCGGCATGCCGCTGCAAGTGATGTGCTACGAGCGCGCCGACGGCATCGGCTTCACGGTTTCCGGCGTGGTGACGCGCGCCCGCGGCATCCGCGCCTCTCTGCCGGATGCGAAGCTCGGCCGAGATTCCGATGGCGACTCCGGTGACGGCGGAGAAAGTGGTTTACCTGCTCGACCCGGTGGGCGCCAGCCGCCGCTCGGCCGCCATGCGTGACGGCGGACGCGATGGTTCCGCACGGTCCGCATGGATCGCGACCACGCCTTCGAGTTGCCGTATTCGCCGCCGTTCCTCGAAAAGCACGGCGGCTGGGTGTTCTCGCTGGGCCAGTTCTTGCAGTATGTCGGCAATGAGTTGATGGCGTCGGGAACGGTGCAGGTGTGGCCCGGGATGCCGGTGGCGGAAGCGCTGCTCGATGACGCGGGCGAGCGGGTGTGCGGCGTGCGCCTGCTCGACCAGGGCGTGGACCGCGAGGGCCGGCCCGATGCCGGCTACATGCCGGGGATGGATATACGCGCCGCGCTGACGGTGGTGGGCGATGGGCCGGTGGGCGCGGTGGGCCGCCAGTTGGACGAGCATTTCGGCCTGCCCGCCGGACATCACCAGCGCGAATGGGCGCTGGGCATGAAGATGGTGGTCGATCTGCCGGCGGAATGCGAACTGGCGCCGGGCACGGTGATCCACACGTTCGGTTACCCCGAGCCGGAGATCTTCGGCTTCTTCTATGTGCATGCCGGACCATGTGGCCACGGTCGGCATTTTCGTGCCGTCGTGGTTCCGCAGCCCCATGCGCACGGTCTACCGCTACCTGCAGCATTACATGCTGCACCCGTATCTGTGGCGCATTTGAAGGGCGGCCGGCTGCGGAGCTGGGGCGCCAAGTCGCTGCAGGAATCGGGCCGGCGCGGCGAGCCGTTTCTGGTGGGCGAAGGCTATGCGCGGATCGGCGAGGGTTCGGGAAGCACCAACGTGCTCACCGGCTCCGGCGTGGACGAGGCCTGGACCACCGGTGCGCAACTGGCCGAAGCGGTGGTCGAGCTGCTGAAACAGAAATTGCCGCTCAACCGCGAAAACCTGGAGCGGACGTACGTGGCGCGGCGCCGGGCGAGCTGGGTGGAAGAGGAAGGGCGCATCGCGGAAAAGGCGCGCGACGGCTTCCACCAGCGGCGTCATCACCGGCATGCTCGGCATGGCGCTGGCCGGGTTCACCCAGGGTAAGGTCACGCTCGACGGCGAGCCGCAGCTTCTGCCCGAGCCGAAGGAATATTACCGGGGCAAGATTGCGCCCGAGGAGCTGGACCGGATCATTGCCGAGTGCCGCAACCGGGGCGCTCTCCTGTCACGACGCTCTGATGGAGCGCTGCGGCTGGCCCGAGATTCCGTGCGATGGCCAGTTGCTGGTCTCTCATCAGGACGCGCTGCTGATGGGCGGCAAGGTGCAAGCGCCCGGCGGATTCGCCGACCACGTCCACTTCGTCTATCCGGATTTCTGCGCGAGCTGCGCCACCAAACTTTGCGTCGAGATGTGCTCGGGACAGGCGATTACGCTGGGCGGGGACGGAATGCCGGCGTTCGACCGCGAGAAATGCGTGCATTGCGGCGGCTGCCTGTGGAACTGCGCCACCTCGCTCGAAGACGATCCGCAGCGCGGCAACATCGACTTCCGCGCCGGCGCCGGCGGCTTCCATTCGGCTGAGAACTGATGCGGCAGCCTTTGCGCACAAAACCTCTGTGGGGCAGGTTGATAACCTGCGCAGCGGTTGCCAACCGCTGCGCGAGCCGATTGTCAATCGGCTCGCCGTCCGCTAGGCCAGCCGAGCCGCTACAGGCCGGGCTTTGCCCGGCTGCGCCGATTGACAATCGGCGCGCAGGTTATCAACCTGCCCCACACCAGGAATTCTGAACATGTCAACAACCTTTCAAATCGTAGTTTGTGGAAGTATCGTGCCGGACCCGCTGCAGACGCTGGAACCGGTGACCGGTCCGGCAGGGCCTGCGCTCAAGAACGAAATGATGTTGCCGGCGGTGCTGGACCCGTGGGCTTCGCACGCTCTCTATGAGGCCGCGCACCTGGCGCAGTCGCAGCCGGGCAGCAAGGTCTGGCTGGTCAGCATGGGCCCCAAGGCCAAGCTGCAACAGGTGATGATGACGGTGGCGCAGAAGGTGCCGTTCGAATTGGTGGCGCTGGATGGCCCGGCCTCCGGCTTCACCGATTCCTTCGCCACCGCGGCGGCATTGGCCGCAGCCATCGAAGCTATTCCGGGGCTCGACAAATCGCGGCTGTTGTTGTTCGGCGGCTGGGAATCGGCCTCGCGCGGCGCCGGTTCCACCATCCAGATGACGGCCGAGCGGCTGGGCATCACCGAGCAATTTCAGGGCGTGGACCGGATTGCGGTGCGCGAAGATGGCAGCTTCGAGGTGCTGGAGCGCATCGAAGGCGGGCGGCACCAGGTTTCGGTCTGCTCGGCGCCACCCGCGGCGCTGGGCTGGGCCACCGGCTTCCTGCCCGAGCCGCGCAACAATCCGCAGGTCGGCATGGCCAATATGAAGACCATCATGCCGGCATTGCAGCGAGCAAAGGCCGCTACCGCGGCGGACCCCGGCCTGCGTTTCGTCTCGGTCAGCCTGCCCAAGCAGCAGCGTGAGACGCGCATCGAAAAGAACATGACGCCGGAAGAGATCGCGCGTGAAATCGCCGCCTGGATCCGGGAGGAATAACATGGAATCCATTTTACTTTTGGCCCATACCGAAGCCGATGGCACGCTGGCCAAGCCGGCGCTGGAGGCTCTCACTGCCGCGCTCGCGCTGGGCGGTGAATTGACCGTGGGGCTGGTGGGCGGCGTGGTTGAGCCCGCCGCCAATCTGGCCGCCGCCGCCGGAGCGCGGCGGATTTTGGCAGTCACCGGCGAGCCGTTCACCCAGCCGCGTTATGCGACCGATGCCGCCGCGGCGGAGGCGCTCGCCCGCGCCGCCGGCGCCCCCATTGTGCTGGCGCCCGCCACCGCACGCTGGTCGCGCGCGCTTCCCGGCGTGGCGTACCGGCTGGGCGGCCGCATCGATTCGCATGCTACGGGCTTGGCCGAGCGCGAAGGCGCCCCGGCGGTCAACCGCTGGTTCTACCGGCAGCGCATGGAAGCGGTTTTGACGCGTACCGCGCGGCCGTGGCTGGTGCTGCTCGATGCCGGCTGCTTCGCGCCCTGGAGCGGAGAAGTGGCGGGCTCGGCACAGGTGGAGTTTGTTTCAGTCGAAGCGCCGCAGTCGCGCACCACCGTCACCGGCGTTCAGGCGCCCAAGGCCGATGAGCAGACCATACGCCCCGATGCCAAGTTGCTGTTCGTCGCCGGCGCCGGCTGGACCAAGAAGCAGCCCGATGGCGCGGTGCACGTGGAGGAAGCGCAGCAACTCATCCTCGGCATGTTGCGCGGCGCGCAAGCGTCGCTCGGCGGCAGCAAATCACTGGTCGATTTGAGCGGTGAAGGCCAGGCCGTGCTGCCCTTTATGACGCATCTCAACCAGGTGGGCCAAACCGGCTCCACGCCGCGCCATCCAAAGGGCCTGTCCACTTGCTGCCATGGCGAAGAGCCGCACGTGGTCGGCTGGCGCTTCGTGACCGAACGCCGCGCCGTCAACCTCGACCCTAACTGCGGCTGGAGCCGCGGCAAAGCCGACGTGGTTTACGTAGCCGATGCCTTCGCCGTGGTGAGAGAACTGAACCGGCTGCTGGGGTAGGTTGACTCCCTTGAGGACGTCGCCCAATGGACTTGCTTGTGGTAACGTTCGAATGTGCCAGTGCCACTCAAACAGGCTGTTGCCAACGCCATCGAATTCGCCGAGGAGGCTCTTGAGAACCGCGCACGAGATGTCCAGCTTGAGGAAGTCGAGAGCGTGGACAACCATGGCGCGAGTGTTTGGCTCATCACGCTGAGCATGCTCCCTCCGGTACCTGCCGAGTCCGTGTTCTCTGTGCCTATGGCCCTGCAGCGCAGGTTGCGCGACTATAAGACGTTCACGGTGCTCAAGGACACCGGCGAAGTGACCGCCATGAAGATCAGGGAATTTGCTGGCGAGTGATGCTTGACGCGGAAGGCTTGATCGAGAAGCATCGATCCAGGGGGGCCTTGATTGACGCTAACCTCTTAGTCCTATTCCTGGTCGGCAAGACGAGCAAGAATAGGATACAAAAGTTCAAGCCGGGCGATGATTTCGGCGCAAAGGACCTCGATCTCCTGGAAGAAGTGGTAAAGCACCTCGGCAAGGTCATCACGACGCCGCATATCCTGACCGAGGTTAGCAATCTGGCGAAACTGGACGGCAAGGAATTGGCCTCATTCCGCCAGGGATACAAGCTCCTCGTGGAAGAAGTGGACGAGTTCTATGATGAGAGCCGTGGCGTGGTTGCGGATGCCGCCTTTATGCGACTTGGACTTACAGATGCAGCTATCGCAATGCTCCAGCGCCGCAATTTGCTGGTACTGACTGTCGATCTCAGGCTCTGGGATACGCTGCAAAGGCGCGGAGTGGACGCCGTGAACTTCAATCATCTGCGAGCGCTGAATTGGCGCCGGGAGCCCGGGCAACGCCCGCGGTGAGGAAGCTCGCAGAGAACCGGCGGCCAAGACCGCCGGCGTTACAAGAAGCGGCTATTGCTGCTGACCGCTGTCGGGGCGGCGCTTCAGGGTCGGGCGATCGCTGTCGTCGGTACTCGTACTGGAGCCGGTACCATCGTCCACCGGGCCGGTGCCGGTGCCGGGAGCGCGGCGCAGGCGCGGCCGGTTTGGATCGTCCTTCGTATCCACCTTGTGGCGGTTGTGCAGCATCGCCAGCCTGCCCTTCACGTCGTTGAATTCCGACGTGTTGACCACGTACTCGTCCTTGGGCTTCAGTTCGGTCTGGATCTCCTGCTGCGCCGATTTGATCCGGTCGTCGTTCATCGGGTGGGTCATGAACACCTTGGCGATCGAGCCCGGCTTCCTCTTTTCCATGGTCTCGATTTTTTCGAAGAAGTCGACAAACGCCCCGGGGTCGTAGCCCGATTTGTAGAGGTACTGCAAACCGAAATGGTCGGCTTGCTTCTCTTCGGCCCGCGTGAATTGCAACATGGTCAGGGGAATTGCCAAGCTCATGCCCTGGCGAATGGCGTAGCCGGTCCAGGTCCAACCGGTTAACATCGAGCCGGCGATCGCCCCAATCTCCATCAAATCGCCCTTGGTCTGCTGGCGGGTGGCATGGCGGCAGGCGACATGGGCAATCTCGTGTGCCATCACGCCGGCCAGTTCGGCTTCTGTGTCGGCTTTGAGAATGAGGCCGGAGTTAACGAAGAAGAACCCGCCCGGCAGAGCGAAAGCATTGACCTCTTCGGTGTCCAGAACCTTGATGGTGAACGGCACTTTGGCGTCGGAGTTGCGGACGATGTTCTGGCCGACGCGGTTTACGTACTCGGCGATGATCGGGTCGTCGACGATCTTGGCCTGGCGCTCCACCTCGGCTGCCAACTGCTTGCCAATCGCGATCTCCTTCTCGAGCGAGTAAAAGTTGATACCGCTGCCGACGTCGCGATCCCCAATCGCGTCGGGATCGTTATTCTTGTTCTTGGTGTCATCGCCATACGCACCACCAGCCAGCAGGCTGAGCGCGGCGAAAATTGTCACAAGACAGGTGGAACGGCGCTTCATTGGGGGACTCCCTCTACATACACTATACGCCCGAACGCGACGCATGGAGCTAACTGTCAAATCATTTAACGTGCCGGCGGGGCAAGTGGTTTCACCCAAGCTGCGATTTCAATACAGGCCCAGGCTGATGACTTTACCGGCTGAATCCACCAGGACGTCGAGCCGCCGGTCCACGTAAGAGTAGAACTTGCGGCCTTTGTTGGCCTCGGTGGCGCTGACTTCGCCGCCCCACTGGCGCCGGCACTCCTGCCAGGTCATGTTCTGGGGATAGACGAAAACGGTCCTCAGCAAGCCGGTTCCGGATTCAAAATCCAGCTCCAGTTCTTTGTAATGGCCGGTTGGATCGGGGAAGGCGTAAATCTGGCCGTTGACGGTCTGGTTGTCGCCGTAGGCCGGGCGCTGGCGCAATGCCTGGCCGAGCAGAAAACGGGCATCGTCGGCCGTCCACTGTCCGATCATCTTCTGGCAGAAGAGCGCGCTATTCTGCTCGAAGGCCGGGGGATAAACAACCTTCGTCGAGCTGCGCGGAGCGGTCCCGGCCGGCGCGGCGGCACCACTCGGTTTGGTCGATTCCGCCGGCACGGGTTTGGCCGCCTCCGGCTTACTTGTGGGCGCACCCGGCAAGAGCACCACCACGTTGTCTTGATCCGGGTCCTGGTTACGCAGAACCGGCGGCACCGGGGCGGACTCGGATTTCGACTGGTCCGGCGGGTCCGCCGCAATGGCGAGCCAGCCAGCCATCAGGCAAATGGAGACACACGAAACCCTTCTCATAGCACCTTCGGCAGACACCGGCAAATACCCTTTAAAAATAGCCCAGAGGGGGCAGTGTTGCGAGCCCGAATTTGGCAAGTAATGAGACGTTGACGAAAGTTAAGTGCGTTACGAAATCGCCGCATGGATACGGCCATCATGGGCGCTGGCTGCCGAAGAGGTTCTCGACGAAGCTCGGTTCGATGGGCCAGTAGCCGTAAACCCGCTTGCCGCCGCTCGTGAAAGTGCCGGCCGCCAGCACGCCGCTCAAGTCGGCCGGGTTGGGGCTCTGATTCTCGCGGGCGATCATCTGGCGTAGCACGCTGGTGACGCGGGTCAGTTCGAGCGCCGCATCCGCCGCGTCGATCTCATTGCGGCAGAGCACGTCCAGTTTGGCGGCCATGCGCGGGCCTTCCGGCGCAAAAGCCAGGGTAACGCTTTCCGCCTCACTCAGGCTGTGCGCGAACATAC
The DNA here is from genome assembly GCA_963843095.1 of Bryobacterales bacterium. Classification (GTDB taxonomy): domain Bacteria; phylum Acidobacteriota; class Terriglobia; order Bryobacterales; family Bryobacteraceae; genus Bog-375. Next base: position 14,071 of record CAWJLI010000155.1, read on the forward strand.
GAGTGCCGGCGGGTAGACTGTCGCCGGAACGCAGCATCGAAATCGGGACCGAGAGCCATACCGGCGCTGCAGGCGGGATAGCGGGCGTGCCGGGGGCAGGGGTGGTCAGGCGCAAGGCGGCTGACGCATCCGGACTGACCGCAAGCGCCATCAGGCCGGGGCGCAACGGGAAGAACGAAATCTGACGCTCCGGCAGGGTGCCTTGCATGCGGCACAGGTCGCGCTCGCAGCGGCCGCCCTGCTCAGCCACGTAGGCCCGCAGCCGGGACCAATCGAAACGCCCCGCGATCAGCAGAAACTTGCCGGTGGGCGCGAAGGCCACCAGTGCCCGATCCAGGTCCCGCTGGTAGTTGAAGTTGGTCTTGCGCACGAAGGCCTGGTATTCGGGGTCCTGGCCGGCCTGGGAGCCATCCAGCATTTGCAAAATCCCGGCACGGCGGAGAGCTCGGAAATCGACCGAAAGAACCAGCGCGTTATCGGTGGGCAGACGTTGCAGCAGCCGTGTGGTGGTGAAAGGCTGCGACCGGTACCAGTCGACGCCGGCAATCAAAAGCGCTGCGGCGGCCAGCGCCGCCCCCAGCCAATATAAGCGGGTCCTTAGGCTCACTACATCAGTATCACACCTGGGCGGAAGGCTCAGGCTTGACAGCCGGCGCCACGCGCCTTTGCTATCCTCATAAATTGACCGGCGGACCGGGTTTCCGCCGAAGCTCCCACCTATGTACAAGCTTCTTGCTCTCAATCGCAGCGAAATCGCGATTCGCATTCTGCGCGCGGCCAACGAGCTGGGCCTGCGCACGGTGGCCGTCTACTCTCAAGAAGACTCGCTCGCCTTGCATCGCTTCAAGGCCGATGAAGCGTACCTGATCGGCCAGGGCAAGGGTCCCGTGGAGGCCTACCTGGATGTCGAAGGCATCGTGGAGCTGGCCAAGGAAAAAGGCGTCGATGCCATCCATCCCGGCTATGGCTTTCTCTCCGAGAATCCGGCGCTGGCGCGCGCCTGCGATCGCGCCGGCATCACGTTTATAGGCCCCAGCGCGGAACTGTTGGAGCTGCTGGGCGACAAAACCGCGGCGCGGCGCCTGGCGGAAAAGGCCGGCATTCCGGTGGTGCCTGGCACCGAACAACCGGTGCGCAACCCCAAGCAGGCGGAGAAGATCGCCGGCGAGATCGGTTTTCCGCTCATCATCAAGGCGGCTTTTGGCGGCGGCGGCCGCGGCATGCGGGTGGTGGACCGGCAGGCCGATTTCGCCGGGCGCCTGGAAGAGGCGCGCCGCGAAGCCGGAGCGGCTTTCGGCAACGACGCGGTCTTCCTGGAACGCTTCGTGCGCAGGGCGCGGCACATCGAGGTGCAGATCCTGGGCGACCGCCATGGCAACCTTCTGCACCTTTACGAGCGCGACTGCTCGGTCCAGCGCCGCCATCAAAAGGTGGTGGAGGTGGCGCCCGCGGTTTCGCTCGATCCGGCGCTGCGTGACGCTTTGGCCGATGCCGCGGTGCGCCTGGCGCGCGCCGCCGGCTATTACAACGCCGGCACGGTTGAGTTCCTGGTGGATGCCGATTCGGGCGAGTGGTACTTCATCGAGGTCAACCCGCGCATCCAGGTGGAACACACCGTCACCGAAATGGTGACGGGCATCGACCTGGTGCGCGCGCAGATCCAGGTGGCGCAGGGCCTGGAGTTGCACGGCGCGGAGATGGATCTGCCAGCCCAGCAGCAGATTCCGTTATATGGCTACGCACTACAATGCCGCATCACCACCGAGGACCCGGCTAACGGCTTCGTGCCGGATTACGGCAAGCTCTCCACTTATCGCTCGCCGGCCGGATTCGGCATCCGGCTGGACGGAGGCTCGGCCTACTCGGGCGCGGTGATCACGCCCTATTACGATTCCCTACTGGTGAAGGTCACCGCCTGGGGGCGCGATTTTCACCAGGCGTGCCAGCGCATGGACCGCTGCCTGCGCGAGTTTCGCGTGCGTGGTGTGAAGACCAACATTCAGTTCCTGGAGAACGTGGTCAACGACCAGGAGTTTCAGGCGGGCCGCGCGACCACGCGGTGGCTGGAGGAAAACGCGGCGCTGTTCCGCTTCGCGCCGCGCCGCGACCGTGCCACCAAGCTGCTCAGCTACCTGGCGGACGTGATCGTCAACGGCAACCCGGCGGTGGCGGGCAAGCCGCGGCCCGCGCGCCTCGATCCCGCACCGGCGCCGCGGCACGTGGCCGCCGCGCCGCCCGATGGCACCCGTCAGTTGCTGGACAAGCTGGGGCCCGAAGGATTCGCCGCCTGGGCGGCTGCCGAGCGGCGGCTGTTGATCACCGATACCACCTTCCGCGATGCCCACCAGTCGCTCGTCGCCACGCGCGTCCGCACCTACGACATGCTGCGCATCGCCAACTTCGTGGCGCACCGGCTGCACCGTCTTTTCAGCCTGGAAATGTGGGGCGGAGCCACCTTCGACGTCGCCATGCGGTTCCTCCACGAGGACCCGTTCGTCCGCCTGCGCCGCCTGCGCGAAGCCATCCCCAATATCTGTTTTCAGATGTTGCTGCGCGCCTCCAACGCGGTCGGCTACACGGCTTACCCGGATAACGTGGTGGCCGAGTTCATCTACGAAGCCTCCGCGCAGGGCATCGACATCTTCCGCATTTTCGATTCGCTCAACTGGCTGCCCAATATGAAGGCGTCGATGGAGGCGGTGCGCAAGACGCGCTCGGTGTGCGAGGCGGCCATCTGCTACACCGGCGACATTCTGGACCCGGCGCGCGACAAGTTTTCACTCGGCTACTACGTCCGCATGGCGAAGGAACTGGAACGGATGGGCGCGCACATACTCGCCATCAAGGACATGGCGGGTCTGTGCCGTCCCTACGCGGCGGAAAAGCTGGTGAAGGCGCTGCGCCAGGAAATCGGCATTCCGATCCACTTCCATACCCACGATACCAGCGGCGTCAACGCTGCCTCGATCCTGAAGGCCGCCGACGCCGGCGTCCACATCGCCGATGCCGCCATCGCTTCCATGAGCGGGCAGACCAGCCAGCCCAATCTCAATTCGATCGTGGCCGCGCTCGAACACACGCTGCGCGCGACCGGGCTCGACCTGGACGCGCTCAACCGGTGCGCGGATTACTGGGAATTGGTGCGCGAATTCTATGCACCGTTCGACACCGGCCCCAGGTCCGGCAGCGCCGAGGTCTATCTCCACGAAATGCCCGGCGGCCAGTACACCAACCTCAAGGAGCAGGCCGAATCGATGGGCCTGGGCGCGCGCTGGCACGAACTCGCGCGCGCCTATGCCGACGTCAACATGGCCTTCGGCGACATCGTCAAGGTCACGCCATCGAGCAAAGTGGTGGGCGACATGGCGATCTTCCTGGTCACCCACAACATGACCATGGAGCAATTCGGCTTGCTCGACGCCGGATCATAACTTCACGCTGCCCGCCTCGGTCATCGAGATGTTCATGGGCGCGCTGGGCGAGCCCGAGGGCGGCTGGCCGAAGAAGCTCCGAAGCCATCGTTCTGCGCGGCGCCAAGCCGCACCGCGGGCGCCCGGGAGCGCACCTGCCGAAGGTGGATCTGGAGGAGACGGCGGCCGCGCTCGAAAAGAAGATCGGCCGGCGGCCCGCCCATGACGAGGTGCTGAGCTACCTGATGTACCCGGAGGTCTTCGTCAAGTGCGCGCACAATCGCCAGGCATGGGGCGACGTGGATGTGCTGCCGACGCCGCAGTTCTTATTACGGCATGGCGCGGTCTACCGATGTTGCCGTTGAACTGGAACCTGGCAAGACGCTGGTGGTGAAATTCCTCACCGTGGGCGAACCGCACCCCGATGGCACGCGCACGGTCTTCTTCGAGCTCAACGGCCAGCCGCGCGAAGTCACCGTCCGCGACCGCAGCCTGGAGGTGAAGCAGCGGGCCGCGCCCAAGGCCGATCCCAACCAGCCGGGCCAGATCGGCGCGCCGATTCCCGGCGTGGTATCGACCGTCGCCGTGCAGATGAACCAGGTAATTCAAAAAGGCGACCAACTGCTGGTGATGGAAGCCATGAAAATGCAGAGCACGGTTTATGCGCCGGTGGGCGGCCGGGTGACGCAGGTTCTGGTGCAGCCGGGCCAGCATGTGGAAGCCAAGGACCTGCTGCTGGCGATCGAATAATCGCCGCCGTGGCGCGCGCAGTCCTGCGTGCAGCGTCGAGATTCGTCTCGACGTTTCCTAGCGCTGGGGTAGCGGATGTCGGCGAGAAGCGTCGGCACGAATGCCTACGCGGCACGCAAATGTGCGTGCGCCGCAGTTCTTCAATACAACTGGGCTTGGCCCGCGCTCATGGCCACTGGGGCCTGGCGGATATGCGACTGGCAGAGAAACTCGAGGAGGACGATCATTTTGTGTTCCAGGTCGGGGCCCGAGCGGCGTGCATAGGTGCGCGAGATCTGGAATTCGGCGATGCGCGCTCCCAGTTCGGCCCGCGAGCAACCGGACTGAGTGCCCGCTTCGAGGACCGAGGCTCCCAGAAACTCGGCGATGAACCGCATTTCGTCGGTGGAAAGTCCTGCCAGGAAGCGGCGGGCGCTGAAGCGGCGCGATGGATCAGCGCACGAGGCCAAGGCCGAAACCAGACTGCTTCGCACGGCGGATCTCCTCTCGGTGACCGGACATAAATGTAAAGTGGATCTGGCCGTATTATGGCGAAATCCGCACCCGTGCGCAACCGGGCATGGCCATTTCTATTTGGCGACGACACCGGGCCACGCGCGTCGTTAGTATTCGATGAGCCCGGTCTCATTCACACGTGAGTTGTCTGCCGACATGGGGTTGGGTGATGCCGGGATGTGGATTCCCGCCAGCAGGTAGAAGGCGCCGGAAACCAGCACCGCCCAGATCAGGCTGACGCCGATTGCGAAGCGACGGTCCCAATGCATGCTAGTGAACCTCCCGATTGTGTTCGCAGAGAGCCAAGACGGCCGCGGCGGCAATCACCGCCGCGGCCAACGCCGCCGCGGCCTCCGAACCGCGGATGCGGCAAACCCAGGCGAGAATCGCATCCGGCGTCACCCCCACGCAAATCGGGGAGCCACGGGTCGCCACAAGGAGCCAACGTCCCGCGCGGGAATCTTCCCGGTTGCCGCCACGGCTTCGCCGGTGGTTGGTGCCGGCCTGTATCTCCATCCGAAAGTAGGGCATGGAGCGCCTGGGAACGGCAAAAACGCGATCGTGCTCGCCGCCAAGGATGATCTCCGCTGCCGAGATCTTCGGCAGCGTGCGCGGGGTTAGCAGCCTGCGCCAGGTCAAAGGCTGTCCCACCATGGGTTCCACACAACATATCGGCCGCTGACCCGGTTCCATGAATGGAGTTTTCGGTACACGATCTGGTGCTTTGTGATTGCCACCAACTGCGAAACTGCAATGCGGTTACACTGGACGCTAGTGGCGCGCAAGAAGTCCTTCACCGAACAGGCGGCGGAATACAGCACGCTGGCGTTTGTTCTGCCGGTCGCGACCTTCGTGGGCTGGTTGCTGGGCCACCTGCTCGACAGGGGACTAGGTACCAGTTACCTCAACATAGTGGGCCTGATACTGGGAATCGTCGCCGGTTTTGTGCAGGTCATCCGGCAGGTGTTGCAGGATACGCATGACAACGATGGCTGACGAGCTCGACTTCGGGCGCGCCACCCGCCGCATTGCGCGCTTCCTAGCCTGGGTGGCCTTGGCGGGCACGGCGCTGGCCGGGGCTGCGGGCGGCTGGAAATGGGCGGTTGGTTTCCTGGCCGGATCGGTTGCGGCCTGGTTCAACTTCCGCTGGCTGAAACGGCTGGTGGGCGCGCTCGGCGGAGGTCGCGCGCATTCCCCTTTCCGGTTGGCGCTCCGGTACTTTTTTTGGGGCGTCTTGGCCTATGTTATAGTACGGTTTTCCTCGATACCGGCGCCCGCTATCGTTGCCGGAATGTTCGTCCTGATCGCGGCGATCTTCATCGAAATCCTCTTCGAGTTGGTGTATGCAAGAAAGCGAACTCTGGATCACCAGGATCTTTAACGACCGCTTCAGCGATTTGGGAAATGCCGCGCTCCAGTTGGTAGGGATGCATACTCAGACGCGGCCCTGGGCCAACTACATCCTGATGCAGTTCCTGGTGTTCGCGCTGCTGGTGGTCGTCTTCGCCGTCCTGCGCGCGCGCCTTTCCGCGACCAATCCGGGCACGCTGCAGCAGACCTTCGAACTGTACTACGGGTTCGTGCGCGGCCAGGCGGAAAACCAGATGGGGCACTCGGCATCACGTTATCTTACTTTTTTCGGAACCATCTTCATCTTTATTCTGGTCTCGAACCTGATCGGGATGATCCCTGCGTTCGAGTCGCCCACCATGAATGCGCCGGTCACGCTCGGCTGCGCCATGGCGACTTTTATTTACTACCACCTGATGGGCGTGCAAGCAAACGGCTTCAAGTACGTTTTGCAGTTCATGGGACCCAAATGGTGGCTGGCTTTCCTGATGTTCCCGATCGAGATCGTTAGCCATCTGGCGCGTCCCCTTGCGCTCACGATTCGTCTTTATGCCAACATGTTCGCCGGCGAGCAGGTGACGCTGGTGTTCGTAGGCCTGACTTACCTGGGTGTGCCGGTGCTTTTCATGATTCTGCACATGTTCGTGGGCGTGGTGCAGGCTTACATATTCATGCTGCTCACGATGTTTTACGTGGGCTCTTCGGTTTCGCACGAACATTAATTCCGGCTTTATGCCGCCCGCGAGTGTGAGCCCGCCGGTCTCCCCAGGCACGGCGGGAACCACCTCCTCGCGCGCGATTTCATCTGAAGGAGAAAGAACAAATGACGAAGAAGCTGTTTTTCGTGCTGGCGCTGATGTTGCTTGCCAGTTGCGCGCTTTGCGCGCAGACGCCGGGCAGTTCGGCTGCGGCTGAACCCTTCGATCCTCGCCCGCTAGCTGCCGGACTGTCGATGGCGATCGCCTCCGGCCTTTGCGGGCTGGGGCAAGGCAAGGCAATTGCCAGCGCGGTGGAAGGCATGGGACGCAATCCTGGAGCTGCCACCGTGATTCAGTTGGCGATGCTGATCGGTGTGGCATTTATCGAGTCACTGGCGCTGTTCACGTTCTTGATCGTGGTTCTTTTCATCAAGTAGTTTCCAAATGGGGGAACCGGCGCTGGACCGGCCCTGGGCCGTTCCCCCCTGTACCAATCAGCCCTTAACTGTACTAATGAACCCAGAATGCTAGTACCCATGGTGGGTAGTTTGTGGCGCGGTCTATTGATTTGCGGGCATCGGCGCCATTAGCATTTAAGACGATCCACTCATGGAACATAGAAGAACTCGCCGCTTCACGCTCAATCTCCCACTCTCCATTGTGCGCTCCGGCGTTGAGCAAACCAGCCTGGCCGGCCACACCAGGAACATCAGTTCGACGGGTGTGCTGTTCACCACTGAGAACGAGCCGTCGGTGACCGGTCCGATTGAGTACGTGATTAGCCTGAGCCAGGATGAAACGCGGTCCGTCAACCTGCGTTGCCTGGGCAAGGTCGTGCGGCTGGAGCGCGCGGCCCACGGACGCCGCGAAGGCGTGCCGGCTTACCATGTGGCCGCCACCCTGGAGCGCTACGAATTCGTGCGCGCCCAGTAGGGCCGAGGTCAAGGCTCCGAGAGAAAGTTCAGAATCTCGCGCCACACCCGTTCCGCCTGGTTCGTCGCAAACAGAAATTGGGCGTGAGCGGAGCCGTCCACGATTACCAACTTTTTCGGGCCCTCGGCCTTATCGTAATTGGCGCGAATATGGGGCAAGCGGAGGTCGCCGTCACCGCTTGCATCGTCTCGCGCGACTATGAAGAGCTTGCGGCCTTTCATCTTCTCGGCCGGCCCGGCGGTCCAGGCCGCCAGCAGCACCAGCCGGTCGATCTCGCCCGGCTGGGCATCGATCGAAGCATCGGCGGCTGCCGCGCCTCCCATACTTGCTCCCACCACCGACACGGTCTTGGCCCCCGTCTGTCTCAGATAGCGGACCGCGGCCAGCACGTCCCAGCGGAGCTGTGCCGAGAGAGGATCGGCCTGACCGGGCCCTCGGGACTGCCCGTATCCGCGGAATTCTATAGCAAGTACGCGGAAACCTGCTGCTTCGAGCGCCTGCGCCTGCTTCTCCCAGCTTTCCTTGTTGAAACGTCCACCGTGAGCGAGCACCACGCCGCGGTCGCCTTTCCCGTAAAGGTCCGCGTAAACAAGGCCTCCGTCCTGGGTCGGAAAGGAAACGTGCTCTTGTGCCGCGGCGATTCCGGTTAGAAACAGCGCTGCTGCCAGCACTCGGAAAAAAGACGGAGCGCCAATCACGATCATTCCACCTCCCTGCTCTCAGAACAGCTTACCTGGTCTCCGCCTACAATGGAACTTCATGAGCCTGCGCGCATCGCTCGAACGGTATTTCGAATTTGCAGCGTTGAACGCGAACTGGCGCACGGAGATTCTGGCCGGCTTCACCACGTTCATGACGATGGCATACATCGTCTTCGTCAACCCGGCGATTCTGCATGAAGCCGGGATGCCGCTGGCGGCGGTGACCGCAGCGACTTGTCTGGCGGCGGCGGTAGGCAGCGTGCTGATGGGCGCCCTGGCCAGGTACCCCATCGCGCTGGCGCCGGGGATGGGACTCAACGCGTATTTCACTTACACGGTGGTGAAGGGGATGGGCGTGCCGTGGCAGACCGCGCTGGGAGCGGTCTTCATTTCGGGCGTTGCATTTCTGCTGCTCACCGCGCTGGGCGTGCGGCAGCTCATCATCTCCACCATCCCGTTCGAACTTTATGCGGCCGTGGCCGCGGGCGTGGGCCTCTTCATCGCGTTCATCGGCTTCCGCAACTCCGGCATCATTTTGGCGAATCCGGCCACCACCGTCACGCTCGGGAATCTGAGCGACAAAAGCACGGCGCTGGCCCTCTTCGGACTGTTGCTGATGGCGGCATTGCTGGCGTGGCGGGTGCGCGCTGCGATGCTGATCGGAATCCTCGCCACCACGGCCATCGGTCTTGTCACGGGCGTGGCCAAGTGGATGCCGCAATCATACCGTTTGCAGGACCTTTCGGCTACGGCCGGCAAGCTCGACATTGGCGGCACCTTGCGGCTGGGCTTCCTCGAAATCATCTTCATCTTTTTGTTCATCGACATGTTCGATAACATCGGCACGCTGGTAGCGGTGGGCAAGCGAGCCGGGCTGTTCGACCGCACGCACCAGATTCCGCGCGTCAACCGCATTCTGTTCTCCGATGCCACGGCGACGGTGGTGGGGGCGCTGAGCGGCACTTCCACGGTGGTGAGCTACATCGAAAGTGCGGCCGGCGTGGCGGCGGGCGGGCGCACCGGCGTCACCGCCATCGTCACCGGCCTGCTCTTCGTGGTGGCGCTGTTCGTAGCGCCGGCGGTGGGCGCTATTCCCGCCGCGGCCACCGCACCGGCGCTGATCATCGTCGGCAGCCTAATGATGTCGTCGGTCGCGGAAATCGCCTGGGAGGATCCGGAAGTGGCCATCCCCGCGTTTCTGACCATCATGACCATTCCGCTGACGTACTCGATCGCCAACGGCCTGGCGTTCGGCTTCACGGCTTTCACGCTGCTCAAGGTGCTGCGCGGCAAGTTCCGCCAGGTGAACTGGTTCGTGTATGCGCTGACGGCGCTGTTTATTGTGCGATTCATCTATCTCGCGAAGGGGTAGGGAGTCAGAAGACAGGAGTCAGAAGACAGAATGGCGCGAGAGCGTGGCCCCGCCGTGCAACGGGAGCAGAATTCTCGGGCACGCTGCCTGCCTTCCGACCTCCGACTCCTGGCCTCTGACTCCTGTCTTCTGACTCCTGTCTTCTGACTCCTGTCTTCTGACTCCTGTCTTCTGACTCCTGTCTCCTTGTAGAATGAAGACACGCATGTCCCAGCCGCTCGTGGGGATGGACCTCGCGGAACTGCGTGAGGCTCTCGGCTCCGATCAACCCGCTTACCGCGCCACTCAGGTGTATGAGGCCATCTATCGCGGCCGCGCCAGCGATCTGGTTGGCATCAGCGCGCTGCCCACGGCTCTGCGCCAGAGCGTGGCCAGACGGCTCGCCTTTGGGCTGCCGGAGATCGCCCGCCGCTTTGAGTCGGTCGACGGCACGCGGCGCTACCTGCTGCGCCTCGAGGATGGCCGCACGGTGGAAACCGTGTTGATGCCGGAAGGCGAACGCGATACCATGTGCATCTCGAGCCAGGCTGGTTGCGCGGTGGATTGCAAGTTCTGCATGACCGCGCTGCTGGGCCTGGAACGCAGCCTGACGGCGGGCGAAATCGTCGGCCAGGTGCTGACGCTGGCGCGCGACAACGGCCTGGACCGCGTGCACGACCCGCGCCGGTTGAACATCGTCATGATGGGCCAGGGCGAGCCGCTGCTCAATCTGGACAACGTCATCAAGGCCACCCGCATCCTGCTCGATCCCGCCGGCTTCGGGCTCTCGCCGCGGCGCATCACGGTTTCCACCGCCGGCATCGTGCCCAAGATCGCCGAGCTGGGGCGCGAACCGGTGCGGCCCAAGCTGGCGGTTTCGCTCAACGCCTCCACCGAAGAAGCGCGCTGCGAGTTGATGCCCATCACCCGCAAGTATCATTTGAAGGACCTGATCGAAGCCTGCCAGGCGTATCCGTTGCGGCCCTGGGAGAAGCTGACGTTCGAATACGTGCTGCTGAAGGGCGTCAACGACACCGACGCCGATGCGCGCCGGGTGGCGAAACTGCTGGCGAACATCAACGCCAAGATCAACCTGATCGCGCTGAACCCCGGACCGGAGATTCCTTACCAGACGCCGGAACCCGAACGCGTCGCCAGTTTTCAGGCTATCGTGCGCCGCTCTCTCCCCTGCTTCATCCGCAAGCCACGCGGCCTCGATATCTTCGCGGCGTGCGGGCAGTTGAAATCGAGCGCGGTGTAGGGGGAGGCGGCGTAGTGGGCCGACCGCTCCCTATGGTCGCGGCTCCGATGCGTTCAGAGCCGTGACCGAAGGGAGCGGTCGTCGGTTGATTGAGCAGGCCATTTACAGGGAGGCGCTTATGCCGCGGAAGTCGCAATGGTGACGCTGCCTGACCGAAGCCCGGGCGAAGTCGCGGTTAGCTGGATCTGACCCGGCTTGGCGGTCGATTGCACGATGGCCAGGCACAGACCGTTAAATGCCTTCCTGTGATCGCCCTTGAAATCCTCGTGACTGAGCGGATTTCCATTGTCTAACCCGATGAGCTTGCCACTGCCTTGAATCTGGAAAGTTACCTCGCGATCCGCATCCGGCACTACGCTGCCCTGGGCGTCAAGTATCTGAACCGTAACATGAGCGACGTCCCGGCGATCGGCGACGATGGTGCTCCGGTCGACCGAGAGACCGATGGCTGCCGGCTCGCCGGTCGTCGCAATCTCGGCTTCGCAAACGACGTCCCCGTTCTTGACGCCCACCGCCTTGAGCGTGCCCGGTTGATAGGGCACCGTCCACGCCAGGTGCAGATCCGACGTGGTGCGCGGCGCTCTGGCCCGAGCCGGGAAATTGCTGTATTTGTTTTCCATGCCGGAACGCGGGAACCAGTAGCCCTGCACTCCCTGGGACTTGCCGTTGAGAAACAACTCCACCGTGTCGCAGTTGGTGTAGCAGAGCACTGGTATGAATTCGCCTTCCTTGCCCTTCCAGGTCCAATGAGGGAACAGGTGAATCATTGGCTTGCTGGTCCACTGGCTCTGGTAGAAGTAATAACCGTCTTTCGGGAGGCCGCAGGTATCGATCACTCCCGAGGATGAGTTCTTAGCGGGCCACCCGGACTCGCCCAAATAGTCGATACCGGTCCACATGTGGTCTCCGGACACGTAGTCGTACGTTCTCACGAAGCTCCATAACTGCTCGACATCCACGCCGCGGTTTCCGCCCATCCCGCGCATGCCGCTCTGGGCGGTCTGCGGTAAAGCCCACCGGTAATCGCCGCGGACCCCGCCCATCGACGGGCTTTCGGTTCCGATCACCTTTCTGCGGGGGAACGCGTGACGGTCGATGCTGTAATACTTCTGCGCACGGTCCCGCCATCGGTCCACATAGTTATAGCCGACCACATCGAGGAGATCCAGGAACTCGTTCGAGACAGCCTCCGGCTCGGCGGCGATCCGGTCGCAGCCTACCGTCACAGGCCTGGTAGGATCCTCCCGGTGAAAAACTGCGAGTAGTCTCCGGAGGGTCTCTACGCCGGCGGGGACAACCTGGTCGACCACCTCATTGCCGGCGCTCCACAGCGCGACGCAAGGGTGATTCCGGTCGCGATGGACGAAGCTGGTTACGTCGTGCTCCGCCCACTCATCGAAGTAGATCCTGTAGCCGTAGTCCGGCGTCTGCGGCTTGGCGACTTTCCACTCGTCGAAGACTTCATTCATCACCAGGAAGCCCATCCGGTCGCACAGGTCCAGGAATTCCGGCGCATACGGATTGTGCGAGGTTCGGATCGAGTTACAGCCCATCGCTTTCAACAGCTCAAGCCGCCGTTCCCAAACACGCTCGGGCACCGCGGCTCCCACGGAACCAGCATCGTGATGCAGGCAGACGCCGTTCAACTTCACCGGCTGGCCGTTGAGCAAACACCCTTTGTCGGCGTCGAAGGCGATGGTCCGAATTCCAAACGGTGTATCGTATTCATCGGCAACGTGGCCCCGATCCGCGAGCATACTTCGCACGGTATAGAGATAAGGGTTATCGATGGACCACAGGTTGGGCTTCTCGACGCGGATCTGCTGCACGAACTCGTGTTGGGTGTTCGCTGACATGTTCTGGCTGGCTTCCACGGTCTGCACGACCTTGCCGTCCCGATCCAGGATGCTGGTGGACAGCGTGCACGCCGCGCTCATAATACTGTCATTCCGAACCATGGTCTTGACTTGAACGATGGAAACCGACTCCGACACCTCCGGCGTCGTGACGAAAGTGCCCCAATGGGCCACATGGCCCGGGTTCGTAACCAGCAGCCAGGTATGCCTGTAAATCCCCGACCCCGAGTACCAACGGCAATTCGGCTGATGCGAGTTATCCACTTTGACTGCGATAACGTTCTCGCCGCCCATGTTCAGGTGAGCAGTAAGATCATGATGGAAGCCAATGTATCCGTACGGCCGTTTGCCGAGATACTGGCCGTTGATCCAGACTTCGCTGTTCTGATACACGCCGTCGAAGTCGATGAGCACTCGCTTGAAGCGGAACGATTCGGGAGCGTCGAAGCGCTTCCGGTACCAACCGATGCCCGTCGGCAGATGGGCAAAAGTCGCCGAGCCGGGTTCTTCGCGGAACGGCCCCTCGATGCTCCAATCGTGAGGCAGGTCCAAGTCCCGCCAACTCGCGTCCGCGAAGTCCGGTTGCTGCGCGCCCGGCGCATCCCCCTTGAAGAACTTCCAGCCGAAATCGAAGCTGTCCCTCACGCGGAACCGGTCATCGCCGGCGGCCGGCGTTTGCGCGCCGGCGGGGCGCGCGGACTGGAGTGCGGATACGATACCCGCCGCGCCAATGGCCTGTCCTAGCAGACTGCGGCGGCTTAGAGAATTATTCGGGGAAGTTTCGTTTTCCATGATGCCTCCATGAGCGCGCGTGGCGACCAATAAGAAATGTCGGCACGAATGCCGACACAGCAGGCATGACTGCCCGCGCCACAGGCCACACTCCTATCGCGGCGTGATCAGGCCGCCCAGCTTATCTTGTTCGCTGGCCGTGGTCCGCGGGAAGCGGGTCGACCAGGCTTCGGGATACTTGAGGCCGGAGCCGGTGTTATAGAGGACGATGCGGTCGGCCGGTTTCAGGAATCCGCTGGCAAGCAGTTTGCGCAGCGCGGCCACGCAAGCCGCGCCTTCGGGCGCGGCGAAAATGCCTTCGGTCGAAGCCAACTCGGCTCCGGCATCGAGCATCTCTTCGTCGCTGACCGCGATCGCAGTGCCGCCCGAGGAGCGCACGGCGTCGAGCACCAGGAAATCGCCCAGCGGTTTGGGCACGCGCAGACCGGCGGCGAGCGTCTGGGCGTCATCGAAAAAGCGGCTGCGCGGCTCGTTCTCCTCGAAGGCGCGCACCACCGGCGCGCAACCCTCCGCCTGCACCGCGATCATCTTCGGCCGCCGGCTGCCGATCCAGCCCAGCTTCTCCATCTCGTCGAACGCCTTCCACATGCCGATCATGCCCACGCCGCCGCCGGTGGGATAGAAGATGGCGTCGGGCAGTTCCCAATCCATCTGCTCGGCCACTTCGTAGCCCATGGTCTTCTTGCCTTCGATGCGATACGGCTCTTTGAGCGTGCTCGACGTCGAACCAGCCTTCCTGCGGGCCGCGCTCAGCCACCATGCGGGCGCAATCGCTGATCAGGCCGTCCACCAGCGTGACGTTGGCGCCGTAAGCTTTGCATTCCAGGTAATTCGCCTGCGGAACGTCGCTCGGCATGAAGATGTGGGACTCGATGCCGGCCGCCGCCGCGTAGGCGGCCAAAGCGCTGGCCGCATTGCCCGCCGAAGGAATGGCCACTTTGCGGATGCCCAGTTCCACGCACATCGAGATGGCGCAGGCCAGGCCGCGCGCCTTGAAGGACGCGGTGGGATTCAGTCCTTCGTCCTTAACCCAAAGCGCTTCGGCGCCCAGCCGCGCGCCCAGGCGCGTGGTGCGGACGAGCGGCGTCCAGCCCTCGCCTAAACTGATGATCGAGGTGTCCGCGGGCGGCAGCGCCGGAGCGTATCGCCACATGTTGGAAGGTCCGCCGGCCACTTCCCGCCGCGGCCAGCGGTGCCGGATGGTATCGAGATCGTAGCGCACCAGCAGGGGACCGCCGCAGGAACAGAGGTTCGCCGGCGCCCCCGCATCCAGTCTGGAGCCGCACTGGCTGCATTCCAAATGGGTTGCTCTCGCCATGAATCATCAAGTCTAGCATTCGGCGAATCCGGGACTGCTGGCACGGGCGTCCCCGCGGCACGCGTCTCGGTCGGCGCGCGAAACCTAGCCCTTCCAGTACGGAATCGCGGCCGTGGGCGTTCCCATTCGGGCGCGTCCTCTGATATAAAAGAATAGTTTCGAATTCCGATGCTGCACTCTTGCGGACACACCCACCTCCATCGCCATCACCGGGATCAAGACGCGCCGGGCGGAGGCGGTGCCGGCCGCCAGGTCGCCCCAACGCCGGCGAAGAGCGCGCCCGCCCCGCTTCCGCATAACCAGATCGCTGTGCTGGCGTATTCTTATTGGGAAGCCCGTGGCCGGCAGGGCGGCTCGCACTTGGAGGACTGGTTTCGAGCGGAACGGGAGTTGCGCCGAAAAGCCTAAAGGGCTCGCGCCCCAACCCAGGCACACTGCGATCCCCTGCCTGGCAATCGGGCGCGTTAACCTCTATGGTGACTTACCGTAACGCCTCTGCGCCGAGTTGACGGCGCATCCGACGGAGTTTCCACGAATAGAGGCACTCGAGAGCGCCGAGGAGCGTCAGCGAGAACAAAATGTTTTGCAGTGGCGTCATGAGAGCATTCTCCGCGTCTGTTTCTTACATAGCAGAACTGGCCCCCAAAATCCTAGATCTATCAGTACCTACATTGGTACTGTATAACCCTCACCAGGCAAATCACCTAGGTAGGATAGTATTAACTTAATCGCGAATACTGCATACGCACCTGTCTCTGAACCGATGTCATACAATTGAAACCAGGATGTCGGCGTGTCTGGGACGCAAACTCGCCATTTTGGAGCCGATCGCGTTTTTCGGACTGATCCTGGCCTATATCTGGGGCTTGCGCTATCATTACCCGGCGGCGTGGGCTGCGATTCTGGCGCTGCCGCTGGCTTCCCACTGGTGGCGCGGAGAAGGCGCCTCGGCGCTTGGTTTCCGCGTGCAGAACCTGGCTGAGTGCGTGCGGCGTTTCGCCCCGGCGCTCGGGTTCCTCGCGTTGACGCTGCTGGCATCGGGGCTGCTGCTGGACACCGTCCGCCCGATGGCGCTCGATCATGCCGCGCTGATTTGGGCCCTCTACCTGCCGTGGGGCCTCTTCCAGCAATACCTGCTGAATGGCTACTGCCTGACGCGCCTGCAAGTCGTGCTGCCGGGCCGGGGCGCGGCGCTGGCCGCCGCGGCGCTGTTCTCCGCCGTGCACGCGCCGAACTGGTTCCTGATGCTGGTGACGCTTGGGGCGGGCTACGCGGCGGCCCGTCTATACAGCAGCTATCGCAACCTATACTTCCTCGGCTTGGTGCACGGCACGCTGGGCGTGTTGCTGTTTCTGGTGGTGCCGGATTCCATCAGCCATCACCTAGTGGTCGGGCCTGGCTGGTACGGGCATTAGGCGCCAAGCGCCTTTACGGCAGTTACCAGTCCAATCGTCGGCGACTCCCTAACGGTCGCGGCTCTGAACGCATCGGAGCCGCGACCGTGAGGGAGCGGTTGGGATCTCTCGTCCCACCCCGGCACAAGCCGTCCCACAAGCGAACAGTACCCGCTGCGGCCCAACGGAGAACCGCCTTTGAATGTCATAGGTTAGGCTCTACTCTGAGTGGCAGAAGCCGTGCCTTTTCCACTCGGGAACGGTAATGGACATTCAACGCAAGAACGTGGGCAGGAACAAAGCCATCCGCTGGATTATCATCGGTGTCGCGGTGGCCGGGTTTTGTACCGTCGGCTTCTTCGGGGTCACCATAGGTGGCACGTATTACGGGATCGCCCACCTGAAGCCCGCCGCGCCGCCGGCGGAGATGTCGGCTTTGTGGCCGGACACGGTGAAGCGCGGCCCCATGGTGCGGGAAGTGCGCGGGCTCGGCACGCTGGTCCCGGAAGACACCATGCTAATCACGGCCAACACGGACGCCCGCATCGAACGCATTCTGATCAAGCCGGGCACGCCCGTCAGGGCCGATTCGCTGGTGATGGTGATGACCAGCCCGGAGCTGCAGACGGCGCTGCTCGACGCGCAATACCTGCTCAAGGCCTCGCAAGCGGATTACGAAAACCTCAAGGTCACGCTTGAAAAGGCTCTCCTCGACATGCAGTCGCAGGCAGCGCAGACCAAGGGCGATATGGAAAACGCCAAGCTGCAGGCCGACCGCGACCAGACGCTGGCCAAGGACGGACTGGTTTCGGAGATCGACGCCAAGATCTCCGCCACCAAAGCCCAGCAGCTTGCCGAACAATACCAGCTTCAGTTGAAGCGCCTGGAGATCAACTCCAAGGCGGACGAAGCGCAACTGGCCGCCGCCAAAGTGAAAGTGGACCAGTTGGAGGGCGAGTACGCCCTGAAAAAGAGCCAGGTGAACCAGTTGAACGTGCGAGCCGGTTTTGACGGCATGCTGGAAGCCCTGCCAGCCCCGCTCACCCAGGTCGAGGAAGGCCAGAAAGTGCTGGCCGGCACGCCGCTGGGCAAAGTGGCACAGCCCTCGCATTTGAAGGCGGAGCTGAAGATCGCGGAAACGCAGGTCAAGGACATCGCCATCGGCCAGCCTGCGGTAATCGACACGCGCCTGGCCGGCGGCGGTTCCAACGGCTTGATCGACGGCCGCGTGTCGCGCATCGATCCTTCCATTTTGAATGGCACGGTGACGGTCGATGTGGCGCTCAAGGGCCAGTTGCCGCAAGGCGCACGGCCCGACTTGAGCGTGGACGGCACCATTC
>CAWJLI010000156.1:0-7331 GCA_963843095.1 Bryobacterales bacterium
GAATCGCTCGCGCGCACATCGCCGGGCGAGGCCGGGCCGCCATCGGCGCCCACGGGATCGTAAGCCGCCCAGCAGGGATCGCCGGCAATGCCGCGTTCGTTGCCCACCCAGCGGACGTCGGGGCCGACGTCGCTGAAAATCACGGCGCCGGGCTGCAAGCTGCGCGCACCAGCTCCCAGGTGCGCGGCCAATCGTAGTAGGTGTTCTTGTCGATGGTGCGCTTCTCGCGCGCGCCGCCATAGAAGCCATCGCCGCCGTTGGCGCCGTCGTGCCACACCTCGAAGATGGGGCCGTAGCCGGTGAGCAGTTCGGTGAGCTGCCGCCGGTAAATGTCGATGTATTCCGCGCGGCCGTACTGCGGCGCTGTTGCGGTCCCAGGGCGAAAGGTAGACGCCGAAGGCGAGCGCGTGGCGGCGGGCGGCTTCCGCGATTTCGCGCACCACGTCGCCTCGGCCGCCGCTCCACGCGCTCGCGCGCACGCGAATGTTCCGTGGTCGCGGTGGGCCACAGGCAGAAGCCGTCGTGATGCTTGGCGGTGAGGATGACGCCGTTCATGCCGGCCGTGCGCCAGCGGCGCCACGATGGCGTCGGCGTCGAATCGCGCGGGGCTGAAAATGTTTGGGTCCTCGTCGCCGTAGCCCCATTCCTTGCCGGTGAATGTATTCACGGTGAAATGCAGAAACGCGGTGGTTTCCAGCTCGTGCCAGGCAAGCTGCCGCGGAGAAGGGATGGCGCCGTAGGGCGCGGGGGCGGCGGCGGCGAGCGGGCCAACCGCGACGCCGGCCGAAGCCGCTGCCAGAAACATCCGGCGGTTCATGTCTACTTGCGAGCCTTGGGTTTGGCTTTGGCTGCGGCCGCAGGCTTGGCTTTGGCTTTGGGTCTCAGCCGCCGCTGGCTGTGCAACCGCTTTGGCCTTCGGCTTCTCGGCGACCACGGCGACTTCGGCGACCACAGCTACCACGGCTTCTTCTTCCGGCGGGTCCACCGGCAGCTCTGCGATGGCGTCCACCACTTCGGTTGCCAGCGGGTTCGCCTTCTTGAGCACCTCGTTGAACAGCGCCTGCTTGCGCGCATCCACTTTGGGCGGGGGCGCCTGCTCGTGGCGGAAATCGTGATCGCTGTGGCAAATGCGGCAGCGGACTTTGGCGGGCTCGGCGTTGATCACCGACACTACGGAGTGGTTCATGATGCGCTTGCAGCGCACACAATAATCGTCGATATCGTCGCCGAGCCTCGGTTCGCGCATGGTGTCTCCTAATGCCTAAGCCGTGGTGGACTGGGGCGCCGGCTCAGGCTCCGCGGCATGCTTGGGCTCGGGAAGCGCCCACTCAGCCGGTTCGAATCCCACGTACTTGCAGATGCGCAAGCGGCCATCGTCGGACTCCAGCAGGTCGCCCACCTCGAGCGGATCGCCCGCTTCGCGCGCCGCGCGCCAGGCGTCGTAGTCGTTCAGCCCTTCCACCTGGCCGAGTTGCTCGAAATCCTTCGGCTTGACCGAAACGGCGCCGCTCACATGAGGCGCCATGCGGAACTGCTGCCGCGCAGCATCCTTCATGCGGTAAATGCGATACAACGCCATAGCCCTACATTGTAATCGATGTAATCGATCGAAGTGCGCGCTTCCCGTCGCGTTCGCCCAACGCAAGCCAGCGTGCGATGGCCGGCCCATTCCAGACCATGGCTTCGCGCAGGCGGCCGAGCGGCTCGGAAGGCTCGATGCGAATCACTTCGAGCGCCGCGCTGGCGCGGCGGCGGTCCAGCAGCGTGTGTACGGCGCGGAAGAGCGGATGCGTGAGCGCATTCACCGCAATCGCGCGTGTGGCTCCCATGGCTTCGGCCGCCCACAGCGGCAGCGCGCCGCGAAGGCCGCCATCCACATAATGCTTGCCGTCGATGCGCACCGGCGGAAAGAAGAACGGAATGCTACAAGACGCCGCCAGGTGTTGCCACGTAACCTGGGAATCGCGCAGCAGGCGCGTGCGCAGCCGCGGCACTTCCACCACGGTCGCGCCGAACGGAATGCGCGGGCGATAGCGTGCGTAGAGATCGCGCGACTTGCGGTGCAGGGGCTCCGGCCGGAGCAGGCCGGTGGAATGCGGACCCCACGCGAGGATGCCGCCGGTCGCCGGATCGAGCCAATCGCGTTCGAGCTCGTCGACGGGCGCCACCGGCGATGGCCCATCCATTCCACGCGCCGGCCGACGCGCCCACCACCAGATCGATGGCGATGTGTTCGCGCAGCGCCTTCCAGACGCCCACTTCCCAAGCCGCGTACATGCCGCCGGCGGAGAGCACCAGTGCGGTGGTCACGTTCCCATCGTAGCCCGGTGGGGCAGGCGATATCGCCGGCCCACTGTTCCGGAATGTTGGTTGGCAGGCGGAAGCGCCTGCCCCACCCGTGGGGTCAGCGAGACGAGAGGACTATTTGATTTCCTTCCGAGTCCTTCATGATCACGAAGGTCCCCCACGGCTGCTTCTGAGGAGGCCCGGCGAATTCCACTCCCTTCGCCTGCAAGTCGGTGTAGGCCTTGTCGACGTTGCCCACTTCCCAAGACGTGTTGACAAAAGTCCCGATGCGGTCCTCCTGACCCTCTGGAGTGAAGAGCACGATGCCGGTATCCGCGCCCGGGATCGAGAGCTCGATCCAACGCTGGCTATCGGAGAACTGCTGATCGGTGAGGACGCGGAAGCCGAGCTTTTCGGTGTAGAACCCGAGCGCCCGGTCCTGGTCCCGCACGGGAATACCCAGGAACTTGATTCGCTTGATCATGCAGTACAGAATGACAGCCCGATTTTGAATAATCAATAGGGGGAGCGCAAAACGGGGGAGCCGTTGCTATAGCTATGATTGCTATAGCAGCCATGAAAGTGGATCCATACCTTGTCGACACCCTGATGCGCGACCTGGTTGCGCACAGCCGCTCGGCCGCGGCGTTTCTCGTGTACGTGCAATTGTACCGGCACACCCACGGGGTTGGGCGGGAGTCCGTGGCAATCAGTCACGCCGCGCTGGGAGACTTGATCGGCATTTCCAGACGCTCGGTGCAGGTCGCGGTGGCGCATCTGGCCAGCCGCCGCCTCATTCGCCAAAGAAAAGCGCGGCCCACCGCAGTCCCGGTGTACACGGTTCTCACGCCGTGGATACGCACAAGCAATACCCGGTTCTGAAACCCGCGCCGGCCCAAAACGGCTAGAATCCAGCCGATTTTTTACAGAAACAAAGGGCTTAATCACTGTTCTTGGCTAGATTCCGACCGAATTGCGAATGGCGCCCGTAGCGTCGGCGATCTCTGGCAAGACCGCCGGCGTTACCGAAGAGGCGCGCTACACGGAGGCCCACAAAACAAGAGGCCGATGCACCTTTCGGGTGCACCGGCCTCTTTGAGAAGGATGACTGATCGAAGAACTACGCGCGGCGCTTGCGAGCCAGAGCAGCGAGCCCGATGAGCAAGCCGCCTGCCAGCGCCATGGTTGCCGGCTCGGGGACGTTGGTGGAAGTGAGATATCCCTGAATCGTCAGAGTCCCAGTGAAGGGCGCTGTGTTAATGGGAGCGGGGATGCCCGCTGGCGAGGGTCCGATGAATTCGGTCGCGCCGAAGGTACCAGTGCCGCTCGTCTGACCGGCTGTCCCGGGTCCGAGTTGCGCCGGCGCCCAGGTGAGGCCGACTAAGCTTTGTGCTTGATTGACCTGGCCACCGCTCGAAGTGCCGATAAACTCACCGACGGCGTTGTCGGTCGAATCGGTGATGTAAAGGTCAACCGTGAAAGCCGGAAAAACCGAAGACGAGGTGGCGGTGCAAGTGGCGCACGTGAGCGTGAAGGTCCCGTAATTGATGAAGGACGGCACCGTGTCGGTTTCGCCGACGTTTGGCGCGAAGGCGATTGTCGCAGCAACGCCGCTGGTATTACTGATCGACAAGCCTTCTGGCGTGGCCCCCTCAAAAAACTGGGTGGCCGCGGAGTTCGCGCTCCACGTGATCGAGCTGGCGCTAGCGGTGCCAGCCATCAAGAAGACAACCGCCGCGATCAGGGCAATTTGAAGAAGACGTCCGAGTTTCATCTTTTTATAATCCTCCGTATTCGGGAACTCCACTTTGCCGTCCCGGTCGGCCGGTGCCTGGGCCAATCTGCTTTTTAGGTCCTTTATGATCGTACTGGGAAGAGGCACAAAATTCAACTGGGTTTTTTAAGTTTTTTCGAGGGGGGTACTAAAAGACTCTATCAGGTACTGGTACTATGCTGCTACAAGAAGGGGTACTAAAGGACCTAAGCTCTAAATAATTGTGCGACTTAGCACACTTTTCCAAGGCTTGGGCGGCGCGCGCCCCCTCTCCCAAGAAAGGGGATACGCCGGCCTGCGGGGCCGAGTGGCTTTGGCCAAGGTCCGGCATCAAAAGAGAACGCTATCTCAACCCGTTCTTTTCGGCTTGCCGGCACTCGAGTTTTGCAGAGGAGATCGAGAAATGCTCTTGCAAAAGCGAGTGGAAACCACCGTAACCAGTGTTTCGCGCGGCTCGGGACGGGCGTATTTCAGGATGGAGACATCTGGAACTTGTGGAGCGTTCGGCCGTATAGTGAGGGCAGCATTGTCATGTCGATCAACAGGCGAGACTGGCTGCGGTCGGCGCTGGCCCTGGCGGGCGCGCCCATCGAGTGGAGTTCTTTCCCGGTGGCCCACGCGGCGCCGGCCGATTCCGATCAGTTCGATGCCGTCGTGATTGGCTCCGGATTGGGCGGTCTGAGTTGCGCCGCCGCCTTCGCGCGGCAGGGCTTCAAGGTCCTGGTGCTGGAACAGCACGACAAGCCCGGCGGCTATGCCACGGCCTTTGAGCGCCCCGGCGGGTTCGTCTTCGATGTCTCGCTTCACTCAACGACGGTGGGCGAGCGCCATGGCGTCCGTAACCTGATTTCCGGCTTCCCCGAGATCGAGGAGGTCGAGTTCGTCCCCCACCCCAGCCTGTACCGCGCCATCTTTCCCAACCACGAAATCCGCGCCGGCCAGCGCGACCTGCCGGGGTATATCCGCACCTTGGGCGACAGCTTCCCCGAGGAACGGGAGGGTATTCAGGCGCTGTTCGACGACATGACCGCGCTCGGCCAGGAGGTAAACCGGCTCCCTTCCGCGGGAGGCAAGCTCGACATCAGCCGGATGGGGAACGATTTTCCGCACGTGATGGCATGTTACGGCCGGACCTGGGGCGCCATGATGGACAAGCGCCTCAAAGATCCCAAGCTGAAAGCCATCGTGTCCTGCCTGTGGACCTATTACGGCCTGCCGCCGTCCAAGCTGTCCAGCTTCTACTACGCGCTACCGACCATCGAATACCTGATCGAAGGCGGCTACTACCCGAAAGGGCGTTCGCAGAGCATCAGCAACGCGTTCGTCCAGTTCATCGAGCGGCGCGGCGGCAAAGTGCTGCTGAATGCGCGGGTGGAGAAGGTGCTCGCCAAGGACGGCGCGGCCTATGGCGTGCGGACGGCCGCCGGACAGGAATACCGGGCGCGCGCGGTGGTTTCGAATGCGAACGCCTACGACACCTTTCACAAAATGCTGGAGCCCGACGACCGGCTCACCGCGTACCTGGCGCGCATGGATCGCTTCTCCGCCGGCCTTTCGAGCTTCATCGTCTTCCTGGGCCTGAAGCAGGATCTGGTCCGCCAGCTCGGGCTGCGGGACACGGAAATCTTCCACGCGGCGGGCTATGACCCGGAGGCCGATTACCAGGCCGCGCTCAACGCCGACATGAGCGACGCGAGTTTCGGCGCCATGCTCTACGACAACCTCTTCGAGGGCTACTCGCCGCCGGGAAAAAATACCTTGACGCTCATCAAGCTTCAGGGCTACGACCACTGGCAACCCTACGAAGCGGCGTACCGGAAGGGCGACAAGGCCGCCTACCGGAAAGAGAAGGAACGGATGGCGGAGATGCTGATCCGCCAGGCGGAGCAGGCGTTGCTGCCGGGCTTGTCGAAGGCGATCGAAGTCAAGGAAGTCGCAACTCCGTTGACCAACGTGCGGTACACCGGCAACTATCGGGGAGCGATTTACGGCTGGGACCAGACGGTGGACAACTCCGAGCCGCGGCGGCTGGCGCATGCGACGCCAATCCGGAACCTGTATCTATCCGGCGCCTGGACCTCGCCCGGCGGCGGCTACGGCGGCGTCCTCGTCAGCGGGCTGCGATGCTTCGCGGAAGCGATGGCCCACTGGGGGTAAGCCAAGAAAAGCCGAGATGACTCGGCTCAGCCGGCTCGAGAGCCTGCGCCACGCTTTTCTTGCACCAGGCGGAGATAGCCGTCGACCAGGTTGCGGGTAAGAACGTCGATGGCCCAGTTGGCTTCCACCTCGGCGCGGGCGCGGGTGGCCATGGCCGCGGCGGCTGCCGGGTCGGCGAAGAGATCGGCAACGCGCGCGGCGAAAGTCTCCGGCGAATCGGCCAGCGCGCAGAACCGGCCATCCTCGTCGGCCAAGCCTTCCGCGCCTAGCGCCGTGGAAACCACCGGGATGCCGGCGGCGAAAGCCTCCAGCAGCTTGACCCGCACGCCGGAGCCGCTCAGCACCGGGCAGACGAAGACGGCGAAACGCCCGAGCGGCTGTCGAATGTCGGCCACCGCACCCAGCATTCCCAGGTTGGCGGCGTAATCGGCGTAGGTGTGGGCGGGCGGCGGATCGGACCCGACGACGGCGAGGCGCGCGCGCGGCTCGCGGGCGACAATCAGCGGCAGCACCTGGTGCACGAACCAATCGAGCGCGGCGCGGTTGGGATCGTGGCGAAAGCTGCCGACAAACAGCATCGTGAACGGCTCGCGGCCCCCGGCGCGAAAGCGGTAGCGGGAAATGTCGATGCCGGCGCGCATACGGGTAGCTATCCGCGGGGCCAGGCGCGGCAGGAAGCCGAGCAGATAGTCGCGATTGGCCGCCGTGCACACCTGCACCTGGTCGAAGCCCGGCAGCGTGCGCAATTCATAGCGCAGCGCGCGCAGGTATTCGCCGCGCGCCTTCAGCTCGGCGCTGAGGCCGGGCATGTGGCCCAGGCCGCGGCCGATGGATTGGAAATAGATATCGTGTTCGAACAGCGCCACCGCGATGCGGCGGAAGCCGCAGCGATACTGCGCCAGCATGGTGTATTCGAGCTGCACCACGTCGATCTCGCGCAAGTAGATCTGCCGGTGAATCAGCCACTCCAGATCTTCGTTGTGGAACTCGCGCACGGCGTACGGCGCCAGCGGACCACCGTGCTTGGGATGGCCGCTGGGACGCACCAGCCATTCGGCCGACGCACAGAACTGGCGGAGCTCCAGGTTATCTTCTTCCTGCCAGGCAAAGTCGA
>CAWJLI010000157.1:0-36895 GCA_963843095.1 Bryobacterales bacterium
TGTGCCGGCCGCCACGCCATCGACCGTAGCCGCGCCTGCCGCTCCCCCGCTTGCGGCAGCCCCACCGCCATCGGCCGCCGCGGCCGCACCCACGCCGAAGCCGGATGCCCTGCCGACGCCCACACCGCAGGCCCCGGCAGTCAAGCCGGCGCTGAAGGCCGAGCCGCCGCCCAAGCCGGATGTTGCGCCAACGGTTCCCCCGCCGGCGACGGCTGCACCCCCATCCACCGCCCCTGCGCTGACGCCGAAGCCCAAGCCGAAAGCGCCCGCGGCCAAGCCAGCACCGAAAGTGGAGGCACCTGCGAAGCCGTCGCCCGAAATGGCCAAGGATGCGTCCGCCCATCAGTCGGCGGGACGCAAGCTGATTCAAGAGGCGAAATTCGCCGAAGGTATCGAGCAACTCAGCGCAGCGATCCGACTGGACCCGAGCTCGGCACGGGCATACAACGCGCGCGGATACGCACACATGCGCCTCAAGCATTTTGCCGAGGCGATTGCCGATTTCGACAACGCCATCCGGCTGGACCCGAACTATGTCAACGCGTACCAGAACCGCGCCGCCGCGCGCGGCGGCGTGGGCGACACGGCCGGCAGTAATGCGGACCTGGAGAAATCGCGCGAATTGAGCAAGGGCCTGCAGTAGCAGCGCTTGTCCGCGTGTCCCAAGAGGAGAGCAGACGCATGGAATACACGTACGAAGATATCGCCAAGATGATCGATCATTCGCTGCTGAACCCGACCCTGACGGCGGCGGAGATGGAGCGCGGCTGCCGGCTGGCGCTGGACTATGATGTGGCCAGCGTCTGCATTCTTCCGTATTACCTGCGCCGTTGCGCCGAGATGCTGGCAGGGAGCCGGGTGAAAGCCAGCACCACCATCGGTTTCCCGCACGGCTGCCACACCACGGCCGTCAAAGTGGCCGAGGCGGAGCGGGCGCTCGCCGACGGCGGCCAGGAACTGGACATGGTGGTGAACATCAGCGCGGTGCTGAGCGGCGACTGGCAGTATGTCCACGACGACCTGGCGGCGGTGATCGCGGTGACCCACGCCGCGGGACAAAAAGTGAAGGTGATTTTCGAAAACTGCTATCTGAACGACGCGCAGAAGATCCGCCTGTGTGAGATCTCCAGCGCGTTGGGCGCCGATTGGGTGAAGACGTCCACCGGATACGGCAGCGGCGGCGCCACCATCGAAGACCTGGTGCTGATGCGCAAGCATGCCGCACCGCGGGTGCAGGTGAAGTCCGCCGGAGGCATTCGCGATCTGGATGCGCTCTTGGGCGTGCGCGCGGTGGGCGTGACGCGCTCCGGCGCCACCCGCACGGCATCCATGCTGGATGAATGCCGGCGCCGACTGGGATTGCCGCCGGTGGAGCGCTCGAGCGAGACTTGATAAGCAGGCGCGATGCGGCGCGGGGCGCTCAAACGGAAACCGGCATCACCGTTGCAAGCGCTGCGCTCACCTTGCGGCGGTCGGCAGGCTTCAGACGGCCAATTCTGCCGACGATCAGACGGTTGTCCATTGTGAAGAACTTCATGCGGACGACGCTTGGCATTTTCAAACCGGCAGGCGACGGATCGATTTCGGCGTCGAGCGGCCACGGTGCATTGCGCAGATCCGTAATCATCGCCATCACGGTATAGCCGTGGCGGTTGAACGAGGGCCGGCTCAGCACCAGAGCGGGGCGCCTGACGGCAGCGGGCGAGTCCGTGAACGGGAACGGAACCACCACTACGTCGAAGACGTCACAGGTCATCGAAGTTCTCGTGATCGTAAGGCGAGTCCCATTCCGGCGCGAGTGTACGCGAAATCGCGCGCAGCCAGGGCAGATCGAGCGGTTGCGCCTTACGCAGCTTCACCGTATTCCCGGCAACTTCATAGGCCAGGTAATCGCCGGCGCGAACGTCGAGTTTGTCGCGAACCTTCTTCGGCAGTGTAATCTGGCCTTTGCTGGTGATCTTGCTAACCATAGATGCCACCGGCTCCAGTATAGCGCATTACCTCCTTACTGCCTTACCGTTTTCTTAGGACGTAACTTAATTGGCCGGGGGACCAGGCTTCAGCTCGGAAAAGCGGCCGTCTCGATAATCTAGAACGTAGTCATAGGAAGCAATCTCTTTGTCGCTCGGGGGTTGCTTCATTTCTTTGACCCGGGAGACCTGCAGGTCGCGATCGGCGTAGCTCAACCGCACAATGAACAGCAGGTGATACGAGTCGGCGGGGACGGGATCGTTTAAGAACAGAATACGGCTTCCAGGGCGGATGGCGGGAGCGGCGGCATGAAGCTGAACCACGGTGGTGCGGTTCTCCGGAGCCTCCACGGCCGCGCAGTAAACTGCGGCGTAGCCCAGCGGCTTGTAAGCCGAATAGAGAATCGCCGTTAAGACCAAGAATAAAACCGCGCCCCGCGCCCGCACCAGCCAGCATTCGGCAAGCGGCACACTGCGCGTGAGGAGCACGGCGAGCTTCACCAGCAGGACAGCGGTGTAGAGCATCCATCCGAACAGGCACACGTAGTATTGGGGCGAATCGCGGGGCAGGATGAATGCGATGGGCAGCGGGCCGAGCATCAGGAACAGCCAGGCGAAGCGCAACACGCGCGACCGGGTGAACCAGGCAATGGCGGCCAGCGCGGTCCAGAGCAGTAGCACCGCCCAAGCCGGCCAGTCCGGCATCCCGAAGAAGTCTCCCGCAAAGTGGCGGCTGGTGAGCATGAACCGGATCCACGTTAGAGACGGCCGGTAGGCGGGGTGGCGAATGAGCGCATCAGGGCCGATCGATCTGCCAACCACGAACAGTCCAGCTACTGCTCCGGTGAGGAGCATGGCGCGGCCTTCCCGGACCAGCCAACGGTACATCGTGGCGGGTTGCCAGCCACGCGGCGGATGGTATAGCAGCTCATAGGTTCCCAGGAACACCGGCAGCGTCACGGCCATTTCCTTGGAATTCAAGGCGCAGATGTAGAGCGCGAAAAAGGCCGCCCATTGCCATGGCCGGAACGTCCCGTCATGCGCACGCGCCCGCAGATAGAGCGCCAGCGCCGCGAAGAGGAAAAAATAGCAGAGGACGTCGTAAATGAATCCGGTGTCAAAGTAGAGAAACCCGAGGGGAGGCTGATAGGTCATCGCCAGGGCGGTGAGGGCGGCGATTTCGCGGGATCCGGCGAGGCGGCGCGCCACCACGTAAGTCAGCCAGATGTTGGCGGCCAGAATGGTGAGATTGGAAGCATGAAACCAGAAGGGGTGGAAACCGGCGAAATGGACGATCACGCGGTACCACATGCTTCCTAGGGGACGTCCGTAAGGGGAAGCAAGGAAGAACAGCAAATTGGCTTTGAGGAGATGGCCGGCGGAATAAATCCAGGAGGTATACAAGTTCATCAGATCGTTGGGCGTGAAATAGACGTGGAGGGAAGCGCGTGTCAGGCGGAAAAAATAGACGGCGAGCAGGAGCGCGCCGGCGGCGAACAGGCACCGATCGACGCGGCGTATACCGGGCGGGGGAACCGGCTCGGGCGGCGGGGTGGGCGGGCGCTCGGAATCGCCGCGGCCTGGGCCGCGGTTCACCATGTCCTCATGTTACTAAGACCTGCTGGGGGCAAAAAACACTACACGGCCCAATATATTTTCTGCCGGGGACTCACATCGTCAGCAAGCGGCTTTCGCGGTAACACCGAGGGCGGTCAGGAACCGGGCGCTTTCACCTCGAAGAAGCGGCCGTTGCGATAATCGAAGACGTAGTCGTAGGAAGCGAT
Source organism: Bryobacterales bacterium (assembly GCA_963843095.1). Lineage (GTDB taxonomy): Bacteria > Acidobacteriota > Terriglobia > Bryobacterales > Bryobacteraceae > Bog-375. The sequence continues at coordinate 3,755 of CAWJLI010000157.1, forward strand.
CTCTTTGTCATTCGGCGGCTGCTTCATTTCTTTGACCCGGAAGATGTGCAGGCTGCGGATCATCGTAGCTGAGCTGCACCATGAAGAGCAGGCTGTACGTGTCGGGGCGGATGGGGTCGTTCAAGAAAAGAAGGCGGCTGCCGGGGCGGATGGTCGGGGCGGCGGCATGAAGCTGGGTCACGGTGTCGCGATCCTCCGGAGCCTCCTCGGCCACGCTGTAAATTCCGCCGTAGCCGAGGGGCTTGTAAGCCCAATAGAGAATTGCCATCGAGACGACGAACAAAGCCGCGCCTCGCGCTCTCGACAGCCACCATTCCGGAAGCGGCACGCCGCGCGTAAGGAATGCAGTAAGCTTCGCCAGCAGAACGGCGGCGTAGAGCATCCATCCGAAAACGCACACGTAGTATTGGGCCGGTCCGCGCGGCGCGATAAAGGCAATGGGCAGCGGGCTGAGCATCAGGAACAGCCAGGCGAAGCCCAGTGTGCGCGATCGTGAGGCCCAGGCGATAATCGCCAACGCGGTCCAGAGGAGCAGCACCACCCAGGCCGGCCAGTCCGGCATGGCGAAGAAGTCTCCCGCGAAGTGGCGGCTGGTGATCATGAACTGAGTCCACGTGAAGGATGGCCGGTAGGCGGCGTTGTTAGTAAGCGACAGAGAGCCGAGCGATCGGCCAATCACGAACAACACGGCCACGGCGCCGGTGAGGAGCGTGGCGCGGCCTTCCCGGAGCAGCCACCGGTACAGGGCCGCGGGCTGCCAGGCGCGTGGCGGATGGTATAGCAGTTCATAGGTCCCCAGGAACGCCGGCAGCATCACCGCCATTTCCTTGGAATTCAAAGCGCAGATGTAGAGCGTGAAAAGCGCCGTCCATTGCCAGGGCTGGAATGCAGTGGCCCGCCCGCGCGCCCGCAGATAGAGCGCCAGCGCGGCGAAGAGGGAAAAATAGCAGAGGACGTCGTAGATGTATCCGGTGTCGAAATAGAGCGACGCGAGGCGCTGTTGATAGGCCATCGCCAGCGCGGTGAGAGCGGCGATTTCGCGCGATCCGGCGAGCCGGCGGACGACCACGTAAGTCAGCCATAGGTTGGCCACCAGGATGGCGAGATTGGAAGCGTGAAACCAAAATGGGTGGAAACCGGCGAAATCGACGATCACGCGGTACCACAGGCTGCCCATGGGACGTCCGAAATCGGAGCTGACGAAGAACAACAAATTGGCTTTGAGGAGACGGCCGGCGGAAAAGATCCAGGAGCGGTACAGATTCATCAGATCGTCGGGCGTGAAATAGATGTGCAGCGAAGCGCGCGTCAGCCGGAAGAAGTAACACGCCAGCAGCAGCGCACCGGCGGCGATCAGGCAGTGATCGACGCGGCGCATATCGGGCGCGGGGCCGTATTGGCGGGAAGGCGCTGGAACGCCGGCGGGCACCGGGGCGGACGCAGGCCGAGGGGCAGGAACCGGCATTTGGGCCTGCCGGCGAGCGCGCTCCAAGATGTCTTCGGTATCGGCGGGACCGGGCGGGTCGAAACGGGCGCGGATCACGGCCAGGACCTGGGCGGCGAGCTCGTCTTTTTCGCGGTCAGTCATCGTGTCATGCTTCCAGGCTGAGACGATCGCGGGCCACGCGGATCATCACTTCACCAGGCTGGCGGAACGGCCCGCGAAATCCAGCACCCAGCCGGGGAAGATACCGAGGAACAGGGTGCCGATAGCTGGCAGGATCAGGGCCGCGGAGAGCGCGGGCGTGAGCGGCTCGGCGCTCAAGGCGGCGTCGCCGGGATCGCGGAAGTACATCATCACCAGGATGCGCAGGTAGTAATACGCGGCCACGGCGCTGTTGAGCAGGCCGAGCACGGTGAGCCACACCAGGTGCGATTCCAGAGCTGCTTTGAAGATATAGAACTTGCCGAAGAAGCCGCCGGTGAGCGGCACGCCGATCAGCGAGAGCAGGAAGATAGAGAGCATGGCCGCGACGAACGGCTGCTTTTGCGCTAGGCCGGCGAAATCCTCGACGCTTTGATACCGCTCGTCCTTGCCGGAGAGGTGGCTGACCACGGCGAACGCGCCCACGTTCATGCAGGCGTAGGCGGCCAGATAGAACATGACGGCCGCGGTGCCGATTTCCGAGCGCGCCGCCAGCGCCACCATCACGTAACCGGCGTGCCCGATGGAGCTGTAGGCCAGCATGCGCTTGACATTGTTTTGCAGCAGCGCGGCGAAGTTGCCGATGGTCATGGAAAGCAGCGCAGAAATCCATACCAGCGGCGCCCAGGCTTCGCCGATGGGCGCGAAGGCGGTCATGAAGATGCGCAGGAAGATGGCAAAAGCGGCTGCTTTGGGACCGGCGGACAGGAATGCGGTGACCGGCGTGGGCGCGCCCTGGTACACATCCGGCGCCCAGATCTGGAACGGAGAAGCCGAGACCTTGAACGCCAGTCCGACGAACATCAGCGCCGCTGCGAGGCCGACCATTACGGCCGAGGGCGCGTCGGGACCAACGACTACCGAATGCACCACGCTGAGATTGATGGAGCCGGTTTCGCCATAAATCAGCGCCACGCCATACAAGAAGAAACCGGTGGCAAACGATCCGAGCAGAAAATACTTGAGCGCGGCTTCATTGGCGCGCTTGTCGTCGCGCAGATAGCCCGCCAGGATATAGCTGGCGATGGAGGAGACCTCCAGGCCGATGAAGATGACGATCAGGTCGTTGGCCGCGGCCATAATCGATTGACCTGCGACGGAGAACAGGAGCAGGGCGTGAAACTCGCTGGTTTCGGCCTGCTGGCGTTTGAGGAAGCTGAAGGAAGGCAGGATGGTGAGGATGCCAACGCCGAAAACCAGGACCCGGAAGAAAGTGGCGAAGCCATCGACGACGATCATGCCGCCGAACGCCGGGCCCGGCTGTGAGTAGGCACAGATGGCGGCGACGATAGCGGCCGCCAACGTGGCCACGCTGAGCGTTCCGTAAATCTTGGACTCGCGGCGATTGAGCAACGGATCGAGCACCATCATCGACGTGCCCATCGCGGTGAGGATGATTTCGGGCAGGAAGCGGATCAGGTCGGTGGGGTTGAACATCGGGCTAGCGGACACGGCTCACCTCCGTGCGCTGCGGCATCCGGAGATCGACGCGGTAGGATACATTGACCTGAGTTTGTTCGAGCACGCGGGCGGTGGTCTTGCCGACGGGATCGAGGAACGACTTCGAGTAGACGCCCATCCAGACCATCATGGCGATCAGTGGAATGACGACGGCCCACTCGCGCAGGTTGAGGTCGGGCATGTGCGACCGCACTTTTTCCGTCAACTCGCCGTAAAAGACGCGCTGGTACATCCAGAGCATGTAGCAGGCCGACAGAATGACGCCCAGCGCGGCCCATACGGCCCAGGTGAAGTTGGCCAGGGCGGCGCCTTGCAGCACCAGGAACTCGCCGACGAAATTGTTCAGCAGCGGAAGTCCGATGGAAGCCAGCGTGGTGATGAGGAACGCGGTGGAGAGCCACGGCGCGGCAGTGGCGACACCGCCGTAATCTTCAATCGCGAGCGAGTGGCGGCGCTCGTACATGAGCCCGACCAGCGCAAACAACGCGCCGGTGGAGACGCCGTGGTTGAGCATCTGGTAGACCGCGCCATCGAGCCCCAGTTGAGTGAAGGAGAAGATGCCGAGCACGACGAAGCCGAGATGGCTGACCGACGAATACGCCACCAGTTTCTTCATATTCGGCTGCACCATGGCGACCAGCGCGCCATAAATGATGCCGATGAGGGCCAACACCGCAATCCACGGAGCGCAGCGGCGCGCGGCGCTGGGAAACAAGGGCAGGGCGTAATGCAGAATACCGAAGGTACCCATCTTCAGCATGACGGAAGCCAGCATCACGGAACCGGCAGTGGGCGCCTCGACGTGCGCGTCCGGTAGCCAGGTGTGCAGCGGAAACAGCGGCACCTTGATGGCGAAGGCGACGAAGAAGGCCAGGAAGAGCAGCATCTGCTCGAAGGGGGTGAAGAGCAGACGGCCGCTCGCGAGCTGATCCAAAATCGCAGCGTAGCCGAACGTGCCGGCGCGATTGTACAGATAAATGATGGCCGCCAGCATCAGCACCGAACCGGCCATGGTGTAGAGGAAGAATTTCACCGCGGCGTAAATGCGGCGCTCATGGCCCCAGATGCCGATCAGGAAATACATGGGCACCAGGCTGACTTCCCAGAACACGTAAAACAGAAACAGATCCTGCGCCAGGAAGACACCCACCAGGCCGAATTCCAGCAGCAGCAGGAACGCGTAGAATTCCTTGACGCGGTTCTGAATGTGGTCCCAGCTAATCAACACGCAGATGGGCGTAAGGAACGTGGAAAGCAAAACCAGCCAGAAGCTGACGCCATCGGCGGCGATGTGGAAGCGGATTTCCGGCGATGAGATCCAGAGCCAATCGACGGTCAATTGGTCGCCGGCGAGCGTGCGGTCAAACCAGCCGAGCAGTGCCAGCGAAGCGAGAAAGGTGGCCAGCGAAATCCCCAGCGCCCAATAGCGGCTCGATGCCGGCGACGAACGCGGCAACGCCAGCGCGATCAGAAATCCGGCGGCCGGAAGCAGGAGAACGAGCAGGAGCAGGTTCATCGCAGACCTCCCAACACGACCATGGCCGCCATGCCAAAGATCAGCAGTACGCCGCCGAACGCCACCCACGTGGCGTAACTGCGCGTGTTGCCGGATTGCGCGAGGCGCAGCACGCCGCCGATGCCCTTGGCGCGCGCGCCGATACCATTGACGATGCCATCGATCAGTCCCACGTCGGCGCCATTCCAAAGCACCACGCGCGAGCCATTCACTACGGGCTGGACCACCGCCGCGTCGTAGATCTCATCCACGAAATACTTGTTGTACACCAGCGTGTAGAGGCCCTTGGCGCCGTTAGCAATGGAATCGGGGATGCCCGGCTTATATACGTACATCAGGTACGCCAGCGCGATGCCGAGCAGGCCGGCGGCGCTGGCAACGGCCATGGGGACAAACTCATCCGGCACTTCAACCGCCGGAAAAACGGTGCGGAGAAAATCGGGAACGTTGAAAAGCTTACCGCCAACCAGCGATAGCGCTGCCAGAATCACCAGTGGGACCAGCATCACAGGCGGCGATTCGTGCGGGTGCTCCTGACCGCGATACTTGCCGAAGAAGGTCATGAAGAACGCGCGGAAGACGTAGAACGCGGTCATGCCGGCGGTGAAGACGCCCACCCAATACAACCACGGCGCGCGATGATCGGCAGCCAGCAGGATCGCGTCCTTACTAAAAAAGCCGGAGGTGAACGGGAAGCCGGCGATGGCTAACGAAGCACAGAGCATCACGCCGAAGGTCCACGGAATCTTGGTGCGGAGCCCGCCCATCCGCCGCATGTCCTGTTCGCCGGAAAGAGAGTGGATCACCGCGCCCGCGCCGAGGAAAAGCAGCGCCTTGAAAAATGCGTGCGTCATCAGGTGATAAATGCCGGCCGAAAAAGCGCCGCAGCCGACGCCCACGAACATGTAGCCAAGCTGAGAAACCGTCGAGTAGGCGAAAACCTTCTTGATATCGTTCTGCGCCAGTCCGATGGTGGCGGCGACGAACGCGGTGGCGATGCCGATGTAGGCGATCACGTCCATCGCGATGGGAGCGTGCGTGTAAATGACCCACGAGCGCGCCGTCATATAAACGCCGGCGGTGACCATGGTGGCGGCGTGGATGAGCGCGGAGACCGGCGTGGGGCCGGCCATCGCGTCCGGCAGCCACACATAGAGCGGAATTTGCGCGGACTTGCCGCACGCGCCGAACATCAGCAGCACGCCGATGAGGGTGAGCAACCCAACCGGCGCGGCAGGCGCCTGCGCGAACACGTGCGCGAAATCGAGCGAGCCGAACTGGCGGAAGATCAAGAACATCGCCAGCGAGAAGCCGAAGTCGCCGATGCGGTTCACGATGAACGCCTTGTTGCCGGCGTCGGTGGCGTATTTCTTATCGAAATAAAAACCGATTAACAGGTAACTGCACAGGCCTACACCTTCCCAGCCGACAAACAGCACCAGGTAATTGGCGGCCAGCACCAGCGTCAGCATGAAAAACATGAACAGGTTGAGGTAAGCGAAGAAGCGGTAATAGCCGCCCTCGTGAGCCATGTAGCCGATGGCGTAGATGTGGATCAGCGAGCCGATGCCGGTGACCACCAGCAGCATCACGGCGGTGAGGCGGTCGACCGAGAAATCGCAGCCGACCGTAAGCGCGCCGCTCTGAATCCAGGTGAAGTAATGCTCGGTGTAAGTGGCTTCGATGCCGCCCAGACCGAAGAGGGTTTTCAGCACCCACAGAAAGGCGAGCACCACGCTGCCGATGGCGAACGTGTTGACCAGCCCCTTGGAAAAGCGGCGGCCGAACAGGCCGTTGATCAGGAAGCCGGCCAGCGGAAGTATCGGTATGAGCCAGAGTTGCATCGGTCGCGTTGTCAGTTCTTCATCGAGTCCAGGTCGTCGATATTCAGCGTGCCGCGGTTTTTGAAAACGGTCAGAATGATCGCCAGGCCGACCGCAGCCTCGGCCGCCGCCACCACCATCACGAAGAACGCAAACAGATGACCGGACACGTCGTGCCGCTGGTAGGCGAAGGTGATGAAGGTCAGGTTGACGGCATTCAAAATCAGCTCGATCGACATGAACATGGTGATGATGTTGCGGCGGAAAATGAAGCCGGCCACGCCGAGAGAAAACAGCACCGCGCTCAGCATCAGAAACCAGGAAAGCGGCACGTGGCCCATCATTCGAGCTCCTTGCGCGCCAGCACGATGGCGCCGACGATCGCGATCAGGATCAGAATCGAAGTGATTTCGAACGGCAGCAGATAAGTGGTGAACAAGGCGCGGCCAACCGCCTGCGCCGTGCCGCCGCGGAAGCCGCCGAAGTGCACCTCGGTATCGCGCGGGTAGAGACGAGCCGAGAAGAACGCCAGCAGCGCCAGCAGCGCAACCAGCACCGGCACGCCGAGCAGGCTGGCGACGAACGAGCGGCCGGCCTTGGTCTCGCCACCGGCATTGAGCAGCATGATGACGAAGACGAACAACACCATGACGGCGCCGGCGTAGACGATGACCTGCGCGGCGGCAATGAATTCGGCGCCCAGCAGCAGGTACAACACGGCTAGCGATCCCATCACGGCGATCAGCGAAACGGCGCTCGAGATGGGATGCCTCTGCACCACCACGTTGATGGCCGCCACCACCGCAATGCCCGCAAAAACCAGAAAGAGAATCAAATCCATTGCAAGAAACTCACGAAAACGCTGCAATCACCAGGCCGGTGGCCAGCAGGTTCAACATGGCAACCGGGAACAGTACCTTCCAGGCGAAGCCCATCAGTTGATCGTAACGGAAGCGCGGCAGCGTGCCGCGAATCCAGATAAACAGGAACAGAATGGCCCCGGTCTTGGCGCAGAACCAGAACAGCGGCAGCAGCGCGCTCTGCAGACGCGGCACCAGGAAAACCGCCGCGACGATGACGAAAACCACGCCGAACGGCGGGAACGTGAAACGGTCGCGCTTGCGCCGCGGGTTCAGCCCGCGCCAGACCGTGGTCACGCCGGCGATGGCGAAAATCGCCACCGGCACGTAGCCGGAACCATACGCGGCCGGCCACGGCGCCACCCACCCCCCCAGGAACAGCAGCGTAGCCATGCAGCTTACGGTGATCATGTTGGCGTATTCGGCCATGAAGAATGACGCGAACTTCATGCTGCTGTATTCGGTGTGGAAGCCGGCCACCAGCTCGTTTTCGGCTTCCGGCAGATCGAACGGCACGCGGTTGGTTTCGGCGAAACCGGCGATGATGAAGACAATGAAGCTTACGTACTGAAAGCCGTGAAACAGGTTCCAGTTCCACATCCAGCCGTCCTGCGTGTCCACCAGTTTGCGCAGGCTCAGGGTATTCGAAATCAGCAGCGGCGCGGCGATGGCGAGCGAGAGCGGCAGCTCATAGCTGATCATCTGCGCCGAACTGCGCAGGCCGCCCAACAGCGCGTATTTATTGTTCGAACTCCAACCGGCCAGCGCGATGCCGTACACGCCCATCGACGATACCCCCAAAATGAAAAGCACGCCGAAGTTGAGGTCGGTGAGTTGCATCCAAGTCGCGTAGCCGGCCACTTGGATCTTAGGTCCAAAAGGAATCACCGATACCGAAAGCAGCGCCATGGTGATGGCCAGAAACGGCGCCGCCAGGTATAGCGCCTTGTTGACATACGGCGGGACCAGGTCTTCCTTGGTGATAAGTTTGATGACGTCGGCCAGCGGCTGCAGCAGACCGTGCGGGCCCACGCGATAGGGGCCGGGCCGCACCTGGATATGGGCGATCACCTTCCGCTCCACCCATTGCAGGTAGGCGAGGATGGTCATGAGCGCGCCGAAGACCACGAATATCTTGATGAGGCTGATGACGATGAACGAGTCCATTAGCGGCTCAAGCGGCTTTCCAGTACCGAGTTCAGTATCTTAGAATAGCGCCCCAGCGTGCCCGACGCGAACAGGCCGTTGCGATCCGACCGCACCAGGCCGGCCGGTCCGGGGACGTCGACGCGCCCGTTGACCGGCACGGTTTGTGCCGCGCCGCCAGTGGCGATCACTGGCACGGCGACATCGTAGCCGCGCACGTTCGTGCGGATCTCTTCGAAGACGGCGTCCGGCGTCCACGGCCCCAGCGCGGCCGCGGCTCCGATTTCGCGCGCGATGAAGCCGATGATTTCCAGATCCGGCTTGGCGCCCATGGTGTTGATGGCGCGCTTGAGACGCTGCACTTCGCCCGTGCCGCTGGTGACGGTGCCGCTCTTTTCGTAGGCGCAGGCGGCGGGTAGGACGACGTCGGCCTGGCGCGCGGTTTCGGTCAGGAACAAATCCTGCACCACGAGGAAACCGGCTTTGCGCGCGGCGTTCTCAAGCGGGTTGGCGCCCACCACCCACAGCACGCTCAATTCAGACTGCCAGCATTTCGTCGAGACGCAGACCGGCTTGCCCGGAGGCCTGGTAACCGGGCAGCAACTCCGGCGTGAGTCCCATGTCGATGGCGCCGCGCGAATTGGAGTAATCCACCAGGCAGACGTAGTGCACCGGGATGCCGAGCGATTCGCCGAAATCCACCAGCTTGCGCAATTCCCCGCCCTGGTAGGAATCGTCGAACAGAATCACCAGCTCGGGCTCGGCCTTCAGCTTGCCGGCCAGCGATTCGTAATCGCGGCCCCGCACCACGAGCGGCGGCGTATTTGTCTTCGCGCACGGCCCGGGCGTCACCACGTAGACGCGCGCTTTGTGATGGCGCTAGTTGGCGCGAATCTGGTAGGAGAGCAGCGGATGCTCCAGCGCCAGATCGGCGCCCAGCACCAGGAAGGCCTTGCGCTCGTAGAGATCCGCCACGGTGGCCAGCTTGGCCTGCTTGCCGCTCAGCGCATCGAGCAGCGTCACCACGTCGCCCGTGCGGTGATGATCGATATTGTTGGTGCCGAGCACCGTCGCGCGCGAACTTCTGCAGATAGTAATTCTCTTCGTTGGTGGTGTGGTTGGAGCCGATGACGCCGAACGTGCCGCCGCGCCAATCGTCTGCGTTGAACTTCTGCGGCCACGCGCGGCGAGCGCCTGCGACCACGAAACCTGCTTCCAGCTTGCCGTTGACGCGGATCAGCGGCGCCTGCAGGCGGTCGGGATGATCGTAGAAATCGAAAGCGTAGCGGCCCTTGATGCAGAGGAACTCGCCGTTGATGCCGGAGCGGTCGCGATTGTTGCCGCGGATGAATGCGGTCGTTGCGCGTGCCGAGCGTGGTCTTGCAGCCGTCGGAGCAGTGCGTGCAGATGGTGCCGACGTGCGTCATCTCCCAGGGCCGCGTCTGGTAGCGATAAATGCCGCTGGTGAGCGCGCCGACCGGGCAGATGTCGATGCAGGCGCCGCACTCGTCGCACTCCAGGTGATCGCCGTGATTGGGCGCGATTTCCGAAACCGCGCCGCGCTTGACCACGCCGAGCGCGTTGACGCCCATGCCTTCGTTGCAGATGCGCACGCAGCGGTAGCACAGGATGCAGCGCGGCGCATCGAAAAACACCACCGGCGAATATTGTTTTTCGGGCGTGTGGACCTTGGTTTCGGTGTAGCGGCTCTCGCCGGCGCCGTAGCGGAACACCATGTCCTGCAATTCGCACTCGCCGCCCTTGTCGCACACCGGGCAATCCAGCGGATGGTTGGTGAGCAGGAATTCGAGCATGTACTTGCGCGCCGCGCGCCACCTGCGGCGTTTCGGTGCGCACCACCATGCCCTCGGCCACCGGCAGCGTGCAGGCCGTCATCAGCTTGGGCATCTTCTCCACTTCCACCAGGCACATGCGGCAGGCGGCTTGCAGCGATAGGCCTTCGTAATAGCAGAACGCAGGGATCTCGATGCCGGCCAGTTTGGCGGCGTCGATGACCAGCATTCCCGCCGGCGCTGTCACCGTCGTGCCCGTCGATCGTGAGTTTTACCGTGATCAGCCATTACGCCGTCACCATCCGGTTGGACATGCTCGAAGGGGCACGGCTTGCCGTTCAGATGATCTTCGAATTCGTGGCGGAACTTTTCGACGATGGAGATCATCGGCATGCGCGGCGGCGTCGCCCAGCGGGCAGAAGGTGCGGCCCAGCATGTTCTTCGCGATGTCGCCCAGCAGGCCGATATCCTGCTCGGTTCCGCCGCCCTGCGTGGAAGCGCGTCAGGATCTTGTTCAGCCAGGTGGTGCCTTCGCGGCAGGGAATGCACCAGCCGCAGCTTTCGTGCGCGTAAAACTTCATGATGCCGCATGCAGGCCTTCACCATGCAGGTGTCTTCGTCCATGATCGACCACGCCGCCCGAGCCGAGCATGCTCTTGCGCTGCGCCATGGAATCGTAATCCATGGTGGCGCCTTCGCACTCCGCGGCCGTCAGCACCGGGCACGACGAGCCGCCGGGGATGAACGCTTTCAGCTTTTTCCCGTTGCGCATGCCGCCGCCGACTTCCTCGATCATCTGCTTGACCGGGAAGCCCAGCCGCAGTTCGTAGACGCCGGGTTTGTTGATGTGGCCGGTGAGGCAGGTCATCTTGCGTGCCGCCGGCCTTGGGCATGCCCAGCGCCGCGAACGCCGCGCCGCCGTTGCAGAATGATGGCCGGCACGGCGCAAAACGTCTCGACGTTGTTCAGCACCGTGGGGCACTGGAACGCGCCCGCCACGGCCGGAAACGGCGGCCGGATGCGCGGAACGCCGCGCTTGCCTTCGAGCGATTCCAGCAGCGCCGATTCCTCGCCGCATTCGTACGCGCCCGCGCCGGTGTGCGTGTACAGATCGAAATCGAAGCCCGTGCCCTGAATGTTCTTGCCCAGCCAGCCGCGCTGCGTAAGCCTCCGCGATGGCGCGGTCCATGATGTCGATCAGGTAGCGATACTCGCCGCGAATGTAGATCCAGCCCGCGTGCGCATCCACCGCCAGACCCGCGAATGAGAACGCCTTCGATCAACTGGTGCGGATCGTTTTCCATCAGCACGCGATCCTTGCACGTGCCGGGCTCGCCTTCGTCGGCGTTGACTACGATGTATTTCGGCTTGGGCGAATGTGCGCGGCACGAAACTCCACTTCATGCCGGCGGGAAACCCCGCGCCGCCGCGCCCGCGCAGGTTCGACGCCTTCATCTCGTTGATGATCTGCGTCCGGCGTCATCTTCGGCGGCCTTCAGGAACGCCTGGTAGCCCTCGGTCGCGAGATAAGTGTCGATGGACTCGGAGTGCGGCATGCCGAAACGGCGCGACAGCACCCTGGTTTCGAGCGGGCTGGGTTCGTTGTACAGCATGTTCTATTGCTTCTTCCTCAGGCCGTCCAAAAGCCGGTCGAGTTTCTCCGGCGTCACGAAGTGATGAAAATCGTAATTGACTTGAATCGCCGGCGCCCAGGAGCAGGCGCCCATGCACTCCACTTCTTCGATGGAAAACTGCCCGTCCGCGGTGACGCCATGGTTTTCGATGCCGAGCTTCTCGGCAGGTATGTTCCAGCAGCTGGTCGGCGTCGTGCAGCAGGCAACTGATGTTGGTGCAGACCTGCACGTGATACTTGCCGCGCGCCTCGCGGTGCAGCATGCTGTAGTAGGAAACCACTTCGTTGACCTGCAGCGGCGTCACGCCGACGCGTTGGGCCACTTCCTCCACCAGTTCGTCGGTGACCGACCCGACCTCATCCTGCGCATAGAGGAGCATCGGAATCATCGCCGCGCGCTGGCGCCCGGCGGGATAGCTCTCGAGCAGCTTGGCGAACCTGGCTTCCAGTTGGGGAGAGAATGTCATGGGCCGTTTAACGATCTGTGTCTCCTAACACAAAATCCATGCTGCCGATGGCGGCGATCACGTCGGCGATCAGCGTGCCTTCCACCATGCGCGGCGTGGCTTGCAGGTTGCCGAAACTGGGCGTGCGCATGTGAACGCGGTACGGCCGCGCCGTGCCGTCGCTCGACCACGTAATAGCCGAGTTCGCCGCGCGGCGATTCGATCACCTGGTAGACCTCGCCTTCGGGCACGCGGAAGCCCTCGGTCACAATCTTGAAGTGATAGATGAGCGCCTCCATCTGCGTCTTCATCTTTTCGCGGTCGGGCAGCACCACGTGCGGGGCAGTCGGCCTTCCACGGGCCCGCCGGCATGCCGTCCAGCGCCTGGCGCACGATGCGCGCGCTCTGCCGCATCTCCTCGATGCGCACCTGGTAGCGCGCGTACACATCGTTTTCGGTGCGCGTCGGCACTTCGAAATCGAACTTCTCGTAGCTGGAGTACGGCTCGTCCTTGCGCGCGTCGATCTTCAACCCGGCGGCGCGCAGCATGGGGCCGGTCACGCCCAGGTCCAGCATGTCTTCGAGCGGAATGTAGCCGACGCCGCGCGTGCGGCCGATCCAGATGCGGTTGTTGGTGAGCAGGTCCTCGTACTCGTCCACGCGGCTGGGAAACACGTCGATGAATTTCCTGACGCGCTGCTGCCAGCCGCGCGGCGGCTCCAGCGCCAGCCCGCCGATGCGGAAATAGCTGGTCATCATGCGCTGGCCGGAGAACATCTCGAAGATCCGCAGGATGTCTTCGCGCTCGCGGAAGCAGTAGAGGAACACGCTCATCGCGCCGATATCGATGGCGTGCGTGCCCAGCCACACCAGGTGGCTGTTGAGGCGCGTCAACTCGGTCAGCATCACGCGCATCCACTGCGCCTGCGGCGGAATTTCCAGGCCCAGCAGTTTCTCCACCGCCAGGCAGTAGCCCAGGTTGTTGGAAAGCGGCGCCAGGTAATCCACGCGGTCGGTGAGGGTGACCGCCTGCTGGTAGGTCTTGACCTCGAATTCCTTCTCGATGCCGGTGTGCAGGAAGCCGATATCGGGCTGGCACTTCACGATGGTCTCGCCATCGAGCTCCAGCAGCAGGCGCAGCACGCCGTGCGTGGAGGGATGCTGCGGTCCCATGTTGAGGACCATGCGTGCGCCTGCCGGAGCTGAGCTCTTCGATCTTCGGCGCGGTGGCGACTCCTGGGGTGTCCGCTTCGCTCATGGTCAGATCCTCGCGCCCGTGATCGGGTAATCCTTGCGCAGCGGATGGCCTTCCCAATCGTCCGGCATCATGATGCGGCGCAGGTCCGGATGATTCAGGAAACGGATGCCGAACAGGTCGAACACTTCGCGCTCGTACCAGTTGGCGCCGCGCCACACCGAGGTGACCGATCTCGATGGCTGGGCTCCGCGCCGGCAAGCCGGCATTTCAGGCGCACGCGCTGGTTCTTCTCCACCGAATGCAGATGGTAGACCACTTCGAAGCGCGGCTCGGCCGGGTAGCGGTCCACCGCGGTGACCGAGCTCAGGCGCACGAATTTCTGATCGTATTTCAGAAATCCGCAGACGCTCGCAATCTTGGCCGGCGCAATCTCGAGGGTCAACTCGCCGCGGTCGAACTTGCCGCCGGTGACGGCGTCGGCGTCAAAGGCCTCCACGGCAAGAGCCAGAGCCTGTTCGCGCAATGGATCGGGCAGCATAGCAGTGGTTACCGTTTACGGTCCGCGCTGGAATCGGGGGACCAATCGAGCGCGCCTTTTTTCCAGATGTAGAAAAACCCGGCCAGAATCAGCACCACGAACACCAGCATCTCGACAAACGCGAACATCTTCAGCTCGCGGTACACCACCGCCCAGGGATAAAGAAAGATGGCCTCGATATCGAACAGGATGAACAGCATCGCCACCAGGTAAAACTTCACGCTGAAGCGATGCCGCGCGTCGCCGGTGGGAACCATGCCCGATTCGTAAGGCATGTCCTTCACGCGGTTGCGCACGCGCTTGCCGAGCAGGTAGGAGACCGTGATCAGGCCCGCCGCCAGCGCCATGGCCAGCAAGGCCTGCACCAGCACAGGAAAGTACTGTTCCGCGTATGATTCTGGCATGCGATTCGGGAAGTTGCGGCCTAAACTTGACTATAATGGGTGCAAAAGTAGAGTGTCAACCGACGATGGAGATCCCCATAGTTATCAATGGCGAAGCGCGCATCGTGGCGCCGCAGCAAACCGTGCTGGATCTGCTGCGGCGGCTGGGACTCGATCCCGCGCGCGTAGCCGTCGAACTCGACCGCCGCATCATCAAACAAGCGCAGTGGAGCGACACCGTGGTCGAAGCCGGCGCGCAGATCGAAATCGTACAGTTCGTGGGCGGCGGCTAGACCGGCCGCGCTCGCGATCACGTAAAGCTGCGGATGGCGTGAGCTTCGTCGTCGTGAACGTCGAAGACCGTATACAGTTTGGTGATCTGCAACAGGTCCTTCACCCGCTTGTTCAGGTTGAGCAGTTTCAACTGCCCGCCGCTGTTGGTCACGCTGGTAAAGCCCGACACCAGCTCGCCGATGCCCGAGCTGTCGATGTAGGAAACGTCTCCGAGGTTCAGCAGGATCTTTTTCTGGTTCTTGCTCACCATGTCTCGCAGGGCCTCGCGCAGCGCACTAGACCCTTCACCGAGAGTGATTCGCCCGGCCACGTCCACAACGGAGACGTCGCCCACTTGCCGAGTACTCAACTTAACGCTCACTGAATATCCTCCTGGGATTATCGAGAATCTATTTAGACACCGCAAACTTCACTAAAGTTACTTCGGTTCCCCCCGGTTCCAAGCGCCGGGCGTGAAAATCGTCCATGAACGACCGGATCAGAAAAATGCCGCGTCCGGAGGTGCGCAGCAGGTTCTCCGGCGTCAGCGGGTCGGGCAAGTTGACATAATCGAAACCTTCCCCTTCGTCGGCGACCCGCACCGTGAACCGGCTGCCGCTCATGCTGGCCGAAAAGCGCACCTTCTTATTCGTGTTGTACCGGTTCCCATGCACCACCGCGTTGACCATGCTCTCCCGCACGGCCAGCCCGATCTTCATCAGGTTTTCCTCATCGAAACCGGCCCGCCGCGCCAGGCCCACGGCCAGGTCTTCGGCGTGGTCCACGCTCTCCAGAGTGGAATCGAGCGACCTTTCCACGGATTCCGTTGTTGGGCGCGAAAAATCCCCCATTTGGGTAGCGGCCGCTCGGCCAAAGCGAATCGTCAGAATAAATTACCGGAGCCGCGAAAGTCAAGGACGCGCCCCGAGCCTCGCGAGCCTCACAGCGGCACGTAGCCCGAGCCCTGCCCGCGAAACTGCGGCAGCCGCACCTCGCGGCGCAGTTCTTCGATCAGCTCCACAACTTTGCGCTCAATTTCGTCGCGGACCTGGCAATGCTCCTGGTAAGTCATGCCGATCGGGTCGGGGATCTCCCATTCCAGCCGGCGCCCTGGCGTATCCTCGGGAAGCGGGCGCTGGCACATGTTGACCACCACGTCAAAGCGGATACGAGCAAGGTTTTGCAAGCTCTTCGGGAAGTGATCGCGCAGGACGATGTCCTTCTCCTCCATGGCGCGTATGGTATCCGGCGCGACTCCAAAGGCAGGCGCAAGTCCGGCGCTGGCCGGAATCACAACGTCGCCACCCAGAGCGTGCGCGAAAGCTTCGGCCATCTGGCTGCGGCAGGAATTGCCGATACAGACGAACAGAACTCGGGTACGGTGTTCGCTCACAGTTTTTCCAAAAACAGCCGATGCACGCGCGCGTCTCGCGTGAGCTCTGGATGGAAGGTGGCGGCCAGGTGCGGGCCTTGCTCCACCAGCACCGGATCCTCGCTGTAACGGGCCAGCACTTTAACACCCTCGCCGACGCGGCGGATGATGGGGGCGCGGATAAAGACGGCCTCCAGCGGGCCGGGCGCGGTGCGGCGCTCGAATTCGGCATCGGGTTCGATGGAGGTTACCCGGCTGTCCACCTGGCGGCCGTAACCGTTGCGCTCCACGGAAATATCCATGAGCCCGAGGCTCTCCTGCGCCGGCGCGGAAACCTGGCTCGCCATCAGAATCGCACCCGCGCAAGTGCCGAATACCGGCTTCTGGCGGGCGAATTCCGCGAGCGGCGCCATCAGGCCATCGTAACGCAACAGCTTGAGCATCGTGGTGCTTTCGCCGCCGGGAATCACCAACCCGTCCAGACCGGCAAACTGCGCGGCTTGGCGCACGTACACGGCCTCTGCGCCGGCGCGCTGCAAGGCCGCACCGTGGGCGGCGAAATCGCCCTGCAGCGAAAGCACGCCCACTTTTTTCATTACCATCCCCGGGTCTGCATCAGCTCGCCTTCCGGCAGCTTGGCGATGTCGAGGCCCGGCATGGCCTCGCCCAGCGCGCGGCTGGCTTCGAGCAGCTTCTCCGGATTGTCGAAATTCTTGGCCGCCTGCACAATGGCGACGGCGCGCGCCGCAGGATCGGACGATTTGAAGATGCCCGAGCCGACGAAGACCGCCTCCGCGCCCAGTTGCATCACCAGCGCCGCATCGGCCGGCGTGGCGATTCCGCCGGCCGAGAAGTTCGGCACCGGCAGCTTGCCGTGCGCGGCCACCCACTCCACCAGTTCGAGCGGCGCCTGCAGTTCCTTGGCCTGGTGCACCAGTTCCTCTTTGCCCAGCACGGTGAGCTGCTTCATCTCCTTGACGATGGTGCGGATGTGGCGCACCGCTTCCACGATGTTGCCGCTGCCGGCTTCGCCCTTGGTGCGGATCATGGCCGCGCCTTCGGCGATGCGCCGCAGCGCTTCGCCCAGATTGCGCGCGCCGCAGACGAACGGCACCTTGTAATCGCTCTTCGCGATGTGGTGCTCTTCGTCGGCTGGCGTCAGCACTTCGCTTTCGTCGATGTAATCGACGCCCAGCGCTTCCAGGATGCGCGCCTCCATGAAGTGGCCGATGCGCGCCTTCGCCATCACCGGGATATTGACCTCATGCATGATGTTCTCGATGATGCCGATATTGGCCATCCGCGCCACGCCGCCATCCTTGCGAATATCGGAAGGCACGCGTTCCAGCGCCATCACCGCCGACGCTCCTGCGTCCTCCGCGATCTTGGCCTGCTCGGCGTTGGTGACGTCCATGATGACGCCGCCCTTCAGCATCTCCGCCAGCCCGACCTTCACTCGAAACGTCTCGCTCGTAAAATCAAACATCGCTGTTGCTCCTAAAGATTCTCGCGAAATCAGGAGCAGGAAGTCAGGAGACAGAAGTCAGGAGACAGAATGCCACGTTCCGAGGCATGGCCGATGGCGGCTGCGTTCTGACTCCTAACTTCTGCCTCCTGACTTCCTGCTCGCATTCTGACTCCTGTCTCCTGACTTCTTCTTCACACCATCGCCGGAGCCGGCTCGCCGCTCGGTTGCGCACTCGCCAATTCCGCGGCCGCCAATTTCCCGATGACAGCGAGGCCGTCGCGGATCTGCTGCGGCGCCAGTCCCGCGAAACTCAATCGCAGCCCGCCCGGCTCCTGCCGCGACACCGCAAAATACCGCGCCGGCAGGTACGCCACGCCCAGCTTCTGCGCGCGCGGCAGCAGTTCGCCGGCATCCAGCGGCTCCGGCAGGCTTACCCACAGATTCATGCCACCTTCGGGCCGCGTCCATCGCGTGCCGGGCGGCAGGAATTCGCGGCAGGCCTCCAGCGTCACGCGCAGCCGTTCCCCGCCCGCTTCGAGCAGCCGCTTTCGATGCGCCTCCAAACGGCCGGACTCGGCGAATTCGAGCAGCACCGCCTGCGAAAGCTGATCGCTATGCAGATCGGCCGCTTCCTTGGCATGGCGCAGCCGGTCGAGCAGCGGCTTCGGCCCCACCACCCAGCCTACCCGCAGACCCGGAAAACTGGCCTTCGAGAAACTGCGCAGCAGCACCGTTCCACCATGCTGGTCGAGTTGCTTGAGCGCCTCGAGCGACTGGCCCTCATATCTCAATTCGCCGTAAGGATCGTTCTCCACCACCGGGACCCCGGCCGACCGCGCCGCTTCGAGCAGCCCGCGCCGCGCCGCCAGCGGCAGCGTGGCGCCGGTGGGATTCTGAAAGTCCGGCGTCACCACGATCAGCTTCGGCCGCTCGCGTTCCAGCACGCGGACCAGGCGCGGAATCTCCATCCCGTCGGCGCCCACCGGAACCGCCGCCAGACGCGCGCCCATCCCCGTCAGCAGGCTCTTCAGTCCTGGGTAGACCGGATCCTCGACCGCAACCGCATCACCCGGCCGCAGCAGCACGCGGCCCACCAGGTCGAGCCCTTGCTGGCAGCCGTTGGTGATCAACAGATCGTCCGCCGCGCCCGCCTCGCCACGCCGGTGCGCTTCCGCCAACAGGTACCGGCGCAGCGGTTCGTACCCGGCCGGCGATCCCAACTGCAAAATGTCAGCCAGATCCGCACGACCCAACACCGCCGCGCAACTGGCGCGGAACTCATCCAAAGGAAAGAGTTCGCGCGAAGGCCACGAGGTAGCAAAGCTGATGGTTTCCCGCCCCAGCGCCGCGGACACAGGCGCAGCCTCGCTGCGCTCCAGCAACGCGCCCCAATGCACTCCGAGGCGCTGTGAGGCAGGTCCCCGACCTGCCAACTCGCCGGCCGCCGTCGCCGCCGTGACGAAGCTGCCCTTGCCTACTCGTCCCGCGATCATGCCTTCGGCCTCGAGCATTTCGTAAGCCGCAGCCACGGTAGTCCGGTTCAGTCCAAGTGACCCAGCCAATTCGCGAGTGGCCGGCAGCCGCTCGCCAATCCCCAGTCCGCCGGAGCGAATCCTCTCCGCAAACTGCTCATACAATTGGCGATAAAGTGGCACTTCCGACCCGTGATCGAGATGCGGCAAAGCGTCCATCCATCCAAACCATACCATATTGGGTGGTAGGACGCGGGGCAGATCTTGGGGGCGGGTCGAATCCCAACCCAATCACAAGAGGCTCTCCGACACTCTTGAACAAGCCATTACGAAGAACATTTCGCACGTGACGCTAAGTACAAGACGTTCCGGCTTCATGCGGTCGGCGTGGGCGTGTGGGTAAGATTGATGGGGACCGGACACACTCGCAAAACATAGCTGGTGTAAAATGATTTGAGGGGCGACCACGATATGCCGAGTGCATTGATGAGGGACTGGGAAAAGACACTATTTCGCAAGGGTCACTTTGGGCGCTATACGATTCAGGGGTTCCGATATGAGAGCCAGGGAGAAGTAGCGTGGCACATCACCACGAGGCCCCACGCGCGCAACCACTTTCACGAGTACTGGGTGTCGGGCGGATCGTTCTATTCGTTGAACACCAATTACACCTACAACAGCACGAACCTAATGATGATTTTTCGGGTGACGGGGGCTGCAAACTGCCAAGACTGCCGGGTCGTATCTGAGCTCACAAGCCAGCCGGTAGTTGACCTAGACCCAGTGGAAAAACAAACGGTGATGACGGCAATTGCCGGATGGGGACAATCGTCCGGTGGGTGGCATCGAAACCCGGAAATAGGAGGTTCGCCGGGCCTCGGGGTTTGACAGGCCCGCCCCAATACCGGACGTTGTCTTCCAGTCTTGCCATCCGGCCTCCCCTCCACCCCTCTGCTACAATCCAAGTTCTATGCGCGTACCGCGCCTGCCACAGTGGATCGTGTTGTTGACGCTGGCCGCGGTTGCTGCCATTGCGGGCGCACAGTCGCCGCAAGACAAGCGCTCGAAAAAGGAAGAGCGCACGCAAGTGCTGCAACTCCCCGTCGAGCTGCCAGGCACCACCACGGGCAATCCGCGGCGGCTGACCTTCTACGTCACGCCGCTCACCGGCAAGGGCTTGCTGACGCACCAGATCCGCGAGTCACTGAAGGCCCTCGCGAGTCAATCGGGCGGCGAAACCGTTCTCAAAATTCGCGCGTTCGTGGCGGGCTCGGGCGATGTACGCCGTGTGCGCGACCTGGTCAGCGAAGAGTTCACCGGACGCAAACGGCCGCTCCCCGCGCTGAGCCTGCTGCGCGCCGGCGGCCTGCCGTTGGAAGGCGCACAAGTGGTGCTGGAGGCGATCGGGGAATCGCGCAAGGACGTGAATCCGCACGGCCTGGCGTTCTTCTCCGCCCAGGCCGCGGCGTCGGCGAACCCGCTCGATCCGGCCGCGCCGCTGGTCAGTAAGGCGCTCGAACAACTCGGCCAGGCCATCCACGCCGCAGGCGCGACGCCGCAGAACGTGCTGCGGGTGACCTGCTTCGTCAGCACGCTGGCCGACATCGCCGCGACGCGGAGCCTGGTGGATGCCGCGTACCCGCGCGCAGCGCTGAACTACGTGCGGACCCAACGGTCGCCCGGCAGCGCGCTGGCCGCCTGCGAAGCCGTGGCGCGGTTGAGTGCCGATCCGGCGGCGCCGCTCCAGTTTCTGAATCCCGATGGCCTGCCGCGCGAATCCGGACAGGCGTCGGTCGCGCTGGTGAACTCCGCCGAAGTGGTGCTGACCGGCGCGCAAGTTTCCTTCGGCTACCAACCCCCCGATACGCGGCTGGCTTTCGACCGGCTGCAAAAAGAACTGACGCAGGCAGGGACGTCAGTAGGGAAAGTTGCGTTCGCCGATTATTATCCGCTCTCGCTCGATATCGCCGCCCAAGTGCGCCAGATGCGCGCGCAGCTCTTCGATGCCGAGCGCCCGCCCGCCGGAACCCTGTTGCTGTTCGAAGGCTTGCCCTCGATGGACGCCGGCTTCGCGGTGGATGCGGTAGCCGTGAAGTGAACACGCCCCGCGACGGGACAAAAGAGCGGCGCGCTCACCTGCCGGTCTGGCCAGCGTCTTCCGCCCCCTTCCGGGGCTGCGGGTTTGGATGGCAAATTCCCAGTGCTCGCGCACTGGGCTATCTTTCTTTCGCCACTGCCGGGGCTCGCTCCACGCTCTTCTGGCGATCAGACTTCAAAGGGGTCGACTTCAAAGGGGTCAGGCGCACGTGGTGCGCTTGAGAAACCTGACGGTCCCTGGCGAACCAGCTATGCTGCAGCTCAGAAGTTTCGCACTCCACCGAATCGAACTCGAATCGAACTCGCGAAGCGAAATCCGCATGTGTGTAATAAACTGGGAAGAACGCTTGAAGCGGGCTACCGGGCAGCGCACACAAGTGCACCGCGGACCACGTATTCGTCCCTCTTGAATCTTATTTGGCCGGATGGAGGCAAACCTATGGCTGTGCCGGCTCTCACGCACTCGTTCCGGAAACGGGACGAGGAACTGGACCGTTACATCAATCTCAAACTCGCGGCGCTGGGGCTGCCGGTCAGCCGGAATACCGCCGGCGCGGACTTTCTCGAAATCGCCGGGCCGCTGCTGCGCAACTACTGCCAGAAGGACCGGCAACTGGGAAACTGGCTCTGCGCGAGCGACAGCCGCATCCAGAACTTTCTCGACACGTACCTCAGCGACGTTTGTCCGCAGGGCGCCGCGCGGCTCCCGGCCAACACCTTTGTGCTGGACCGCGAAGGCATGGCGCGCATTTTATCGCTGCCGGTGATCTCGGATTATTTCTCATCGCCCTACCTGGACTCCTATCGTGTGCCTCAGGGCGTGCTGCACAATCCACGCAGCGACAGGCGGACCACGCAGGGGCTGTTTCACATCGTGGAGGGCGGTTTTCCGGTTCCCGCCGACAAAGCCGGCGTGCCCAAGCAGGCTTTCGCGGCGCTGTGGAGCGCGGCGCTGCGGCCTCCCGCCGATCTGCTGACGTTGCCGTTTACCGCCGACGAGGAGACGCCTGCCCGCTGCTTCGTATCACTGCTGCTGCTGCCGCTGGTCTGTCCGGCGGCAGGCTCCGAACCGGAGAAGACCATGGAAATCCGGTTCATCGCGCCCGGCAGCCTGGTCAGCAACCTCGATTTTGTAGAGAGCATTTTCGGTAACGGCGGCGATCCGTACTTACCGGAAAACGACGCCGGGCTCGATGCGCTGCATTGGACCGGGCATACCGGCTGTGTCGTGCTGGCGCCGCACCTGGTCGGGATTCGGAAGAAAGCTCTGGGACTCCCGCATTCCAGCGAGGCTACGGAGCGGCAGCGGCGCGACGGCATGTGCTGGACCGGCGAAGAGGAACCTTACAACGGCGGCCGTCCGTTCAAGGTGGCTTGCCGGGATGCGCGCGGCGTAATGGTCACGGTGATCGCCGACAACTATTACGGGTATTGCAAGAAAGAGGTGAAGACGCAGATCAGCTTTGCGGCCAATCTATACGGCTCGTGCGAGGAGGAACACGCAGGAGGCGCGCTGGCCTTTGCCACTTACGTCCTGGGGCAGGATTTCTTTGCCGATCGCACCGTCAGCCTGAAGGAGGCCACCTTTGCCGACGTCACGAAGTTGTTGGGGAGTCTGATCGAGCCGCAGCCGGACGGGCACGCCGTCGACCGGCGATTTCCGAACGTCTACTACGTGCCTGAAGACGCGAGCTTCCACGCGCGGGAAGGATTCGTGCGATGGCGGAACGGCGACTCGGATGCGCGGCTGGCTTTGCGCGCCGAGGCCGAATACGTTCTGCCCTCCGGTTACCGCGTCAAGCTGCAAAAGCAGGTTGCCGGCACGGCATGGCGCCTGGTGGGTTCGCGGCCGCGCGGAACGCTGTGCCATAAGCCGTGCACGGTGTCCGGCGGCGGCAAATCCGAGATTTCCAAATCGATCGCCGATGCGGTGCTGAAGGGATCGGTTTTCGTGAAAGATTACTACCTGGACATGGACCAGGTGGCGGAGGTGCTGGCGAAGGATTTTTCCGCCATCTATCGCCAACGGCTCGCCGGACGAGCGCTCGCGGCGGCCGATCCTGAGCCCGGCGCGATCGCTTGGATCGGTGATCCAATTGTTGACGCCGTCGGCCGACTACACCGACGAGCACAACGCCTGGGCGCGCCAGCTTTCGCAGACCGTGCGCCAACTGGTCTTCACGCTGAAACGCTATTACCAGCCCGAGTGGGGCGATAACTGGCGCGAGCATTTCACGGTGGACCGGATCAACGGCTTTCTGGGGCACGAACTGAAATTCGACAATCAGAAACTGGTGTGCAATTATCTGCGCGTCGGTTACGATCCGGAGGGCGCCTGGCGGATTTACAAGCTGCGGCCGGATTTTCATCCCGCCGAAAAGGTGCAGATGGAGGATGACATCACCGCCTCGATCGTGCTGCCGCGCCGGGCCCTGAACGATCTGGACCCGGAGTACGACAACCCAAGCGTCAAACTGGTGGCGAACTGCGAGCGGCTGCTGTTCCAGCGGCCCGACAACGCGATCTATCGGGGAGTGGACCGGCAGGCGGAGGCGGACATCGCCGGCGCCGGGGAATTTCCTCTCCAATTTCGAGCCGATCACCATCGACGCGGCGCGGGCCCTGGTGGAGCACGTGGTCGAGTTCGATCAATACTCCGAGCCGATGAAGCAGCTTCTGAAGAGCTTCGTCGAGCGGCCCGAGACGGACTACGTGGTTTCTTCGGCCCACCCGCGGCTGATCCACGGCACGCGCTCGACCAATCCGCGGTATTTGCAGCAGCGGCCCGACCTCAAGAATCCGCGAGATCTCTACCTGGCGCAAATCGCCGCTCGGCTGGCGAGAGGGATTCCCGCGGAGCGGCCGGTTTACCTTCCGGTCAATGCGGTGCTCGCGGGAAGAAGAAACAGCCCGGCGGATGCGAAGGCCGGTCTGCCGCCGCTCGCGGTGTACAGCCCGATCCACTATCAGGAATTGCCGGAGCTGTTCATGGATTTCATTTGCAGCCTGACCGGCAAGTCCCCTGCCACAACCGGTTTCGGCAGCGAGGGCGCGCTTACCAAGGCAGCCTTTAACGCGTTGCCCCCGGTGGTGGATCTGAACAACGCTCTGGTATCGTTCATCCTCACCGGGTACGCCGGCTTCACCACTTCGGCAGGCTACATAGGGCCGCATTACCGCGTGGACCACGACATCAGCCTGCTGGTTCCGGAGATCTGGTGCCGCATGCGCGTGCACGAGCGCGATCCCGAATTTCTGCTGGCCCACGGTTTCCTTGAGAAGGTCTGCGATTTCTGCGTGGACGGCCGCACCGTGCTGGCCAGCCGCCTCGGCTACCGGATTACACCGCTTTTCGTCGACCGGTTTCTGGGGCGGCTGTTCGAAACGCCAGACGCCGTATTCACGGAGGAGATTCTGCGCCCCGAGAAACAGGACATTGTCCAATTCGCGGCGGGGGTGGATGCCATTGTGGAAGCCCAGACGCGTGTGGCCCGGCAGTACTTCGAGGATGGCAGCGTGGACGCGGCGTGCCCTCCGCTGCGAGCGCTGCTCGAAATCATGGCGGAGGGGTCCTATCAGGGGAAGAGCGTCGAGGATGCCGCGGTGCGTCGTATGTTCACGCGCGAGTACCTGATGGCGAGCGCCTGGTATCGCGAGCGGTTGCGCGCCAAACAGACGCGCGACGTCGCGTTGTGGACGCGCCACGTGCGCGCGATCGAGGAATTTCGCGATAGCGAAGCCGTATTCGAAGGCTTCGATATCGAATCGCGACTGGCCGATTCCCGCCAGCAATTGGCGCGGGTGAGCGCGCCGGAACACCTGAGCGAGCTGGAGGGCACGATCGGCGCGGATCCTTGTTGCGGGGAGTGACCGCCATCGTTGACTGGCGGCGTTTACGAGAACCGCGTGCGCTTCCAAAGCAACAAGCCGCACGCCACCAGCAAGATCATCGAGCCGGCCGCCAGCGCCAACATCCATCCCATATTGACTTCAATCGCCTGGCGCCTGGCTCCCACGGCCAGATAAACGAAGACGCCGATCGCCGCCAGCACCACCAGCACCTCCCACCAGTGCCGCTTCGGCTTATCGTCGGCGAGAGGATCGTTGCCCTGCAGCGTCGATTCCACTCGCGCGAAACTCAGGCCATAGCGGTCGCACTCCCGCTGCACGGCCTTCTTCCAGGAACGTTGTTCCGCGCCTTGCGCTTCGGCAAAGCCGATCGCCGCGGCGCCGGCGATCATAATCAGACTGCCCGCAACAACCAGCGCTTGCGCGGCGAATCCCAACCCGGCCAGCTCGCCGAACACCAACGCGCCCCAGGCCAGTCCCCAAAGCTGGTTGGTGTTGGACAGTGGGATGCCGCGGCCGATGCCGATGTATTTGGCCGCGTATTGCTGGAACAGATCGCCCAACACCCAACAGAAGCCGCCCAGGAAGAGCCAGAAGAAAGCCGGCTGCGCGCGATGGAGTTCCGCCGCCAGCGGGCCGAAACCACCGTGGTACACGGCGGCGAGCGCGAAGGTGGTCCCCAGCTCACCGAAAGTGAAAACCGTAACGAACGAGAGCGGGTTCATGCCGCTGATGTACGCCTTGCGGTAAGGAATGTACATGGTGCCCCACAGCACACCGGCGCCCAGGGCGGCGAAAATCCCAGCGTGGCCCGCTGCGGGCGCCACGCCGGAATGGTGCTGGGTTGCGTAGGCCAGCAGGCACGCGCCCGCGACAATCGCCGCGGCGCCGCCCAGTACCTTGGCCCGCTCGCGCGCGCTGGATCCTCGCAGTTCGTTAAACAGCAGCCAGCCCCAGAACAATCCCACCAGGCTGTTGATGTTCCACAACGGGAACGCGATCGACAGTCCCACGTTGCGAACCGCGAAGACCGTCAGCGTGTTGGCGACGGCCCACAGCATACCCGCCAGAATGGCCCATACGACCAGGTGGGGTTTTTCCTTCAGGTCCAACCACACATAGCTGGTGCCCTTGAGCGCCATGGGCACCGTCCAGCGGGCGACGAACACGCCGGCCACCATGCCCAACGAGATGATGAAGGGCGAAAAGCCAATTGTCACCAGTTTGATTGGGGCTTCCGCTCCGCCAAGCCACGCGCCCGCGGCGAGGCCGCAAGCCACGCCCAAGCGGTGAAGAGAACGGGTGGAAAGAGTGGCTGCCTGCGTCTCTGGGCTCACGGCTTCACCTCAGCACCAACAACAGCGCCGTTCCCAACACGAGTACAATCACTGGGACCCAGAAGTGCAGGTCCGTCACGACGGCACGCACCAGCGAGACTTTCCCGTAGCCAAGCATGCGGAGACCTCAAGAGTTATTGTGCTGCCGGGCGAGCGTACTGCGCCCGGTCGATCGCATATTTCACCAGGCGGAAACCTTCGTTTTCAAATTCGGAATCGAATTTCAGCCCGAGTTTTTCCATAATGCGCGTCGACGCCGTATTTCCTATCATCGCAATCGAAACAATGCGGTCCAATCGTAACCGCTCGAAGGCGTCGCGCAGTGCCACTACGGCGGCTTCGGTGGCCAGGCCACGGCCCCAACACGGCCGCGCCAGCCACCACCCGATCTCGGGTTCCACCATGTTGCGCCAGAGGCCCACCCCACAGAAGCCGATCAGATTCTGGTCCGGCTTGTCGAGCAGCTTCCAACGGCAGAAGCCTTGCGTGCAATACAGCTCTATCTGGCGGTCAACGAACGACCGGATTTGATCGTCGCTCCAAGGCACGCCGCCCGTGATGTAGCGCATTACTTCGACGTCAGTCGCGATCGGACGTAATGCGGTCCAGTCGGCGCTCTGCCACGTGTCGAGGATAAGCCGCTCCGTCTCCAGGATCATACGTGCTTCTGCTAGGGTCGCTTCGGTGTCTCGGCTTGAATCTCGCGCGCGGCGGTCGTTTTCTCGACGAAGAGCAGGGCGTCGAATGCCTCCGGCCCCACCTGGTTCGCCAGGGACGCAAAAGGCTGGCCCTCCGGATACATGGCGCCGATGCTGCGTGTGGTGTGCGCAGCATGGAGCCAGTCCGCGACCGGGCCGGTCTTTGGCGCTGCGCGCAGATCCAGCGCGAACAGCGGAATGCCACTCGCCGCCAGAGTGGCATCCAGACTGCCGGCCGGCGCCGGCGGCACCGCGAAATCCCTCAGGCCGCCACCTCCCAGCGGAATTGCCTGGAACGACCCCTGGTTGAACGCGCACCCGAAGACCACCATCTGGCCGCCATAGATCTTGCGTAAAGCTGCGCCCATCGATTGGCCACCGGCCGTCATGACGTGCCCATTGTGTGCCCAGAGCACGATCTTCGCGTCCGGCGAATGATCCAGAATCCATCTCACGTTGGCGGCCATGCTCGCGTCGCGGGTGATCTGGTTGGCGCGCATTTGCATGCATTGCAGCACCACGCGCGCGTTCTGGATGACCCATTCGATATCGCGCGCGCCGGCCTGCTTTCCGTACCGCTCGCGCGAAGCCGCCAGGTGCTCCAGCACCTTGGCCCACTCGGCGGAGGTGACTTTGGGATCCACTGCCTTGGGATCCACGGGCGAGTCGCTGTGCGAGATGCGCAGGCTCTGCTTCCCGCCATGCGCCACCCGGACGTCGAGTCGCGCGGGATAGCTGGCGACGGACGGGTAGAGGCCCTTCAATGTGGGGCCTTCGAAGCTGAAATCATAGGCATCGCTGGTATAAGGCTTGCCATCGATCTCCACCTGCAGGTCGTCGAACCAGGCCGTGCCGGAGCCGGCCAGGAGCGCCCCGAAATAAATGGCGGCGGTATTGGCCGGTACCGGAAATTCCAGTTCGTAGCGTTGCCAGCCGGTGGTGCCCTTCGGGGCGGCGTCCTTCAGGTTGGCGAATGCGAGGGTCCGATTGCCGGCGTCGGCGCGCCACCAGAAACCGGCATACCCGGAAACGTTTTCCGTCTTGATGTAGCCGCTAAAACGGATGGTCTTGCCCACGGCCGGCTCCACCGGAAACACGCCGTTCACCGAGCCGAAGGGAGCCTGCGGGGGGGACACAGGCGCCAGCGCAAGTTCGGAAGCGTGGGCCAGGGCCGGCGCGTACTCCGGGTCCGCCTTAGCCACAAAGTCGCGGACAATCTCGTTGGCAACGTCCGGCGTTTGCATATCGAAGCCGGTGAATTCCACCCTTCCCTTGCCGGACTGGTTGAACTCGCGCATCCATCGCACCATGTCGAGCACTTCTTCGGTGTTCCAAGTCCAGAAGTACATGCCCTTGATGAGCTCTGCAGGATCGCCCTTGCCGTTAAGAACATAATCGTTCAGCCGATAGGCCTCCGGCATGTTGGCTTCGATGGAGAAGATGGTGAAGCCCATCTGGGTGGCGAGGAATTCCAGCATGCGGTGCTTGAGTTGAAAGAACTCGCGCGTGCCGTGAGTGGCCTCGCCCAGCGACACGATGCGCGCGCCACCCACCACTTTCTCGAGTCGGCTGCATGTCGTCGAAACCGTGGCCGGCGACGGGCGTGGTGAGGCGGATCGCACTGCTGCGGATCCACTCGCTGACCGCGCCGGGCGCGGTTTGGGCGGCCATCCAGAGCGGGAACAGACAGGCAGCGGCGAGTACACGGAGCTTCAGCATGTGAGGAACTCCCATCCCAAGGAAGACGGTAACTCATTTCGACGCTGGGAGATGATAGCGGGTCAGTTATAGGCGGCGTTTATCGTAAACACCGCACCGCCGAAAGCGTAGCCGACGTCCAGGCCGGCGGTTCGATATCGCCTGCGGGGCGCTCTGGTTCTCAACGGTCTGAGCCGGCCCAAGAAGGGTGATGCTGGCGCCGTCGCACAGCCACGTGCATGCCAATCCGCGGATCTGGGATACTGACAGGCATAGCCCAATAAGGACCGCAGTGAGGATCTCACTATGAAGACCACAAAGAGTGGCATTTTGCTTGGAGCGTTGTTGATTGCCGGTGCCCTTTGGGCACAGGACGGCCCGCGGGGCCATTGGACCGGCAGCATCGATCTCCCCAGTCAGGCTCTGGCTCTGGAGATCGATCTCGATAAGGACGCCACGGGTTGGATCGGGTCCTTCGCCATACCCGCCCAGAACATATCCGGCCTTCCGCTCGAGGCCATCACCTTCGCGGATGGCAAGTGCACGTTTCGGATCAAAGGCGTACCTGGCGAACCGACTTTCAGCGGCACTCTGTCCGCCGATGGCAAGACTCTGTCCGGCCAATTCACGCAGGGAGGCGAGCCGTACCCGGTCAAGCTCAGCCGCACCGGCGATCCTAAGGTTGAGAAGGCCGCGAAGAATCCAGCGGTAGCCAAGGAATTCCTGGGGACGTGGGAAGGCACCCTCGATGCGGGCCAGCCGCTACGCCTGGTATTGAAGATGACGAACGATGAAAACGGAGCGAGTGCGATCCTGATCAGCTTGGACCAAGGTAACGCCGAGATTCCTGTGACCAGCATCGAGCAGAAGGATGCAAAACTTACGCTGATGGTAAAGATGGTCGGCGGCGAGTATCACGGCGAAATCAATAAAGACGGCTCTGAACTGAGCGGCACGTGGACGCAAGGAGGTATGGATCTTCCGTTGAAGCTCAAGCGGAAAAACGAAACGCCGAAGCCGTAATTAGCGCCGGTTGCCTGCCAGAGCGCAGGCCGGGACGGCTGTCCGGGAGTGAAAGACGTGCGGGTCATGGCTTGCCCTCGATGGTAATCGTCACCACCGGGTACTCGGCGCTCATTCCGCCAACGGTTTGCGTGGTGCCGTCCCCGCAATCTTCCACCACTTGTCCCGAGTCGTACGGGGTGCTTCCAACGACAAACACCATCCTCAGCCTCTCTTTCCCGGATTGGACTGTGAAGTGAATCTCCGACGTTACGTTCTCATCCGCGATTATTACCTGATCCCCGTACTTCGCACTAATACACGTTAACCTCCCGCCCTTAATCGGGTGTGCAGCAAATTGGAATGAATAATCGCTATCGTTGACCCAAAAATCCGAAGGCAACCCTTGCGGTGACTTATCGTAGTGTTCAGCGAATAGAGTAACACTATCGCCGGTGGTTGCTTCGTAGTCCCCGTAGGTCCCGTACGGCAATTTACGCAAATGGCATGCCAAGTGGCTACCCTCCTCGCATGATTGATCCAGGATTTCCCTGTTGGCCTCCTGGCCATCTTCGATTGTACATCCAGCCGCCTCGGTTGGAGCCGTTACTCAGCAGCGCAAGTGTGCAGGGTTTCTGCATAGGCCTAAACACGGACGGGCAGCTACAAAGACACAGACGCGAAGTAATTCCCGCGCCGGCCGCTTGAGACGCGGTTGCCGGCCACTCCGGTTTTCAATATAGTTGTGGTCTGAGACAAACTCGGCGTGTGAGGCGACCGCCGTCGCATTGAAGCCAGGGCGCCCCTCGGACGAGCCCGCATTTTCGAGGAGATCGATCCTGCCATGTACATGCAACCTCCGGAAGAGTACCGCGCCAAACGGTTCCGCACAGAATCGCGCAATCCTGCACCTCCACTGTGCCGGCCCGCCATGTGGGTCGCAACTCTGCGCAGGACGCTGATCTTGGCCGCAGCTTGCGGCTTTTTCTTGCCGGCATCGGTCTCTGCTTTGGGTCAACCGCGCTATGTTTCCGTGACCTCTGGGCCTGGCAGCTTCCCCATTGTCCACGACAAGTCTGTCGCGGCTGTGTACGTGGACCTAAGTGACTTCCCCGGCGTCGCCAGAGCCACGGATACCCTCC
Source organism: Bryobacterales bacterium (assembly GCA_963843095.1). Classification (GTDB taxonomy): domain Bacteria; phylum Acidobacteriota; class Terriglobia; order Bryobacterales; family Bryobacteraceae; genus Bog-375. The sequence goes on from CAWJLI010000157.1 coordinate 34,605, forward strand.
GGAACGATATAGCTCGCGTCACGGGCTTGACGCCACCGCGGGCTCTCGGTGCGCACGAAACAATCATCGCCGGCACGATTGGAAAGAACGCAATCGTCGATCGGCTGATTCGCGAACGTAGAATCGACGTCTCCGGCGTCATGGGCAAGTGGGAATCGTTCCTGATTCAGGTTGTGCCGCACCCGCAACCGGGCATTGGTTCCGCGTTGGTGATTGCCGGGAGCGACAAGCGCGGAACGATCTATGGGATTTACGATCTCTCGGAACAAATCGGCGTTTCGCCCTGGTACTTCTGGGCCGATGTCCCGGTGGTGCATCGAGACGCGTTGTTCGTGAAGCCCGGGTGCTACGTGCAAGGAGAGCCAGCGGTCAGATACCGCGGCATATTCTTGAACGACGAAGCGCCCGCTCTCACCGGTTGGGTGAAAGCGACGTACGGGAATTACAACCACGAGTTCTACGAAAGAGTGTTCGAACTCCTTCTGCGGCTGAAGGCGAACTACTTGTGGCCGGCGATGTGGAACAACGCATTCAACGAGGACGATCCTCTCAACGCCGAACTCGCGGACGAATATGGGATCGTGATGGGCACCTCGCATCATGAGCCCATGCTGCGCGCACAACAAGAGTGGAAGCGGAACGGGACAGGGCCCTGGGACTACTCCCGAAACGAGGAAGTCTTGCGCGCCTTCTGGGAGGAGGGCGTTCGCCGCAACAAGGATTACGAGAGCATCATCACGCTCGGCATGCGCGGCGACGGAGACATGCCCATGTCGCGGGAGTCCAACACCGCGTTGCTCGAGCGCATCGTTGCCGATCAGCGCAAGATCATCGCCGCGGAAGTCAACCCCGATGTCACCAAGGTTCCACAAGACTGGGCGCTTTATAAGGAGGTCCAGGAGTATTACGAGAAGGGCATGCGTGTCCCGGACGACGTGACCCTTCTCTGGTGCGACGACAACTGGGGCAACATCCGCCGTCTGCCGACGCCCGAAGAACGCAAGCGCAGCGGCGGCGCGGGCATCTATTATCACTTCGATTACGTCGGTGGTCCGCGCAATTACAAGTGGATTGACACGAATCCGATTCCCAAGGTCTGGGAACAAATGCATCTTGCCTGGGAATACGGAGCGAATCGCATCTGGATCGTGAATGTCGGCGACCTGAAGCCGATGGAGTTTCCCATCGAATTCTTCCTGAACCTGGCCCGCGATCCCGCGCGCTGGCCGAAGGAGAAGCTTGGGGAGTTCACGGAGCTATGGGCTGCGCGGGAGTTCGGACGGGCGCACGCGGCGGAGACTGCCGATCTGGTTGCAAAGACCCTGAAGTACAATGGCCGCCGCAAACCGGAACTTCTCGAGCCCGGCACGTATAGCATCATCGACTACTCGGAAGCGGACCGAGTCGTCGCGGATTACGACGCGATTGTGTCCAAGGCGGAGAAGATCGAGCGCGAGTTGCCGGCCGACGCGCGGGATGCGTTTTTCGAACTTGTCTTGCATCCGGCGAAAGCGAATGCAATCGTCACCGCGATGTACGTGGCAGCAGCGAAGAACCATCTCTACGCGGCGCAGGGTCGCGCCAGCGCGAATGACCTGGCGGCGCGAACGCGCCAACTCTTCCAGGCCGACGCAGACCTGACCACGCACTTCAACCACACGCTGGCGCACGGCAAGTGGGACCACATGATGGACCAGACGCACATCGGGTACACGTACTGGCAGGAACCGCCGAAGAACACCATGCCGCCGGTCACCGAACTAACGCTCCCCGCCGTGGCGTCGATGGGCGTCGCCGTCGAAGGATCGAGTGCGGCATGGCCGAGCGGCGCGGCGCCGCCAGCGCTGCCGGCCTTCGATTCATACAACCAGCCACGGCATTTCATCGATGTATTCAATCGCGGGCGCGCCCCTTTCGAATTCACGGCCACTGCGAGCGCACCGTGGATTGTGCTGAACGCGACGCGTGGGTCCATTGAGAAAGAAACACGCCTGTGGGTGAGCATCGATTGGGACAAGGCGCCGCTGGGAGGTGAAAAGGGCGCCGTCACCATCGAAGGCGCGGGAGTCGCTCCCATCGAGGTGGAAGTCGATGTCTTCAACCCGAAGCAACCGTCACGGGCAGAGATCAGAGGCTTCGTCGAAACGTCCGGACATGTCTCGATGGAGGCGGAACACTACACCCATAAGGTCGACGCGGGATCGGTAGCATGGCAGCCGGTCCCTGACTACGGCCGCACATTATCCGCCATGTCGGTTTTTCCAGTCACCGCGGATAGCGTGATGCCACCC
>CAWJLI010000158.1:0-20839 GCA_963843095.1 Bryobacterales bacterium
ACCAGATTGCTTCCGCTAGGCTGGCGTGCGTTTTGCGCAGCGACCATTGCTGGTCGAACTTCTGGCGCATCATTTTGATCACGATCGACGGCATGGCGATGTTCATCATGCCTACCGTCTCGCCGATGCGCACCTCGACGGCGATCGCCACCACCGCTTCATTTGGCGCCAGTATGTGCAGCAACTGCGGCTCGGTTTCCATCGCGGCCACGGTGAACTCGACGGCGGTGACCACTCTCCATGCTTCCCGCAAATCCTGGAGGATAATGCGCAACAGGCCGTCCAGCAGTTTCTGTTCGATTTCGGTGATGTCACGCTGAATGTTGATGGTGGTCTTGCCCGAGCCGCCGAGCAGCATCTCCAGGATGGGAAAAACCAGGGAGGGGTTCAATTCCAACACTCCCTGACCGTCGTAGGGTTTCAACCCCAGCGAAACCATGCAGGTCGGAGAGGGCAAGCCATCGAGAAACTCCGCGTAAGAAAGTTGCTCCACGCTCACCAGGTTGACGGCCAGGTAGGAACGCAGATACGCCGACAGGCTGGAGACCAGGTTGCGGACGAACGTATCGTGGAGAAGATGGATCGCCCGAACCTGCGACTTCGGGATGCGATCCGGCCGCCGGAAGTCGAAGCGGACCGCCGGCACCTCCCGCTTCCGGTCTTGCGCGTTCTGAAATACCGCGTCGATTTCCTGTTGTGAGAGTTGCCGTCCCAAGTTTGGCTCCCGGACAGAAGATCGGCAATTGCGTTCCGGACTTTAGAGAACTCGCTCCGAATGAGAATCTTTGCGCTTTGCTCTAATGAAAACCCCCGTTCCTCCGATAAATGGATTGTAGGCAGCCGAATGGAATCCGACGTCTTGGTAGTAGATGATTCAGCCGCGATCCGCAAGATCTTGCAGCGCGTGCTGCGTCAGACCGGCATGGCAATCCGAAACATCTACGAAGCGGGCGACGGGCAGGAAGCCTTACAGGTTCTGAACAGCCAGAAGATCAACCTGGTGATGACGGACATCAACATGCCAAAGATGGACGGCATTCAGCTGCTGGCCGCCATCAAGGGCGCCCCCGAATGGCGCGGCATCCCGGTGGTCATGGTCACCACGGAAGGCGGCGAGGCCAAAGTCGGCGAGGCGGTTCGTCTGGGAGCTGCAGGCTACGTCCGTAAACCATTCACGGCGGACCAGATCAAGGAGAAGTTGGTGGGTGTCTTGCCCGCAGCGATTTCATTATGAACCTGAAAGATCATCTTGTGGAGTCGCTTTCGAAAGCGGTTGAGGATGTGTTCTCTACGATGGTTGGCGCCAGCATTGTTCCGGGCGAGGTGACGTTTGAGAACGGAGCGCCGGACGCACATGATGGCGTGCTCTCTTTTATCGGATTGGCAGGCAGTTGGGCGGGCACTGGGTGCGTGTCCTGTTCGCCGGTTCTGGCTTGCCGTGTTTGTTCGCAGATGCTCATGACCGAAACCACAGCGGTCAACGAAGAAGTGCTGGACGCGGTCGCCGAGGTGACAAACATGATCATCGGCTCTGTGAAGAATGACCTGGAGCAGGAACTCGGCCCGCTCGGATTGAGCATCCCTACGGTCGTTTTCGGCAAAAATTTCCGAACCAAGAGCGCGGGCCATGCGGAATGGATCGTGCGGCGCTTTCACTGGGACCTCGACACGTTTGAGGTCAGGATCTGCCTGGCGCCCAGCGAACACCCGGTCGTCCTTGCAGCCGCACGCGTTCGGGCAGGCAAACCAAATGGGCGTCTGAGCGGATCACGAGGTGCACATGTCTCTGCGGCCAGTCATGACTTAACCGCTGTCGCGCAAGGCGATGCGCGCGGGCGATGGATGGCGGATGGAGATGTTATGAGCGGGTTGGGGAGACAACTGGAAGACTCCGGAGGGGCCGGCGACAGTGTCGAACGGGTCCTCGATGCGATCGAGTTTCAGACTGCGATCCTGACGTTGAATGCAGCCGTCGAAGCCGCCCACGCGGCAGAAATCGGGCACGGGGTCCACGGCGCCACCGGCCGGGTTTGGAAGGGCGCGGAACCAATCGCCGAACGCGCTGCCGAGGGCGGCCAAGAAGTGATGGCTGAGCTAAGGCAAGCTGACGTTTTCCCGCCGATTGCAGGGCCGGGCGGCTCGACTCCGCCGACAACCGGGAATGGTGGCGCATCGACGGCGGAATCCGGAGTCCAGGCCCGGCTTTGGCAGGAATCGCTGGAGTAGTTTGCGCCGATCGCTGGGGGCTGCGTGCGGCGCTACTCTTCCCATCGACTTGGATGGTCGCCTCCAGGCAGAGAATGCTCGACCCCAACCGGCAGCCACTCCGGTGCCGGTTCTGGCACCGCGTCGGCGCCGCTCACAACCCAGTCAGCGCACCCAGTTCGACCACGGTCCTTAGCTTAGGACCGGCGCAAGGACAATCCAACGTTGTCGGACGGCCAAATGTGGCGCGCGCACTCCTGCGCGCCGAGTCGCCGCCGGCGGCGCCGCCCTCTGCCCCGCAGTGCAAACCCGATTCAGTCTTCGCAACTCGCTCGAGCGCGGTCCTTAGAGATGCAACACGTTTAGCAGGCTCAGGTATTTGGCCGTCTAAATAGGTATGCTGAGATAATTGCACCGGAGACTGGTTTGGCCCATCATTGGACATGGCGCGCCGTCCGATATCCATCAAAATCAAGTCGAGCGATCTCGTTCGCATCGAGGAGATCTTGCGATCTGGCGTTGAGCAGGTTCGCGTTGTCTTACGCGCCCTGGCAATCCGGCAACTGGCCCAGGGATTCGCCGCGCCCCAAGTAGCACGGGCGCTTCCCCTCACCGCGAAGGCCATCCGCCAGATCGCTCACCGCTACGACAGCGGTGGCCTGGACCGTGCACTCTATGACCGCCAGCGGCCTGGCGCCAAGCCGCTACTGGACGAGTCGCAGAAGCAGCGCGTAGTCGCCATGGTCTGCGGCAAACCACCGGAAGGACGGGCGCGTTGGACGGTGCGACTGGTGGCTGAAGAGGCTGTCAGGCGCAAACTCGTTCCACGCATGGGTCGAGAGACCATCCGGGTGCTGCTGCGAAACCAAGACCTGAAGCCATGGCGGAAAAACATGTGACCTCGTGCTTCTTGCAGTGAGCCACTCCCTTACGGCGAGTGGCTCTTTTCGACGCCGGGAGCGTCAGTAGGCGCTGTCACGGTAAAACCGAATCTAGCGGTCAATCCACTCTGAATCGAATGAGAAGATTTCGGCCAGCTCCCAAAACCGCTTCGGCTGCCGCGCGATCTCGCCCTTACAGAACGCTCTGCTCCGCCTTCGGCAGTTGCGTATCCGGAACCAACCGGCACATGTGGATCGCAAGATCCTCGACATTGTGCAAGGCAAAGACGGGCGTGTCTGCCTCGTGCGATGTGCGGATGCGGAAGAAATCGGCGTCGCGAACGTCGTCCAGCACAAACGCCGGACGCAGGTCCGTCCAGGTCCGGTCCCCCTTCGCGGCCACGATCTCTACGTCGTCGAACCGGATGCCGTTGGCATGGCGGACATAGAAGCCATGCGACGGCATGGTGCCGAACATATCCGGCTCCGGATAGCCTTTCTCCTTTTCGGGTGGCTGAATTGACGCCTGCTCCTTCGTGCCGCCTCCCTGGTGGTACACCTGCACGTGGCTGATCGTCACGTCCTCGATGGCGTGGCCGGGAAGCCCGCTGATGATGGAGCCGAGCCGGGAGACGGAATTGGAGCAGACCAGGTTGCTGATGATTACTCGTTTGATGGTGCCCACGGGCGCGCCCGCCGGCCCGCGCATGCGGCTGCCCAGGCGCAAAAAGATAGGCGCGCTCATGATGTCCCGCATCGAGATGTTGGTAATGGTTACGTCTTCCAGCAGCGCGCCATCGACGGATTCCAGAGCCAGTCCCTGGCACCCTTCGAAAACGCAGTTCGAGACGGTGATGTTACGGAAGCCGCCGTTGGATTCGGTGCCGAATTTGATTCGCCCGGTATGGGGAACCCGCACACCCGGACCAAATCGTTTATAGGTCCCGTCGAGCAGCGTGCCCTCATCGAAGCAACCGCTTACATAGCAGTTAGTGATGGTGACAAACTCGGTGGGCTTGGCCGAACCCAGCCCGTAGCAACTCTTCAGGCAGATACCGTCATCCCAGGGAGAGTTGACGTAGCAATTAGAGATGCGCACGTTGCGGCAGCAATCCACATCCATGCCGTCGCGGTTGGTATCGATGCGCAGATTGTCGATGGTAAGGTTGTCCACTCCGGTGGCCAGAATGCCGAAGTGTCCACCATGGAGAATGGCGAAGTCGCGCAGAAGCACGTTGTGGCAGTTCTTGAGACTGATGGCTTTGTTGCCCACTCCGGGATGTTCCGCAACCGGTCCCGGCCCGTACCCCTTGCTGAGGCCCTTTCCCCAGATGAGTCCTGGACCGAGAATGGCGATGTTACTGATGCCCTCGCCCCAGAACAGGCTGTTGTGCCAGTGGCTGTGGCCGTAGTCCTGATATGCATCCCAGCTATTCGGCTCCGCCGCGTCGTAACCGCCGCTCTGTCCCGGCGCCGTGGGGTCGGCCGCCACAACGGTGGAACCCTGGTCGAGATACAGGTCGACGTTGCTGGCGAGATGAATGGAGCCGCACAAGTAACTGCCGGCGGGGAACAGCACGGTTCCGCCTCCCGCAGCGGCAGCCGCGCCGATGGCGTTGTCGACCGCCTCGGTGTCGAGCGACTTGCCATCGCCCACAGCCCCAAACGTCCGCACGTTGAAGCTTCCTGTCTTCGGTTCGGGCACGGCTGCCTTGGCAGTGCTCTGGCCCGCCTGAATGGCGAGCGCGGTACCGGCGAATCCCGTCCCGGCACGCTTCAAGAACTCTCGGCGCAATCTGTCTTCGGTCGGCATAGACTTTTCTCCCTGAATCCGCGAAAAAAGAGTATAACGACGCCCCATCCGAACCGGTACCACAGTTTCACTAAATTGATTCTTTAGAAATACTGATCTGAATTTCCGAAACCCGGTTGTTCCTGCCGATTCGGTCTCTACCCTACCGGCCGTGGAACCGGCGGAAGCTCGCCCCTGCCGCTTCCATCATCAGAAAGAACGCCTGACCTTCCGCCGCTACTCCCGCATGATCGAAGCCGGGAGCTCCGCAGACGCCCTGCACGAACCCGTATCGGTCCACCTTGGCGCGCGCGGCGGCGCGCATCCGGTCCGCGGCTGCGCCGTAACTGGCCGGCAACCAGCCGCCAGGCACGCCGGTATAGATACTGAACGCCAGCATCTGCGCCAGGTTGGTTTCGACAAAGCTGTCCGGCCGGTCCAGCACGTTGTGGAACAACCCGTCCGGACGCTGATGAGCCAGGCATCCATCCAACAGTTCCTTCAGAAACGCTCTCAGCACCTGCCGCTCGGCCCGCCGCTCCCCCGGCAGGGCCGCGATCACCCGCGTGAGCCCCGCCGCCGCCCAACCGTTCCCGACTCCCCAGAATGCCTTGTCCCGAAACTGCTGGCGGCCATCATCCCAGATGTGCGAAAGCAGCTTGTTCTCCGAACTCCAGAGCCGCTTCCGCAAGCCTTCGATTTGCAACATCGCTTCGTCATAGTGAGCGGTCGTCGCCAGAAATGGAGGCGTGGTGTAGAAACTGTCGGACCACATCTCGGGAGAGCGGAACACGTGGTAACAGGTTCCATCCGCGGCCCGCGGCGTTTTCTTCAGGACGAACTCCAGCAGTCCGCGCGCGGCCTCCCGCATTTGCGGATCGCCGGTTAACTCCCCGGCCCACCAGTATGCCGTCCCTCCCATCGCGGGATCGGTCGCACCACCGCCTATAGCCGCCAGCCGCCCGTCCGCAGCCTTCTCGACAATCGCGCTCTTGGCCATCAGGATGACGCGATCCCGGTCGCCCATATCGAGAAATGCTTGGGCCAGAATTCCCTGCTCCCAGGAATGGCGCTGCATGGTCAGCGCGGCCTGCGCGACTCTCTCCAGTAGCCCGTCTTCGGCCGTGGTGGCCGTGCTCGGCCGGACCGCGCCCAGCGCAGCGCTGCTATACAGAAAACTCCGGCGGTTCATCGTGCAACTCCTTCTTCAATGTAAAACCGTACCGGCGATCGCATCGCCAGCCACGTCCAGAAGCTGGACACTAGAGATGGTCTTCATAGTCTGGTGATCGGCAAAGGTCCATACCACCCGCTTGTCCCGCGTTACCTCGATCAGGTGAGGGGCCTTGCCGAATTGCCCGTGTCCCAGCCAGTTACTCATCACTGTGTTGCCGTTCGGCAGCCGGTGCAGCCCCGCCATGAACTTCAGGCTGATCCCGGGTAACTCGTCGCCCCGCACGTCCCAAACGGTTCGCCCATCCGGCGTGACTTCGAATACCCGCGCCGGAGCGCCGTCCCGGTCCGCGCTCGCGATCAGCGTGTTGCCGTCCGGCAGGCGCACCACGCTGTGCGGCCCACCCGGCGCCGCCACCTGCCACACCGCTTTGCCATCCGCATCGTACTCGCGCACCACCTGGAGCCCGTAGTGCGCCACCAGGTAGTGTCCATTGGCCAGCCGGCGCGCATTGCGCATGTACGCCGAGCCGCCGTCGGTACCCTCCGCCAGCAGCCGGACCTGGTGGACGATCCGCCCCGCGGGATTCACCTCCAGCAGACGGCCGGCATTCGATTCGCCGACGAATGTGTTGCCATTGGGAAGCCGCTGGCAGGCGTAGACCTCGCTCGAGGATTCGTAAGAGAACTCGACCGTCCCATCGCGAGTTACTTCCTTGACACCGTGTCCCGTATTGAACAGCAAGTTGCCGTTGGGAAGCACCCAGATGTCGTTCGCGTGCGGAGCATCGTAGCTCCATTCCACTTTTCCCGCTGCGTCCACCACGAAGACCTTGCCTCGGGTGTAGTCGGTGCAGGCAAATCGATGTCCTGGCCCGGCCATTGCAACACCCACTGCAACCAACGCAAACCACAGCTTCATGCGAGAACTCCTTTGCCAACCTGATCCCTATTCGGGATTGCCTTGCGGCTGTCGCCGGTCAAACCGCACCTCTGCCGGAGTGTAACAGGGTGCGCTCGCCGCTTTCGCCCGCTGCATTTACACTTCTGCCTACCTTTTGGGCGCCAGGCATGCACGGCCCGCGAGCCTATCGAGGAAACACCGGGCCGTCGGAGAAGAAACTCAGAAAATGCTCAGAATTGTGATAAATCGCTCTTCTCTTTTTATTCGCCTTCTGGTATAGTGTGGCCCATGAGCCCAAAACCGCAGACTTACGACTTTGCCAATCAATTGCTCGCCAGCAAGGATTTCTTCGACCGCTCAACCAGGGTCCTCGATGAGACCGACTCCGGATTCCGTCCGAAGGAAGGCATGATGACCGTCGCGCAGCAGGTCGCGCACGCAGCCCAGACTCTCGATTGGTTCGTCGAGGGCGCATCCCGGCCCGAAGGTTTCGACCTCGATTTCGCCAGCCACGCCGCCGCCCTCGAGCGTGTGACTTCGCTGGCAGCCGCCCGCCAGATGCTCGAAACCGCGTACGCGAACGCGATTCACTTTCTCCGCTCGCGCAGCCCGGAAGCTCTCGCGAAGCCACTCCCGCCCGGCCCGGTTATGGGCGGCCAACCCATCACCGACATCGTATGGGCGATGGTCGAGCACACCGCCCATCATCGCGGCGCCCTGACCGTCTACTCCCGCGAGTTAGGCAAAGTGCCTGTTATGCCGTACGGCGGGTAAGTGGGTCGTCGGACGAGAGAACAGGCGCACGCATTCCGCAATCACCGCCCCATCGGTCCGTTACGGACAGATATAGCCTTACCCGCGTATGTCAGTTCGCCGTCCGCCTTTAATGTTGCCCCGATGCCGGCGCCGTGGGACTCGGCGACGAAGACTACCTTGAACTGGCGGCTGGTGGGCATGCCGGGGTAAGTGCCATGGCGGTCGCCGATGGTCAGGTTCTGCGCGGCCTCGTTCCACTCGATCGGAATCGTGGCATAGGCGCCTTTCTCGTAGTTATAAGTGTCGTTCTCGTCTTCGTATAAGGTGAAGCGGGCGTCGGCGCCGCGGTAGATGCGCAGCTCGATCGGGGCGTCCGGCTTCTCGGCCGCATACTCCACGTCCGGGCCCATCGGAATGATGGAACCGGCGCGCACATAGAGCGGAATGCGGTCGAGCGTCACCGGCGCATCGACGGCTTTGCCGCCTTCCGTGACTTTGCCGGTCCAGAAGTCGTACCACTGCGCCTTCGGCAAATAAAGGTGGCGCGTGGTGGCGGCCGGCTCGGTGACCGGGTTTACCAGGATCGACGGCCCGAACAGGAACTGGTCGCCGATGTTCTCGGCGCGCACATCGGTGCGGAAATCCATCACCAGCGGCCGCATGGGCGTGTATGCATCGCTCGTCGTCTTCCACGCCACCGAATAGATGTACGGCATCAATTCATAACGCAGAGTGTCGTAGGCGGTAAGTATCTTCTGCGCGTCCGGACCGTATGACCACAGCTCGTTCTGGTCGTTGGTGCGAGTGCCGTGGACGCGGAAGATGGGGCAGAACGTGCCGAACTGGAACCAGCGGATGAAGAGCTCGCGATAGGCCGGATCGTTGGGATTGCCGGAAGTGAAGCCGCCAATATCGGTGGTCCAATAAGGCAACCCGGAGAGTGAGTAATTCAATCCGGCGGGGATTTGCCGGTGCAGCGTCTCCCAATCCGAATTGACGTCGCCCGACCACGCAGTGACCGCATTGCGCTGCGAGCCGGCAAACGCGGAGCGGGAGAGGATGAATACGCGCTTCTGGTCCGAGGCGGCGCGCTGGCCTTCGTAGGCAGCCTTGGTGGTGAGCAGCGGGAAAATGTTGGCGTAGCGCGCGCCGTTGCCGGCGGCGACGTGGTTGGTCACCATTACGCTATCCTCGCGGGCCTCGGTCTCTGGCTCGGTGGTGTCCATCCACCAGGCGTCGGCGCCGATTTTGAAAAGCGAGTCGTCAATCAGATTCCAGTAATACTTGCGCGCTTCCGGATTCGTTGCATCGTACAATGCCGAACCCTGTGGATGATAAGCCTTCACCTTGGTCCGGTCGATGAAGAAGCCTCTGCGGTCCATGTCGGTATAGACATCCGAGCCGGGATAGAAATAGGGCCACACGGAGATCATCAGGTGGAAATGAATGGCGTGTAAGTCGTCCATCATTCCCTTCGGGTCGGGATACTGGTCGCTGAACTTGAAGGAACCCATGGTGGTCCACCAAAACCAGTCCTGTACGATGTCATCGGCGGGGATGTGCAGGTCGCGGTACTTATGCGCGACGGATAGCAGCTCCTTCTGGGTCTTGTACTTGTTCTTGCATTGCCAGAAGCCGTAGGCCCAACGGCCGAACAGCGGCGCCTGGCCGGTCAGCTCGCGATAACCGGCGACGATCTTATCGAAATCCGGTCCGTAGAAGAAGTAATAGTCGATCGAGTCGGCAACTTCTGAGGTGATGTACAGCGCATGCACGAAGCGGTTGTTGAAGCGGCTGCGCGAGGAGTTATTCCAGAAGATTCCATAGCCTTTGCTCGATAGCAGCATCGGCACTGAGATGTTGGTGTTGTCCTGGGCGATATCCACCGATTCGCCGTGATAGTTCCAGACGCCGGCCTGGTGCTGGCCCAGCCCATAGAACGCCTCGGTGGATCCCCACAGGCCGATGAAAGCCTCGGCGTGGTAAGTCTTCTCGCCATTCACGGTGACCGGCGTCAGCGTGTTGGGGCCTTGCTGAACCAGTGGCTGGCCGGAGCCATCGGCGTAGGCGAGCGTACCATCGGCGCGGTCCACGGCTACGCGCATGCGGGCGGTCGAAATCAAAATGGCGCGCGGCGTTTCGGCCACGGTGAACGGCACGGCCGGCCAGGAAGTCTTCACGATCGCGTCGTCGGCGCGATTCGGGAAAGCCGCGATGGGTGAATAGGTGATGTGAAAGATGGAGTCGGTCGAGACGGCCACCCGCAGGGCGCCCGTTTGCATCGTGAACACGACGGCGTCGGCCTGCTTCTCAAAACTCGTCACCGGGTTTTGCGGAATCCATTGCGCGCCGGCCGGGGCCGCAAGCAGCAAGACGGCGGTGAAGGTGAGCAGTGAACGAGTGGCGAGGCGCGGCATGGCGCCGATCCGATGATTGAGCATTCCTGGATTATATCTCCGGGCAAGTTGCAGCAGCCGCGCCGTCGCGGGGTTACTATCTTGATGAGGGAATTGCGAGGACCATCTTCATGAAAAACACGATGCGCCTGGTTGCGGGGTTCTGCCTGCTTGCGGCGTGGGGCGGGAGAACCGCCTCCGCGCAGTATCAATATCCATTTCAAAACCCGGATCTGCCGGCTGAGGAGCGGGTACGCAACATCGTCTCGCTGATGACGGTCGACGAGAAGATCTTCTGTCTGGGCACCGACCCCAGCGTGCCGCGCCTGGGCATTCATGGCACGCGCCACGTGGAGGGCTTGCACGGCCTGGCGCTGGGCGGACCCGGCGGATGGGGCCGGCCGAAGCCGATCCCGACAACGCAATTCGCCCAAGCGATCGGCATGGGCGAGACGTGGGACCCGGAGCTGGTGCGCAAAGCCGGCGGCGTGGAAGGCTACGAGACGCGCTACATTTTCCAAAGCGAAAAAACGCACCGCGGCGGGCTGGTGGTGCGCGCGCCGAATGCCGACCTGGGCCGCGACCCGCGCTGGGGGCGCACCGAGGAATGCTTCGGCGAGGACGCCTTCTTCAACGGAACCATGGTGGTCGCGATGGTCAAGGGCCTGCAAGGCGACGACCCGAAGTACTGGCTGACGGCTTCGCTGATGAAGCATTTTCTCGCCAACAGCAACGAGGACGGCCGCGGGGAAACTTCTTCCAATTTCGATGAGCGGCTGCTGCGCGAGTATTATTCGGTGCCCTTCCGCATGGGCGTGAAGGAAGGCGGATCGCGCGCCTACATGGCGGCCTACAACGCCATCAACGGAATTCCCGCGACGGCAAGTCCCATTCTGAGAGACATCACCGTCAAGGAGTGGGGGCAGGACGGCATCATCTGCACCGATGCTGGCGCGCTGGGGGGCATGGTCTTCGCCCATAAGTATTACGCCGACATGCCTCACGCCGCGGCGGGCGCCGTCAAGGCGGGCATCAACCAGTTTCTGGACGGCATTTTCGGCAAGGCGGTGCGCGAAGCGTTGCAGCAGGGCCTGCTGACCGTACCCGAGATCGACGCAGTGCTAAAGAACGAGTTCCGCGTGATGATCAAGCTCGGCATGCTCGACCCTCCCGAGCGGGTTGCTTACACCAAGATCCAGGGCGATGAGGACGCCTGGAAGCTGGGCGACCACAAGGCGGTGGCGAAGCAGGTGGCGCTGGAATCGGTGGTGTTGCTCAAGAACGCGGGCGGTCTGCTGCCGCTCGACCGGAACGCGGTGAAATCCGTCGCGGTGATTGGCCCGCACGCGAACGACGTGGCGCTGGACTGGTACAGCGGCACGCCTCCGTACACGATTACCCCCCTGGACGGAATCAAGGCAGCCGCCGGCGCGGTGAAGGTCAACGAGGCAGCCAACAATGACGACGATGCCGCGGTGAACGCGGCCAGGCAATCCGACGTGGCGATTGTGTTCGTCGGCAATCATCCCACCTGCGGCGCGCCGTGGGCGAAGTGCCCGACGCCCAGCGATGGCAAGGAAGCCATGGACCGCAAGTGGATCGACCTGGAGCAGGAAGCGCTGGTGAAGAAGGTGCACGCGGCCAATCCCAAAACGGTGGTGGTGCTGGTTTCCAGTTTTCCAATCGCTATCAATTGGACGCAGGCAAACGTGCCCGCCATTCTGCACATCACGCACAATGCCCAGGAGGAAGGCTCCGCCATCGCCGAGGTTCTGTTCGGCGACTATAATCCTGGCGGCCGGCTGGTGCAGACCTTCCCGCGGTCGCTCGACCAGGTTCCCGCCAAAATGGACTATGACATACGCCACGGCAGAACCTACATGTACTTCCAGGGCGAGCCGCTTTATCCTTTCGGCTACGGCTTGAGTTACTCGACGTTCCGGTACTCCAATTTGAAGACCAGCGCCGCGACATTGCGCGCGGGAGGCGAGATTACCGTCAGCGTGGATGTTACGAACACGAGTAAGCGCCAGGGCGATGAGGTGGTGCAACTGTATGTGAAGCACCTCAACTCCGGCGTGGAGCGGCCAAACAAAGAGCTGAAGGGCTTCCGCCGCGTCACGCTGGCGCCGGGCCAGACGCGCACAGTCTCGCTGCCGCTGAAGGCGGAAACGCTGGCTTACTGGGACATGGCCAGGCAGCGCTGGGAAGTGGAAGCCGACCAGGTAAGTTTGATGGTGGGTAGTTCGTCGGCGGACGTGAAGTTAGATAAGACGGTTGCGGTGGCGAAGGAGTAAGGTGCGCGGGCTTTAGCCTGCCGTGTCGGCACTCTTGCCGACACCTGCGCGTGGAGAAGAGTCTCGACGCGGCACGCATGAGTGCGTGCGCCACGGCAGCGCTATGCCAGCAGCAGCTTAGCAATTAGCGCCGTGCGATCGGCGATCCGGTTGATGAGGATGCTTTCGTGCGCAGCGTGAGCGCCTTCGCCCACCGCACCCAGACCGTCGAGCGTGGGGATGCCCAAAGCCGCGGTGAAGTTGCCGTCCGAGCCGCCACCGGTCGACGATTCCTCCAGCTCGATTCCCAACTCGAGTGCCAGTTTGCGCGCCTTGCGAAACAGCCGCTTCCCTGCGGCGCTCGGTTCGAGCGGCGGGCGATTTAAGCCGCCGCTGACCGAGATGGTGCAGCGCGGGTCGAACGGTTTCAGCGCGTGGAATTTGCGTTCGAGCGGCGCGGCGTCGCGCAAGCGGGCCACGCGGATATCCACTTCTGCGCGCGCTTCGGCCGCCACCACGTTGGAGCGCGTGCCGCCAGCGGTAACGCCTGGGTTCACGGTGATCCCGCGGTCAAGTTTGGTGAAATTCGCGATCAAACCAATCTGCCGCGCCAACTCCAGCACGGCGCTTGCCCCGGCCTGGAAATCCACGCCGGCGTGGGAAGCCTTGCCGCGCACGGTGACGGTGAACGCACCAACGCCTTTGCGCGCGGTTTTGAGCTTGCCCTCGAGGCCGGTGCCGGGTTCAAGCACCAGCACCGTGTGACTGCGCCGTGCGTTTTCTTCCGTCAGCGCGCGCGAGCTTCCGCTGCCCACTTCCTCATCGGAATTGAGCTGCAGCAGCACCCGCGAGGGCGCCGGCAAGCTTAATTCGCGCAGCGCACGCGCGGCGAAAATGAAAAACGCTATCCCCGCTTTCATATCCAGCACGCCCGGTCCCCAGAGCCGTCCGCGATGATTGCGGAACGGCATGTCGCGCAGCGCGCCGACAGGCCAGACAGTGTCGGAGTGGCCCAGCGCCAAGACTTGCCCGCTCTTCTTGCGCCCGGGCAGCTTCATTTCGGCGAGCAGGTGACGGCCGAAGCGCCCGCCAGGAACGGTCTTCAGCCGCGCCACCGGCGCTAGCGTATCGCAGACCAAGTCGACGAACCGGTCCACCGCCGCGCGATCATCGCTGGGCGATTCGCATTCCACGAATTGCCCGATCAGGTCCATCATCTCCGCCTGGTAACCCTTCACTTGCCGTAGAATTGAATCCACGGCTGTTATAATACTCACTCCATGGCCATTTTGGATATCAACGAGATCCGGGACATCCTCCCGCACCGGTACCCGTTTCTGCTGGTGGACCGCATTATTGAGCTCGAAGCCGAGCGCGTGGTCGGCATCAAGAATGTCACCCACAATGAACCGTTTTTCACGGGTCACTTTCCGGATTTCCCCGTCATGCCCGGCGTGTTGATTATCGAAGCCATGGCGCAGACCGCGGGCGTGCTGGTGCTGAAGTCCATTTCCGACCGGCATAGCAAGCTGGTGCTGCTGGTCGCGGTGGAGAACGCGCGCTTCCGTAAGCCGGTGGTGCCGGGCGACGTGCTTCGCATGGAAATGAAGGTGCTGAAGCGCAAGGCTACCGTCGCGAAGATGGCGGGTGTGGCCACAGTGGATGGCGCAGTGGTGGCCGAAGTGGAAGTGATGTGCAAGCTGGCGGACAAGGAAGAAAGCGCCCCCGCCCAGACATAGCCGATGCCGATTCATCCGACCGCGATCGTCGACGCGCGGGCGCGCGTGGCGGAAAGCGCTGAGATCGGCCCGTACTGCGTGGTCGGGCCGGAAGTGGAGATCGGCGCCCGCACGCGGCTGATGGCCAACCTCTACCTGGAAGGCCCCACCTGGATCGGCGAGGACAACGTCTTCTTCCCTTACAGCACGGTGGGCGTGGCCTCGCAGGACCTCAAGTACAAAGGCGAGCGCTCTGAAACGCGCATCGGCCACCGCAACCGCATCCGCGAGTTCGTCACCATCCATCGCGGAACCCAGGGCGGCGGCCTGGTCACTTCCATCGGCAGCGATAACCTCATCATGGTGCAGGCCCACGTGGCGCACGACGTACGCATCGGCGATCACGTGATTCTGGGCAACAGCGTGGGCGTCGCCGGCCACGTCATCATCGAAGATTGGGTGGACATCAGCCCGTTCAGCGGCATCCATCAGTTCTGCCACATCGGCCGTCACGCGTTCATAGGACCGTACAGCGTCATCAAGCAGGACGTGATGCCGTATTCGCTGACCAGCCACAAGCCGGAATCGGCTGTGTTCGGCGCCAATTCGATCGGCCTGGAGCGGCGCGGCTTCGACAAGGCCACGGTCGAAGCGCTGCAAACCGCGTTCCGATTGCTGACGCGCGCGGGTCTCAATACCTCGCAAGCCATCGACCGAATCCGCGCCGAGGTGCCGGCGTTGCCCGAGGTCGAGGAATTAATCGCTTTCATCCGCGCTTCCGAGCGCGGCATCATCAAATAGATGCGCTACGGTCTGATTGCCGGGAACGGGCGATTTCCGCTGCTGGCGCTTGAGAGCGCGGCGCGGCTGGGCCTGGATGTTACGGTGATCGCGATCGAAGAGGAAGCTCCGCAGGAAGTCGCCAGCCTGGCCCCGCGCTGCTACTGGATCTCGCTCGGGCAGTTGAGCAAGCTGATCGAGATTCTCAAGAGCGAAGACATCACTGAAGTCGTGATGTGCGGGCAGGTGAAGCACGCCAAGATCTTCTCGTCGATTGTGCCCGACTGGCGTCTAGTGAAACTGCTGGCTTCCCTGCCCGCGCGCAATACCGACGGCTTGATCGGCGGCGTAGTGAAGGTGCTCGAAGGCGAGGGCATTCACCTGCGCGATTCCACCTGGCTGCTCAAACCGCTGCTGGCCACCACGGGCGCCATGACGCGGCGCAAGCCGAACAAAGAGGAAATGGCGGACGTGGAATACGGCTGCCGCGTCGCCAACGCGCTGGCGGGTTTCGATGTGGGACAGGCGGTGGCGATCTCCGAGCGCGCCTGCGTGGCCCTCGAAGCCATGGAAGGCACCGACGCTATGCTGCGCCGCGCCGCCGGCCTTGTCAACGGCCGGCGCCTGGCACTGGTCAAAGTAGCGCGCCGCCGCGAGCACCTGCTGTTCGACGTGCCGACCGTGGGTCGCGCAACCATACCGGTGATGCGCGAGTGTGGCGCCACCGTGCTCGCCGTCGAGGCCGGCCGCACACTCCTGCTCGACCGCGCGGAAATGATCGAAGCCGCCGACGAGGCCGATATCGCCATCGTCGGCATCCAAGCCTGACGCGTCCGCATCCCCGGTGCTTGCTATAATCCGGCCTGGAAGCCTGTTAGTAACACTGTGCGCCCCTAAGCGGGCGTTGGTAGGCAAGAAGCCTGCCCTTCGAGGCAGGTGGCGCAGGCGCTTTCACCTGCGAACCCGCAAGCAAAAAGAGGCACCAATGCAACATGTTCCGCGGTTCTCGATCGTCGCCGCCGCCCTTCTGCTGGGCGCGGCTACCTATTGCCAGACCTTGCCGCCTGGCGTGCAGAAAGTTACGTCGGTCGAAGGCATCACCGAATACGCCTATCCGAACGGCCTGCATGTGCTGCTGTTTCCGGACACGTCCAAACCCAAGGTCACGGTAAACATCACCTACCTGGTGGGTTCGCGCCAGGAAGGCTACGGCGAAACGGGGATGGCGCACCTGCTGGAGCACCTGATGTTCCGCGAGACCAAGACGCGCACCAACATCAAGAAGGAGCTGACCGACCACACCCCGGATTTCAACGGCACGACCTTTTACGACCGCACGAACTACTTCGAAACGCTGAACGCGACCAACGAAAACCTCCGCTGGGCGCTGGAGTTCGAAGCCGACCGCATGGTGAACACCCGCGTCGAAAAGGAGATCCTCGACAAGGAAATGACGGTGGTGCGAAGCGAGTTCGAAATGGGCGAGAACAACCCCATCAGAGTCATGGTGGAGAGGCTGCTTGAGACGGCGTACCTGTGGCACGCCTACGGCCACCCTACCATCGGCAGCCGCTCCGATATCGAGCACGTGTCCATCACGAGCCTGGCGGCTTTTTATAAGAAGTACTACCAACCCGACGATGCGGTGCTGACCGTTGCAGGGAAGTTTGACGAGACTACGACGCTCGCCTGGGTCGCCGACACGCTTGGCCGTCTCCCGCGTCCGGTCCGCACGCTGGAGCCCACCTACACGGTGGAACCGGCGCAGGACGGTGAGCGATCGGTCATGCTACGCCGCGTGGGAAGCCAGCAGGCGGTGGCGGCGATGTACCACGTGCCGGCCGGCGGGCACCCGGATTCGGCTGCACTCGAAGTGCTGACCGACATGTTGGGCAACCGGCCCTCCGGCCGCCTGTACAAGGCTCTCGTCGACACCAAGAAGTCCGCTGCCGCCGGCGTAGTGCACTACGAGTTGCACGACCCGGGCGTCCTATTCGCTTACGCCATACTGAGCCCGGAGCAGTCCCTGGACGACGCGCGCGCCATCCTTTTGAAGAACGTCGAGGACCTCGTCAACGAGGCTCCCACCCAAGAAGAAGTGGAGCGGGTGAAAACGCGGCTGCTGAAGGAGTTCGATCTCGCTATGGCGGACACGCAGTCGATAGCGCTGGCGCTGAGTGAAGTGATCTCGGCCGGCGACTGGCGCCTGCTGTTCTTGGAGCGCGACGAAATCAAGAACATCACGCCCGAAGACGTGACGCGCGTGGCGAAGGCCTATCTTAGGGAATCCAACCGCACGTTGGGCGAGTTTATCCCCTTGAAGACGGCGGATCGCGCGGAGATCCCTGCCACTCCCGATTTGTCAGTGGTGTTTAAGGATTACAAAGGCGGGGAGGCGGTTTCCCAAGGCGAAGTATTCGATCCGTCGCCGGCCAACATTGAAGCCCGCCTGAAGAGAATCAAGCTGCCGAACGGGATGACGTTGCTGCTGCTGCCCAAGAAAACGCGCGGCGGCACCGTGCATGTACAACTGGGCATCCGCTTCGGCGACGAAAAATCGCTGCTGGGCAAGGAACGGGCGGCGGACATGGCGGGCAGCCTGCTGATGCGCGGCACAAAATCCAAGTCGCGTCAGCAGATCCAGGACGAAATGGATCGCCTGAAGGCTCAATTGAACGTGAGCGGCGGTGTGACCAGCGCCAACGCCAGCATCGAAACGGTAGCGGCCAACCTGCCCGGAGCTTTGCGGCTGGCAGCCGAAGTGCTGCGCCAGCCGTCTTTCCCCGAAAGCGAATTCGAGCCGGCGCGGCAAACCGAACTAGCCGGCCTCGAAGCATCCAAGACCGAGCCCCAGGCGCTTGGTCCGCTCGAGTTGCAGCGCCATTTGAAGCCCTACCCGCGCGGCGATACGCGCCACGTGAGTACGTTCGATGAGCAGATTGAAGACTTGAAGAAGGTCACGCTGGACGATGCCAGGAAGTTCTACGCACAGTTCTATGGCGGCGTCAACGCCGAGCTGGTCATCGTGGGCCAGTTCGATGAGGCGGCGACGGAGAAGCTGGCTACCGGGCTGTTCGGCGACTGGAAGAGTGCCGGCCACTTCGAGCGCGTGCCACAACCATACCAAGAGGTCGGCGCGGTCGATCGCAAAATCGAAACGCCCGATAAAGAGAACGCGGTATTCAACGCCGGCATGAACACGCCGCTCGAGATGGACGATCCCGACTACGCGGCTGCAATGATGGCCAACCGGCTCTTCGGCGGCACCTTCTCCTCGCGGCTGGAGCACCGCATCCGCGAAGCGGACGGGCTCAGCTATGGCGTCGGTTCCTCGATCAGCGTGCCCGGCAAGGACGACGGCGCCTCGGTTACGGTCTGGGCCATTTGCGCTCCCAAGAATGCTCCCAAGGTGGAAGCCGACTTTCGCGAGGAGCTGGCCCGCGCACTCAAGGACGGCTTCACAGAGACCGAAGTGGCGGCGGAGAAAAAGGCGTGGAAGGATGAGCTGACCTTGCAGCGGTCCGAAGATCCGTCGCTGGCCAGTCTGTTGCTGAACCGCGAGCGTTTCGGCCGCACCATCAAGTTCGACGAGGCGCTGGAAGCCAAAATCGACAAGCTCACCGTGGATGAAGTGAACATGGCCTTCCGCAAACACGTGGTTCCGACCGCATTCAGCTACGTCAAGGCCGGCGATTTCAAGAAGGCCGGCGTGCTGCAAGCGAAGTAAGACAGGAGACAGAAGACAGAAGTCAGGAGACAGAAGTCAGGAGCTGGAAGACGGAGTCCAGGAGTCAGTAGACAGAAGTCGCAAGTCAGGATTCTGTCTTCTGACTCCTGTCTTCTGGCTTCTGACTTCCGACCGAATTTACTTATGTCGAAAATCAGGCTGGCGGTAGTCGGTGCGGGGCAGTTCGGCCGCAACCATTGTCGCGTGGCGCGGCAAGCCGAGCGCACCGAGCTCGCCGCCATCGTGGATATCGATCGGGCGCGCGCCGAAGAAGCTGCCGCGGCGCACGGCACCGTGGCCCTCACCGATGCACGCGAGCTGGCGGGGAGGGTGGATGCCGCCATCGTCGCCGTGCCGACCAGCGCGCATGAGGCGGTGGCCTGCGCGCTGCTGGATGCCGGCATCGACGTCCTGGTAGAGAAGCCGATTGCGGTGGACACTGTCGCCGCCGGCCGCATGATCGATAGCGCCGCCCGCCACGGCCGCATCCTGCAAGTGGGTCACCTGGAGCGCTTCAATCCGGCCGTGTTGGAACTGGAGCG
Source organism: Bryobacterales bacterium (assembly GCA_963843095.1). Lineage (GTDB taxonomy): Bacteria > Acidobacteriota > Terriglobia > Bryobacterales > Bryobacteraceae > Bog-375. Next base: position 19,151 of record CAWJLI010000158.1, read on the forward strand.
CCGCGCTACCCTGCCGCTGTTTTTCGAGATCCACCGCTTGAACCTGTTCAGCCCGCGCAGCCTGGACGTGGACGTGGTGCTGGACTTGATGATCCACGACGTGGATATCGTGCTGGCCCTGGCCGGCGCCGAGCCTGCCGAAATTCGCGCCGCCGGCATCTGCATTCTCTCGCCCAAAGTGGATATCGCCAACGTGCGGCTGCAATTCCCCAACGGCTGCGTGGCCAATCTGACCGCCAGCCGGGTTTCCACCGAGCGGGTCCGCAAACTGCGGCTCTTCCAGCCCAGCCAATACTTGTCACTCGATTACGCCCGCCAGGATCTGACCATTTTTTCGGTGGATGCCGCGCGGCAGATCGGTTTTCTGCAAGCGCCTGTCGAAAAGAGCGAGCCCCTCAAGCTGCAACTGGAAGCCTTTCTGGACGCAGTGGAAAGCCGTATCTTGACGAAATGCTCCGGGGCCGCGGCGCGTCAAACATTGGGTGTGGCACTGGCGATTCTTGATAAAATCAAAGAGCACTCGCAAGTGGTGTCGCACGCCCTGACCGCGGGATGGAAACCGTAGCAAATCAGCCGATTGACGCCGAACTGCACCTGCTGACCGACTGGAGCGATCCGGGCGCGGGCGCGCGTCACCGCAAAGCGGCCATCCTCACTATCGCGATTCACGTAGCGGTGGTGGTGGCGCTGTTCACTCTGCCGGGGTTCGAAGGCCCGCGGCAGGCGATCGAACGCACCTTCACGCCGCTCATCGAGCCGCCCACCGAGCTCACCCAGACAGCCCCCAATCGCAGCAAGGTCACGGCGGAATTCGAGGTGCGCTCCTCTCCCGAACGGCCGCGCGTCGAGATGCCGCAGGCGCCGCCGGCCGCGCCGCACGAGAAGCCGCGCCCGTTGGTCATGCCCTCGGCGCCCGCCGCCAAGCCCGCCGCTCCGCTGTCGCTGCCCGAAGCGCCCAAAATCGACACTACCAAAGCGCTGCCCAAACCAGACCTGCCGCAGTTCGCCCAGGTGCAGCCGCAGATCCAGTTGCCGGAACAGCCCAAGATCACGCTCGAAGACGCCGGTCGCGCGGCGCCGCCCGGCCAGGTCACGGGGCGCATTCCGTTGCCGCGCAGTTCGGTGGCGGACGCGGTCCAGGATGCCGCCCGTGGCGGGGGTTTTGGCGGCCGGATGGTGGTGGGAGATCCCGGCGCATCGGACCCGTTCGTCTTCGGCGGCATTCGCCAGTCGCCCACGCCCGGAGTGCCCGGCGCCAACGTCGAGCTGAAGAGCGATCCCATGGGCGTCGATTTCCGGCCCTACTTGATGCAGGTGCTGGCCGCCGTGCGCCGCAACTGGACCGCCGTGATGCCGGAAAGCGTCAAGATGGGTTTGCGCGGCCACGTTTCGATTCAGTTTGCCATCGGCCGCGCCGGCGCCGTGCTCAAGCTGGTGTACGCGGAGCAATCCGGTTCGCGCCCGCTCGATGAAGCCGCCGTGGCCGGCATCAGCGCATCCAACCCGTTTCCTCCGCTGCCGACGGAATTCAAAGGCGAGCGCGTTGTGGTCCAGCTCAATTTCGCCTATAACATGCCACGCCGATGAAGAATCGTTTCACTGCCGCCATGGCTACGTACGCCGTGCTCGCCATCCTGGCTGGCTCTCACACTCGATGCGGGCCGTTGCGCAATGCGATCTGGATTTTGA
>CAWJLI010000159.1:0-6792 GCA_963843095.1 Bryobacterales bacterium
TGAATTACACGTTCGGCAAAGCGCTCGGAATCCGCGACGGCAACACCGACAACGGCGCCGGCAACGGCCCCACGGCAGATCCGTGGAATCTGAAGGACAATTACGGTCCGCTGGCGTATGACCACACGCAGATATTCAATGTTGGGTACACGGTCAGATTCCCCAAGCCCACTCATCAGGCCGACCGGTTTCTGGGCGCCCTGCTCAATGGCTGGTCGGTTTCCGGTGTAGTCCAGGCGCAAAGCGGCGCTCCGATCCAACCGAACTCCGGCGGAAATCTGAATCTGGTTACGGTAGGTGCGCTGAACAGCTGGACATGGCTCGGCACCAACTCCGCGGAGATCCTTCCGATACTCACGTGCGATCCGCGCAGCAGTTTGCAACCAGGCCACTACTTCAACCCCAACTGCTTCGCTCTGGGGCCGCAAGGCACCAACGGCCCGGCGGTCTGGCCGTACATACACGGCCCGCGCTATTTCGGCAACGACCTCGCCATCTTCAAGACCTTCAAGTACAAGGAGCATCCGATCGAGCTGCGGGCCTCGGCAACCAACTTCTTGAATCATCCAATTCCGCAGTTCTGCACGGCAGGCTGTTCCGACCTGTCGCTGGCCTTCACGGCCGCAGTACCTGGCACCACCAATGCCAACCTCACGACAAGCGGCCGCCCGCTCTACACGACCGGCAACCGCGTGGTCCAGTTGATGGGTAGCTATAGGTTCTAAAACGGGAGACAAGCCGAGGTCTGGGCACCGCCAACTGGGATGGTCTCGGCAGTTCAACATGCCGAGATCCTAAAAGCAGTCGACACTCTGCGCGCTATTTTGGCGCGAGGGATGACCTCTGCGGACATGCAGGGGAGGCCGGGGTCATCTCGCCCAACCGGACATGCGGAGCGCAGCCCAAAATCGCTTTCCAGTAAGCCCGTATCTGGCAAATGTCCGGATCACACGCGGAGTCCAATGCACCTAACCCAGTGGATATGAAATCCACGCCGGATCGCGCGCCGAGGCGGCCCGGCTCATGACTCTTCGGTTACGAACGCGTGGCTTTCAGCGGAAGCCTCGGAGGGCGCAAGAACTTGTGTTCGCTATGGCAGCGTTTCTGCGCTACAGTTATCAGAAAGATCCGCGGTCACTGCCGAACGCGGCGGTGAAAGCTGGCACGTGACACTCTCGGCCGCGCGAGCGGTTGCCGGGCTCGAGAAATAGATCGAATGGAGGTAAGTATGTTCCTTCAACAGACGCACACTGGTCTCAAAAGAACTGTCCGGGGATGGGTTCTGCCTTGCCTGCTGGTACTGGCGCTGGCGGCTCCTCAGCAAGTTCGGGGCTGGGGGAACACCGGACATGAGGCTGTTGCATACGTTGCCTGGCAACAGTTGAATCCCGATATGCAAAAGCGGGTCATGCAGCTTCTGGCGATGGTGCCGACGTTGCATAACTCCGATAACACGAAATCGATTCCCGGCTATGCGGATTGGGTGAACGATCTGCCGGCCGGACTTTCGCAAGATGATCGGAATCTCTATCTGTTCATGCGCGCCGCTACCTGGCCCGACACGATTAAGCACGAATGGTTGAGAGACTCCGATACTCCTCCGGCGAATAGCGGACCGTCCGAACCTGCCGTTGGCTACACCGACACGGCCAGTCATGGGTACTGGCATTTCGTGGACGCAGGGTTCGCATCGGACAGGTCGAAGGTGCCCGATACGCCGGCGCCGAACGCAGCCACACAGATCGCCGTGCTGCGCACCGCGATCGCCTCGACCGATGCCAGTCTCGATCTGTTGAAGTCCTACGAACTGGTATGGCTGGAACATCTGGTTGGCGACATCCATCAGCCCCTGCATGGCACCGTCCGTTTCTTCGCGAACAAAGGAGATGCAGGCGGCAACGATATCAAGATCAAGCTGCCCACGGCGATGAAGAAGCAGTTCGAAGGCACCTTATCGAAGAGTGCGCCCGCAGAGCTGCATGCGTTTTGGGACGATCTGCCCGGCGAGGGTGAGCCGGCTCCGGCCCTGCCCTTCGCGGCGACATTTGCCAAGGCGCTTCCCGCGGCGCAGGACGGCGTCAGTGACACCGACCCAGACGACTGGGCCAAGGAGTCGCTGACCATGGCTGAGAAGGACGCGTACAGCGCCCCCATCGGCAAGGGCCTGGCGCCGGCGGGCGGTTCCTCTTACGCCATCACACAGGCTTACTACGACATTGCGATGCAAGATGCCAAAGCTCGCATCGCCCTGGCTGGTGCGCGCTTAGCCAAGCTTCTGAACGAGAACTTACACTAACCGGGCGCAGAGATTGTCATTCTCGGGTGGCCCGGCGCGCACAGCTTGCTCAGTTGTGGCTGTGGTGGGCTTGGGGCTTCTGTTCGCGCCGCTGGCCATGGTCGATCACCCAGGCAGTGGGCCGATTGACGGTGACTTGGACGGCGATATGTCACTGAGATGAGTCTCGACGCCACGTGGTTGAAATCGCCGGTGTGGCCGGCGAAGTTCGTCGTGGTTTGCCCCGGGGCAACGCTTAAGGCGACCGCACTGGCCAAGAACAATACGACAAGCGAAGATCGCACGTGCACCGGGTTCCTCCCGCGAGTGGAAGTAACCCGTAGACTAGCATGCTACGTGCGCATGTCTGAACAAGAACGCACTACGGGTACTACGGAGACATTGGCCGAGCTGGCTTGATGTAGCCCGTCGCTGTCAGCCCAAGCCCATCCGTGGCTCGGGCGTATCTACTCCCAATGCCGCAGCAGCGACACATCAGGTATCAAAACACTAACCAAATGTGCGTGCAACGCAGTGCGACAGCGCGGCAGAATTCGCATCCGTTCGTTCACTTGCGGCGCCGTCTTGGGGATCTGGCATCCAGCGCCTGTCCCAAAGTCGGCCTCGGAGAGACGTCACCCTTCTACAGTATGTTGGCGTCTTCCACTCTCGCCGGACCATCCACCGGGAGCGAGCGCTGTCGCCGCAGAGGTAGAACCGCCGCAGAATCAACTCGACCAGGAACGTTGCTCCGGACAGGCTCCGCGAACAGCAGCCATACCCCAAAAAGGGCCGTCCATCGGTTGTCCGGTGCGACGAGCCCGGGTCAGCAGTTCCGGCGCGAGCGGTCGCTGCCCTCCGCCGCCGCGCTAGCTGCGCGAGCGCCGCAGCGCGCCGCTCGACGAGTTCGACGCGGAATCGGGCGCAGGTTCCCGCCCGTGCTGAGCGAGGGTGACATTGGAGAAGGTTACCGTAGTCAGGCCATCGGCGTTATGCGAACAAACTCCGATGCCGACGTAGACAGGATCATCCAAAAGGACCGTCGAGGTGGAAAAAGCGGTCAGCTTTCCATCGCCGGAACCGGTGAAGGCTGTGAACCGATTGCCGCTGCGTTCGATCCGGAGGCGCGTCGAGCCATGTTCGGGGGATGTGACGTCTTCCGTCTTGCCGCCGGTAACCGCTCTGTACTGCAAGGTGACGTGTCCGTCCCTGTGGATCGCGACATCGGCGTAGGGGGATGTAGGATCCAGGCTTTGACGAAAGATTAGGACGGCCTTTTCCAGCGGCGGGACACCGCCGGAGGGGAAGTGCACGTCCGCGGTCAAAGTTGCGTCTCCGGACAGTCGAACCCAGCTGAAATGGAATGCGTCCTCGCCGCCCCACATATCCGCCCCGCCGCCGGTCACGCGATAACTACCGCTTGCCGGTTCGTAAACGGTAGCGCCCTTCAGCAGCTTGCCGACATCGGTAGAGCCCGCAAAGATGCCGTGCAGGCCGCCCACGGTTTGCTGAGCGGCAACGGTGCATGAGGCAACCAGCGCGACTGCGAGGATCCGATTGAGACCATGCCGAAGATTCATCCGCGACCAGTATCAGTATATAGGAGTCTCCCTGCTTCGGCTACGCGAGTTCGTTGTTCGCGCGGCGCGGCTTTGCGCTGGAGTATGATTGACGTTCCATGCCAGATGGGCCTCAACTGTCCCGCGCCGAGCGCTGGTTGCCGCTGCTGCTGGTGTTGTTCGCCGCCAGCGGATGTTCGGCGTTGATCTACGAAATCGTCTGGTATCAACTGCTGCAGCTCGCCATCGGATCGACGGCTATCTCGCTCGGGTTCTTGCTGGCGGCTTACATGGGCGGCCTGTGCGCCGGCAGCCTGGCGTTGCCGCGGGTGGCGCAAACACGGCACCCCCTGCGGATTTACGCAGCGCTGGAGTTGGGCATCGCGGCATTCGCCGCGCTGGCGCTGGCAGGCATCCCGTTGATCGACCGCATCTACATCGCCGGCGCTGAGCACGGCATGCCGGGCTTTCTGCTGCGCGGGGTCGCAGCAACCATCTGTCTGTTGCCGCCCACGGTGCTGATGGGCGCGTCACTGCCGGCGCTGGCGCGCTGGGTGGAATCCACGCCGCGCGCGGCGTCCTGGTGGGGCGCGCTCTATGCGGCCAACACGGCCGGCGCGGTGCTGGGCTGCCTCTTGGCGGGCTTCTATCTGCTGCGGATATACAACACCGCAATCGCAACGTGGTTCGCGGTCGCGGTGAACTTGGCCGTTGCGGCGGCGAGCTACGTGTTATCGAAACGCGAGCCCGCACCGTTTCGCAGCGACGCCGCACCAACCGCGCCGCGGCCATCCGCCTTGTGGTCGAAGCACTGGCCCGTGTATGTCACGATCGCGCTTTCGGGCGCTGCCGCACTGGGCGCCGAAGTGGTGTGGACGCGCCTGGTGGCGATGCTGCTCGGCTCCACGGTCTACGTCTTCTCCATCATCCTGGCGGTGTTTCTGATCGGCCTCGCCATCGGCAGCGGCGCGGGCGCGGCGCTGGTGCGCAGCGTGCGGCCGCAACTGGCGCTGGGCTGGTGCCAGGTGCTGCTGGCGGGCGGCATCGCCTGGACCGCCTACATGATCGCCGATTCCCTGCCATATTGGCCCATCGATCCGTTGCTGGCGTCGAGTCCCTGGCTCACGTTTCAGTTGGATATGGCGCGCTGCCTGTGGGCGATTCTGCCGCCGACTCTGTTGTGGGGCGCGAGCTTTCCGCTGGCCTGCGCCGCCGTGGCGGAAGCGGGTGAAGATTCCGGCCGCGTGGCGGGCGGTGTTTACGCGGCCAACACACTCGGCGCGATCGTCGGCGCACTGCTGGTGAGCCTTGTGCTGGTGCCCGCCATCGGCACGCAGCAGAGCGAGCGCGTGTTGCTCGGGATTTCCGCGGCCGCGGCGGTCTTCGCGCTGGCGCCCTGCGTGCGCCGGAGCCGTTCGTTCCCGCTGGCCGCTGCGCTGGCGGTGTCGCTAGTGGCCGCGCTCTGGCTGGCCGCGACCATCGATCCGCTGCCCGGAAAAGTGGTTGCTTATGGCCGCCGCACGGCGGTGAATCTGAAATCCTCCACGCTGCTCTACATGGCCGAAGGCATCAATTCGTCGGTCGCCATCACGCGCTGGAATGACGGCAACATCGAGGTCGACGTCAACGGCCACGTGGAGGCGACGACAGAACCCTATGACATGAAGTTGCAGCGCATGGTCGGCCATCTGCCCGCGCTGTTGCATCCGAACCCGCGCACGGTCCTGGGAATCGGCTTCGGCGCCGGAGTTTCGGCCGGAACTTTCACCCGCTATCCGAGCATCGAAAAGATCACCGTCTGCGAGATCGAGCCGGTGATTCCGCCCACTTCCACACGCTACTTCGCCAAGCAGGATTACGACGTGCTGCACAACCCGCGCACGCGGATCATTTTCGACGATGCGCGCCACTATGTGCTGACTAGCCGCGAGACGTTCGACATCATCGCGTCCGATCCGCTGGATGTGTTCGTCAAAGGCACCGCCGCGCTCTACACGAAGGAGTACTTCGATGCGATCAGAGAGCACCTCAACCCCGGCGGCTTCTTCTCGCTCTACGTGCCGCTGTATGAGAGCGACGAGCGCACAGTGCGGAGTGAGTTGGCGACCTTCTTCGCATCGTTCCCTGATGGCACGGTGTGGGCTAACACCGTGGATGGGCGTGGCTACGACATGGTGTTTCTGGGCCAGGCCGGCCCGCTCTCGATCGATCTGGACGAAGTGGGAGCGCGGCTGAAGCGCGACGATTATGAGCCGGTGGTTGAATCGCTCGGCGGGGTCGGCGTATCTTCCGCGAACGACTTATTCGGCACTTATGCCGGGCAAAGATCGGACCTGGGCCGCTGGACCGCGGGCGCGGAGCTGAATCGAGATCGCGATCTTCGCCTGCAATACCTGGGCGGTTGGGGCGTCAATTCGCTGTTAGAAGATGTCATCTACCGGCGGATGCTGAGTTATCGGCAAATGCCAGTGGGGGTTTTTACGGGGTCCGCTGAGCGGGTTGGCGCGGTAATGGCGGCGATACGGGAGGGGCGGTAAGGCGGGCGGCGTCTCAGAGGAAACGCAGTTCAGGCTGTCCCCCTGCTCCCCCTGCTCCCCTGCTCCCCCTGATGCGAGCGGTCCGGTTTTCTCCCCATAGGCGCGGGCGGAGGCCTCAGCTACAATTGGGAGTTTGGTTGCCTGCTGTCCCTTAATTGAGTCCCGGCTCCTTTCCCCGCTGTTACCTGTGTTACTTCGCTGTCGCTCCCACTTCTTTTGAAATCGAGAGTTTTTTCGGTATTTTCAGGTCTTATAATCTAATTCAGCTTGCGTCCAAAGGCGCAGAAAGAGTACTATATTTTGAAAAGAAACTTCTGCGCATAGTAGTTCGCAGCCGGGAGCTGGGCAGGAAATCGCAGTTTTGCGGGAGAGTGGATGAATCACAGCAATACATTGTTCTGTTATTGTATCTTACTTGGTT
>CAWJLI010000160.1:0-35360 GCA_963843095.1 Bryobacterales bacterium
GACGATAGTGACGGTCCACTCCGCGACAAAGCCACGGCGGACCTCGTGCGTCAGCGCGCGGTAACGGGCCCAGAGGCCGCGCGGTTCCTCGGCCGTGTCCGCCGCCGCCGCTGGAACGGGCTTATCGGCCGTCTCGTTCTTGGTTTTGATCCCCACAGTTGCCATTGTAGCGAATACGCGCCGCGCGCCGCGCCGCTACAGTGTCTTGAGGTAGGCGACCAGGTCGTTCTTTTCGCCGTCGGTCAACATGTCCTTGTACCCCGGCATGCCGTCGCCGCCTTCGTCGATGCGGGCACGAATGGTAGCTTCAGTCACCTTCTGACCGCTCTTCAGCTTCGCTCTCTTGAAGAGGCCCTTGAGTCCCGGCCCCATCTTGGTTTCGGTCGAGTCCGCGTTGTGGCACACGGCGCAGGCTTCAAAGACCGTCTTCCCCTTGGCCGGATCGCCGTTCGCCGCTCCGGCGAGCGCCCACGGCGCCGCGGCTATGCAAAGGCAGACACTCATGACTCCCAGTTTTTTCATCCTGACATTTTACCAGCTATGCAAGCAGGGGTTGGGAAGACAGGAGTCAGGAGTAGGAAGACTGTCCCCTGTCTTCTTCTGTCTTCTGGGTCCTGGCGCTTGATCAGGCCAGGGCTTTCATCGGGCGTTGACCGTTGGCGATGCTGACCACGGGCCGTTCGAACACGGTCATGTCCTGGATCAGCCGCTCCAGGTCGGCGTCGTCGTCGACCGTGATTTCGTGTTCGATCCAGTCGGAGAGCGGGATGTTGCGGAAATACATCCGCTCCTGCAGCACCAGGCTCTTGCGGGGCTGGCCAGCCGGCGGTTTTCGCGCGTGTAATGGCGCTGCTCCACCTTCATCTCTCCCAGAAATGCGTCCAGCGCCTCGCGGTGCGCGCGTTCCTGCGCCGCGCGCATGGCGGTTTGCAACTGCGCTTCCATGGCTTCCCGTTCGGCCTGGATGGCGCCTTTGTCGGCCGCGATGCTCTGGCGCTCTTCAGCCAGCTTGACATCCATCCGCGATTGCATGACGAACCAGGCCAATATGCCGGTTGCGACAGCCGCGAACACGGGCAGTCCAATCGCCAGTGCTGCTTCCATAGGGCAATGCTAACCGCGCCCAGCCAGGGAAAGCTAGCTGCCGAAGGTAAACAGACGCCGGTAAACCTATGGGAATGGAGCAGATGACGGAGCTCGCCCTAACCCTGCGTTCCGTCGATCTTCTGTCCTGCCAGGGTGTGGCGGACCTCGGCGAGCTGCAACCCCGCCAGAGGGCGGAATATGGCTGCCAGCCGCGCCTGCAGACCGGCCAGAAAGCCCAGGTATTTGCCCGCGAAAACCGCCCGGCCGAGCAGAAAATCGGCTCGCACCAGCGCGTCCGCCGGCCGATCGCCATAGTGGCGTACGCGAGCTTCGGGAATCAGCAGGATCTTCTTCCCGGCGCGAAGGATCTGCGCCGCCAGATCGGCATCTCCGCCGAACTGCCCATAGCGCTCATCGATCTGCCGGACGGCCTTGATCAGAAACACGCGCACCATCAAGGCCGCGCCGCGCGGGTACTCCACGGCGACGGCCTGCGGGCCTGGTTCGGCCACGCTCCAAACGCCATCCGGCGGCAGCGAGCCGAGCTGTGGGGCGGGGTTGCCTTCGCCGTCCACCAGCAGCGGGCATACCGCCGCCACGGCGGCATCCGCATCCAGCGCGTCGGCCAGGCGCGCCACCGCGCCCGCTTCCACTTCCGCGTCCTCGTGCAAAAACAGGACGTATTCGGCGTCCGCCGCCCGCCATCCCAGGTTCATCGCCTTGGTCAGCCCGAAATTCTTGGGCAGGCGGATGAGCTGGACGTCCGGGAACTCCTCGACAACCTGCGCACTGCCGTCCCTCGATCCGTTCTCCACCACGATCAGTTGCAGCCGCTCCCGGCCCTCCAACCGCTCGAGCGACTCCAGGCACTCCCGCAGCCGGTCCGCGCGGTTGTGCGAAACCACCACCACCGAGGCGCGGGGCGGCTGTTTCTCCGGTTCGGCATTCCCTGTCGGCGTCAAGCCAATAGCATAGCGCCGATCTGTGAACGTGTGCCGATCTGTTAACGTGTAAGGTTATGGCAACAGCCAATATCCTGGCGGCCCTCGTCGAAGGGGCTATCGTTCCGGTGGTGCGCGCCTCCTCGCCGGAGGCGGCGCTTCAGGCCGTGGAAGCCATCGCCAATGGCGGCATTCGCGCCGCCGAAATCACCATGACCGTGCCCGGCGCCGTGCAGGTGCTCGAAAAGCTGGCCGGCCGCTTCAGCGGCAACCTGCTGCTCGGCGCAGGCACTGTGCTCGACCCGGAAACCGCGCGCGCCTGCCTTCTCGCCGGGGCGGAGTTCATCGTTTCCCCCAGCCTTAAGCCGGCTACTATTGAAATGGCCAAACGCTATTCCAAGCCTGTCTTTCCCGGTGCACTCACTCCCACCGAGGTGCTGACCGCCTGGGAAGCCGGCGCCGACGCGGTGAAGATTTTCCCCTGCGGCAACGTGGGCGGGGCCAAGTACATCAAGGCGCTCAAGGGACCGTTCCCCCAGATCCAGATGATCCCGACCGGCGGCGTCAACCTGGAAACCATCGGCGAATTCCTCAAGGCCGGCGCTTGCGCGGTCGGCGTGGGCGGCGAATTGGTCGACGCCAGTTTGATCCAACAGGGCCGCTTTGATGCCATCACGGAGCGCGCCCGCCAGTTTCTCGCCGCCGTCGCCAAAGCCCGCGCCGAAATGGCAGCCGCCCGCTCTTAACCTGGTTCGTGGCCTACTGTTTCGCGAAGTCAAACGTGCAGGGGCGGCCTACCACGCCGAGTCCCACGTCCCGGGTGCCTGTGCCCTCAGTATCCTGGAACTTGGCCTTGATGCTGTAGCTATATTCCGCGCCCTTATGGGCGAGGACTCCACGGGCGTAATTCCTGGAGGCGACTATGCCCGTTGCGGACAGCTTGGCGCTGCCGTCCTCCGCGATCTTGCCTTCGATCAGCAGGTAGCCGGGCTCCCCCGCTGTGCCGTGCTCTCCGCGAAAGTTGCTGTTCTGGATGGCGCTCGAAAACTGCCAGGTGTAGCCCTCGGTGTTCCCTCTTGCGGGGCAACTCATCTTCGTGAGCCACTTGCCGTCGAAGCGCGGTGAATTTTGGCCGGCTGCCGCCGTATGAGCAGGCGAGGACGTGCTTTGGCCGAAAGCAATCGACCAAATCAGTAGTGCGGCTGCCATTCGGAGAGCCGCCCGAGCAATCGTAGTCAAATGCATAACAAAAGAACTGTGCAATCTGACATCCAACCCGCAAGGTGCCAAAAAGACCGGTAATGCGCTCGTTTTGTAGCAAAACAGCGCGGCGTATTGCGATGCCGACGCCCCCCGAGGACAGCGCTTTACTGCGAGTAGTGCGCCTTTTGACTCAGGCGGCGCTTCCATTGCGCGCATCGTCGCCATCTGGGACTTCTACTGCCCCGCACTACGTTTCCGAGAATCTGGCCAGCTTCGATAAAGCCAAGCTTTCCGCGGAGGGCTCCTCGGGAACAAACTTCACCACGCGGTTGCGGCCCAGACTCTTGGCTTCATAGAGAGCCGCATCGGCTTCGCGGATCAAACGGTCGGCGTCTCCAGTGGCGCAGGCACCACGGCTGGAGACGCCGATGCTGCAGGTTACGGCCAAGGGTTCCCCACCCGCCGCAAATGGCTCGCGGGCGAACGCGTCGCGGATGCGCTCGGCCTGCGCGTAACCATCGCGCGCGCCGCAGCCGGGCAGGACGATCAGGAACTCCTCGCCACCATAGCGTCCGGGCGCGTCATACTGGCGCATGGCGGCCTGCATGCGGCGCGCCGCTTCGCCAAGAACCGCGTCTCCCGCCATATGGCCATGCGTGTCGTTGATCTGCTTGAAACGATCCAGATCCACCATCAGCACCGCCAGCGGCCGCAGTTCGCGCTCGGAGCGTGCGATTTCCGTAGCCAGAATTTCGAGGACGCGGCCCCGGTTGAAGAGTCCGGTCAAGGTGTCGTGGGTGGCCTGTACGCGCAACGCTTCGCGCGCTTCCATCAACTGGTGTTGCAAGTCCAGGATGCGGCGGCCGGCGCGCAGGCGCACGCGCAACTCCTGAGCGTTGAATGGCTTGGTGAGATAGTCGTCGGCGCCTGCTTCCATGCCCTCCACCAGGTCCTGCGATTCGGTGCGGGCCGTCAGCAGCAGCACGTACACGTAAGGCTCGCGCGCCGCGGTGCGAATCCGGCGGCACACCTCCACCCCGTCCATGTACGGCATCATCCAGTCCAGCACCGCCAGGCGCGGCGCCTCGGCTGATTGCATCACCTCCCACGCTTCCACGCCGTTCGGAGCTATGCGGACATCATACCCCCACTTGGTGAGCATACTCCTGAGCATGGACTGGAATACCGGGTTATCCTCTGCCACCAGCACGGGCATCGCGTGGCCCAGGTCGCTCGAAAGATCCGCTGGCTCAATCACGCCGATCGATTTCAAGGGCGATTCTCTCCCTGAGATCTCATCGGCGCGGCAGGCGCGTTTCTCTATAGATTGTGCGAATCCGGTGTCAGTCTTGGCGTTCGGCCCCAAACTTCTGAGCCGCGCTGGCGGCGGAGCGGTTCGAGTGCGCCAAGGCGTCCAGCCAGTCCGACCGCTTGCGACAGCCCTGGCAAATCAGCAGACGTTCTTCCACGGGAACGGCTTCCGCTTCGCTCGACTTGGCCATGACGTACTCCGGCAGCACGTTCTCGGCAAGGTGATTCTGAGACACCACCCGAATCATCAACGAGGGACTTGCCCTACCGGCGCAGGACGGCGCGGTCCGGATCGAGCGTTACGCGCAGCGGGGGCTGCTTCAGGGCCATGCTGAACGGAGCGGGCTCGTTGCCGCAGCGCACCCATTGGATGACGTTTTGGCCGCCCGCGAGGTGAATCTCGACCGGCACCAGAGCGGCGAAATCGCCTTCCACGTCGGTTTGCGTCACCGAGCCTACCAGCCGCAGCGCCGGCGCCTTTCCCTTCACGCTGTAGCTCAGCTTGAGGGTGGGGATGCCGGTCGAGTAAATCCAGGTGTCGAAGAAGGTTTCCAGATCGCCGTCGTCGGATTTCGGCGGAGTGAAACGCGCCGCCACGCGCCGGAAATCCTCCGTCGACATCTCCTGGTGGTCGTAACGCTTCAGAACTTCGGCCAGCATGGCGAAGAAGCGCTGGTCGCCCAGATAGCGGCGCAGCATGTGAATGATCCAGGTGCCTTTGCCGTAGGTGACAGTCCGCCAGGCGCTGGGATCCTGCGAGGATTCCAGACGCGTTCCCATCGTGATAGGGCCGGCGGATTCCGCCTGCTGGCCGTTTTCCCCCTTGGCCAGCAGCTCGGCTCGGTATCTGTCCAGCAACATGTCTACGGAGTGCGGCCCTCGCATCTTTTCCAGGTACAGCAGCGCGGAATAGTTCGCCAGCGCTTCCATCATCCAGGCGTCGCGATAGGACCCGGTAGTGACGCGGTTTCCCCACCACTGATGAGCCGTCTCGTGCGCCTGCAGCACCTGCTGGAAAAAAAGTTCCTGCGCCTGCGCCAGGCTGCCGGCGCTGCGGGGCACGGTCTTCAGATAGCTCAGCGTGGAAAGATAGATCAAGCCGGGGAAGCCCTGGCCGAAGGTGCCGGGAATCGGCGACACGGTGAGATGGTTGAGCGCCGGCGGTCCGAATCTGGCGGCCATGAACTCCAAGGCCGAGGCCACGCCGGCGGCCATCTCCTGCAGCCGGTCGAGCGGGTTGGGAGTCGTCACCGGGAGGGGCTCCGAGAGAGTTCCGGGCATACGGTGCGTAACCTGGGTGGCAATCACATCCCGCATCGGCAGGTCGGGGGGCGGTTTCAGGTCCCGCTCCAGGGCGCGGTTGGCGCAGACTTCCACCACGTAACCGCCTCGTTCCGCGCGGGCCCGCGCATAGTTGCCCAGGTTGAAACCGGCGAACCGGATGGGAGAACGCACGCGGAAGTGCGTCACGCGGCTGTCGCCGTCGCCGCGGGTTTCGATCAGATCGCCCGGCGCCACCAGGTCCAGATCCTTGGGATGGCGGAAAGTCAGGTCGTAGTTTGTGAACTGCAGGCCGTGCGTCGGATACCAGTTTCCGCGAGCGGTGACGAACAGCACGCGATCGCCGGTGTCGAAGACCACCTTGCCGGAGTGTTCGAATGCGAATTCGTAGTCGCGGCCGGCTGCCAGAGGCTCGGCGGGAGCCACCACGAACATTTCGTTGCCGGCGCGCATGGCGTTGCCGCGCGGCGATTCCCGTTGCAGCACCTCGGCCGGCCGCCCATCCACGGTGACCGAGGTCACCGTCATCAGCGGCGAGATGTCGAACGTGACGGCGCGCACGCCGGAACTCGACGGCCGCACCTTCACCCGCGTGGTGGCCTTCAATTCGAGGTCGGCGCCGATGGCGCCTTCGATGCGGTAATCGGCAAGCGCCAGATCGGCCACGCGCGGCCCGGTCTGGTTCCGCATCGATCGCGACTTGAAGCTGGTCCAGGCATCCAGGAACAGCCGGTTGTCGCGGCTGGTCATCTGGCCGGCGATGATGGCTTCGGCCCGCTGGGGATCGAATACCACGTCAAAGGCGCCCAGATTCGGGCTGTCGAGCACGGAGGCAAAAACACCTTCGTTGCCGGACGTGCGATTGAGCAGATCCAGCACCAGCCGGGTCTGATAACTGGCGCTCAGGTTGCGCAGCATGGGCGTGAATTGCTCTTCCAGCAGGGCGCCGATCTCGGGCGTGCGCCGGTTGGCGGGGTTGGAGGGAAGCTGCGCCAGAATCGCTTCGTATGTGCCGCCCGTGAACATGAACATTCCGGTACGGAAATGTTCGTCCAGGTTGGGCGAGTGGATGTAGGAAGCCAGCGAGCGCCGCTCCGCTCTGTCGGGCGGCAGCAGGATCACCTCAGCGTCGCCGCCTTCCACGTCGGCCACGAACACGGCCGCGATGCGCTTGCCGCCCACCGGCCGGCTGAAGATCAGGTGGCCGTCGGTGAGGTAGATCTTGATATCTTCGATGGCCAGGGTGAGATCGCGTACGCGGTAGCACTCCTGGCGGTCGAAGCTGTTCTCGCGGATGGCGCGCGCCAGGCTGTCGGCTTCCCCCGCCCACACCGGCACGGCCAGACACAGCGCTACGCCCAACTCCCAGCGGACCATGCCTATAGTCTATTGCAGTACGGGGCCTTGCGCCGGATCGGCTTTCCGCAAGAACTCCTGCCGGACGTGCGGCAACGATTCGGAAGGTTCGGACTCAATCGGCGCGCATTGGCGCGCAGGGCT
This sequence comes from Bryobacterales bacterium, assembly GCA_963843095.1. Lineage (GTDB taxonomy): Bacteria > Acidobacteriota > Terriglobia > Bryobacterales > Bryobacteraceae > Bog-375. The sequence goes on from CAWJLI010000160.1 coordinate 7,323, forward strand.
GCCGGGCCCGATTAAGAGCTGGGGGTGAATCGGCTCAACAAGGCTTGACAGTCTGCGCCAGGCCTAGCCGCTCATTGACGACAGGAATTCGCCGTTGCTGCGCGTTTTGCCCAGCTTGTCGAGCAGCAGTTCCATGGTCTCGACGGGCGACAGCGGATTGAGGACGCGGCGCAGTATGAAGACCCGGTTCAGCTCTTCCTTGGGAAGCAGGAGCTCTTCTTTGCGGGTGCCACTCTTGTTGATGTCGATGGCGGGGAAAACGCGCTTATCGACCAGCTTGCGCTCGAGGTGGATTTCCATGTTGCCGGTGCCTTTGAACTCCTCGAAAATGACGTCGTCCATGCGGCTGCCGGTGTCGATGAGCGCGGTAGCGATGATGGTGAGCGAGCCGCCTTCCTCGATGTTGCGCGCCGCGCCGAAGAAGCGCTTGGGGCGCTGCAAGGCGTTGGAATCGACGCCGCCGGAGAGCACCTTGCCGGAGGGCGGAACGATGGTGTTGTAGGCGCGCGCCAGGCGGGTGATGGAATCGAGCAGAATCACCACGTCGCGCTTGTGCTCGACCAGCCGCTTGGCTTTTTCGATCACCATTTCGGCCACCTGCACGTGGCGCGTGGCCGGCTCGTCGAAGGTGGAGCTGATGACTTCGCCGCGCACGCTGCGCTGCATGTCGGTGACTTCCTCGGGACGCTCGTCGATCAGCAGCACGATGAGGGTGACCTCCGGATGATTGGTGGTGATCGAGTTGGCGATCGCCTGCAGCAGCATGGTCTTGCCGGTGCGCGGCGGCGAAACAATCAGCCCGCGCTGTCCCTTGCCGATGGGAGTCAGCAGGTCCATCACGCGCCCGGAGAAGTTCTCGCGCGTGGTTTCGAGCTTCATCCGCTCATTGGGATAGAGCGGCGTGAGGTTGTCGAAGAAGATCTTGTTGCGGGCTTCCTCGGGCGGCTCGAAGTTGATGGCGTCGACCTTGATCAGCGCGAAGTAGCGCTCGCCTTCCTTGGGCGGGCGGATCTGGCCGGAGATGGTGTCGCCGGTGCGCAGGTCGAAGCGCCGGATCTGCGAGGGCGAGACATAGACGTCGTCCGGGCCGGGCAGATAGTTATACTCGGGCGCGCGCAGGAAGCCAAAGCCGTCGGGGAGGCATTCGAGCACGCCCTCGGAAAAAATGAGGCCGGATTTTTCGGCCTGCGTCTGGAGGATCTTGAAGATGAGCTCCTGTTTGCGCAGACCGGCGGCGCCCGAAATACCCATGTCCTTGGCGACCTGGTTGAGCTTTTGAATGCTCATGTCCTTCAGTTCGACGAGGTCGAGCGTGGGCGTGCCGTTCTTGGCGTTTTGCGCGGCATGTTTGCGCCGCTGCGCGCCCGGCCCGGTGTCGCTGAGATGCGTGCCGGACGGCGGCGTGGACTCGACCGGTTTCGTCTCTACCGGTTTGGCCTCAGCCGGCTTGCCGTCGGTGGACTTGGCGTCCGGTTCTGGCTTCGGCGGCGTCGCCACGGCGGCGGCTTTGGGCGGGCGTTCGCCGTGCTGCCTGGCCGGACGCTCGTGAGCCTCGGTTTTCTCTGCGACGACGGCCTCGGGCGCCCCGTTTCCCGCGCCCTCGGCGGCGGCGGTGGTTTCGTGGGCAGGGGGCGCCGTTGCGGCGGCCTGCTTTTCGGTGGGTTTTTCCTGCGGCGGGACGTTGCCTACCGTGTTTGGAGTGTCTTCGTGATTGCTTGCCAAATTTCCCTCGCTCCCCGGCCAGTGGCGGCCGAGAACGGCAGCGGCTCCGCGCCTTCCTGGCGGATGTTGCGTAAGCCGTGCTCTTGCTCCGATTGATTCAACTTATCGATCTTGGTGGCGACTACCAGGTACGGCCTGCCCCGATCCTCCAGCCACCGTTTCAGCAGGAGGTCAGGCTCCATCCATCCGCGGCGGGGGTCGAGGACCAGGCAGGACAATCTTAAGGTTCCCCTAGTTTCGAGATAGTATTCGATCAGCTTTTTCCACTCCAGCGTTAACCGGAGAGGCGCCCGGGCGTAACCATATCCGGGAAGATCGACGAAATAGAACGCTCCGTCGATGCGATAAAAATTGATGGTCTGTGTTCGGCCCGGTGTGTTGCTGGTGAAAGCCAGCCGTTTCTGCCCGGTGAGGGCATTAATCAAGCTGGATTTCCCTACGTTGCTTCTCCCTAAAAACGCGACTTCCGGCAGCCGGTCTCGCGGAAACAGGTCCGCGGAACCGGCACTAACTACAAACTCGGATGTCAATTAATAGTGTAGCTTGTTTCCCGCACCCGCAACCGGTCGGCTCCCGGTGAGGAGCGCAAGCCGTTGCGGTGGCGGAATTCCCAAGCGGCTCCCTAATGCGCCAGACCCTGTTCGATGGCCGGAAGGTCGACGGAAGCAGCGGTTGCCATGGGCAAAGCCACCACTTCACGCTCCAGCGCGATCTTCAAAACCTGATCCATGGAATCCACAAAATCGATCTTCATGGTTTTCTTGATGGCGTCCGGAATATCCGGGAGATCCTTCTCGTTCTCCCGCGGGACGATTGCTTCCAGTATGCCGTGCCGGTGCGCCGCCATCAACTTCTCTTTCAATCCGCCGATCGGCAGCACCTTGCCGCGGAGGGTGATCTCGCCGGTCATGGCCACGTCGCCGCGCACCGGAATGCCCGTCAGCGCGCTGCAAATGGTAGTGGCCAGAGTGATGCCGGCCGAGGGACCGTCCTTGGGGATGGCGCCCTCGGGAACATGGATATGCACATCGAGGTTGCGGTAAAAATCGCGCGGCAGGCCGAACGTCGCGGCACGGGAGCGGATGTAGCTCATGGCGGCTTGCGCCGATTCCTGCATCACCTCGCCCAGTTTGCCGGTGATGGTCAGCTTGCCTTTGCCTTCCATCAGCGTGCATTCGGTCGAAAGGAGCTGGCCGCCGACTTCGGTCCACGCCAGGCCCACCGCGGCGCCGACTTCGTTTTTCTTTTCTACCAGCAGGTCGCGGAACTTCCAGGGGCCGAGCAGTTCGGGCAGTTTGTCGCCGTCGATGACGACTTTGACCGGCGGCTTCTTGTCTTTTCCGCTCTGCGCGTTCACCACCTGGCGGGCGACCTTGCGGCACACGTTGCCGATTTCGCGCTCCAGGTTGCGCACGCCGGCTTCGCGCGTGTAGTACTGGATGAGGCCGTTGAGACCGGTATCGTCGAATTCGATCTGTCCGGCGGTCAGGCCGGTCGGCTTCCATCTGCTTGCGCACCAGGAAGCGCTTGGCGATCTCCATCTTCTCGAGCTCGGTGTAGCCGGGAAGGCGGATGATTTCCATGCGGTCCTGCAGCGCCGGCGGAATGGTGTGCAGCACGTTGGCGGTGGCGATGAAGAAAACCTGGCTGAGATCGTACTCGACGTCCAGGTAGTGATCCACGAACATGAAGTTCTGCTCGGGGTCGAGCACTTCCAGCAGCGCCGCCGAAGGATCGCCGCGGAAATCCATCGACATCTTGTCCACTTCGTCGAGCATGAAAACCGGGTTGCGGGTGCCGGCCTTCTTCATCATCTGGATGATCTGGCCGGGCAGCGCGCCGATATAGGTGCGGCGGTGGCCGCGGATTTCGGCTTCATCGCGCACGCCGCCGAGCGACAGGCGGATGAACTTGCGGCCGGTGGCCTTGGCGATCGACATGCCCAGCGAGGTCTTGCCCACGCCGGGAGGCCCGACGAAGCACAGAATGCTCCCCTTGGGATTCTTCACCAGGCGCCGCACGGCGAGGAATTCGAGGATGCGCTCCTTGATCTTCTCGAGGCCGTAGTGGTCGTTTTCGAGCACGTTCTCGGCGAACTTGAGGTCGCGGATTTCCTTCGACTTTTTCTTCCACGGCACCGCCAGCAGCCAGTCCAGGTAGTTGCGGCTGACGGTGGATTCGGCCGACATGGGCGGCATGTTCTCCAGCCGCTTCAACTCGGCCAGGGCCTTTTCGAGCGCGTCCGCGGTCATGCCGGCGGTCTCGATGCGCTTTTTCAGCTCGTCGACTTCGCTTTTCTCGCCGCGCCCCAGTTCTTTCTGGATGGCCTTGATCTTCTCGTTGAGGTAATACTCTTTTTGCGCCTTTTCCATCTGGCGCTTCACGCGGCCCTGGATGGTGCGGTCGACATTCAGCTTCTCGATTTCGATGTCGAGCATCTCGGCCACGCGGGTCAGCCGCTCGACGGGGTCGAAGATTTCCAGCAGTTCCTGCTTCTCTTCGATGGTGAGCTGCAGGTTGGCGCCCACCGTATCGGCCAGCTTGCCCGGATCGTCCACGCGGATGGCGGCGATCATCTGCTCGTAGTTCAGGTTCTGGCTGAGCTTCACGTACTGGTCGAACAGGCCGGTGACGCGGCTGATCAGCGCGTCCAGTTGCGGGCCGGGCTCGACCTTGTAGCTGGCCGTGCGCAGCACCACGCGGAGGAAGCCTTCGTCGGCGGAAACCGAAACCACCTTGCCGCGCTCCACGCCTTCCACCAGCACCTTGATATTGCCATCCTGCAGCTTGAGGCTCTGCACGATGTTGACGATGCAGCCGACGGTATAGATTTCGTCGGGCTTGGGGTCGTCGATGGAAGCATCGTGCTGGGTGGCGAGAAAGATCTTCTTGTCGCCCGCCATCGCCTCTTCGAGCGCCCGCACGCTCTGCTCGCGGCCCACCACGAACGGAGTCATCATGTACGGAAAGATGACCACGTCGCGGATGGGCATCATCGGCAGACGTTTTGTATCGGATTTTTCTTTTGAAGTGAGCATTCCTATCCCCCGGTTGAACCAGCCAGATCCGTTACCGCAACCAGGACAGGTTCAGCCGTCCCGAACCCAGATGCCTGAATCGCAACCACCGCTCGCCGGGGGTAAAACTTACCGCTCTGGCAGTACACAAGCGTTTCCGGCGCCGGTGGGTGGCTTGAGAAGATTATCCCAAATAAGCTGGAATGGCGCTAGCCTGCCTTCTCCAGCAGTGTAAGACTGATTTTTTGCGCCAGCACCATGTCCTTGGTGACTTGAAACTCGCGGACCTTCTTGTAGGACGGCAGGTAGTACATGAGGTCGAGCATCAGGTCTTCCAGAATCATGCGCAGCCCGCGCGCGCCAACCTTGCGTTCCATGGCGAGATCCGCAATGGCATCGAGCGCATCGTCGGAGAATCTCAGCCGCACGTTCTCGAACTCGAACAGTTTCTGGTACTGCTTGACGATGGCGTTCTTGGGCTTGGTGAGGATCTGGATCAGCGCGCTGCGGTCGAGATCTTCCAGCACCGCGGTGACCGGCAGGCGGCCGATGAACTCGGGGATGAAACCGAACTTGATGAGATCGATCGGCTGCACATGCGAGAGCAGGTCGATATCGCGGCGCCCGCTCATGCCGGTCAGCTTGGTTGCCTTGTCCTCTTCCTGCATGAACCCGATCGATTTCTTGCCCGCCCGCTTGCCGATGACTTTCTCCAACCCGACGAACGCGCCGCCGCAAATGAACAGGATGTTGGTGGTGTCCACCGGCGTGAATTCCTGGTGGGGATGCTTGCGGCCGCCCTGCGGGGGAACGTTGGCCACCGTGCCTTCGAGGATCTTCAGCAGCGCCTGCTGCACGCCTTCGCCGGAGACGTCGCGGGTGATCGACGGGTTCTCGTCCTTGCGGCAGATCTTGTCGATTTCGTCGATATAAATGATTCCCTGCTGGCACTTCTGCACATCGCCATCGGCGGCCTGCAGGAGTTTGAGGATGATGTTCTCCACATCCTCGCCCACGTAGCCGGCCTCGGTCAGCGTAGTGGCGTCGACAATGGCGAAGGGCACGTCCAGGATCTTGGCCAAAGTCTGGGCCAGCAGCGTCTTGCCGGTTCCGGTGGGGCCGATCAACAGAATATTGGACTTTTGCAGTTCCACTTCCGTGGTGCGCAAGCGGTTCATGTGAATGCGCTTGCAATGGTTGTACACGGCGACCGCAAGCTTCTTCTTGGTAGCCTCCTGCCCGATTACGTACTGATCAAGGAACTCCTTGACTTCCAGCGGTTTGGGGATCTTGTTGGGGCTGCCTCCGGAAGGCTCGGACTTGTCATCTTCTAAAATCGAGTTGCAAACAGCGATGCATTCGTCGCAGATGTACGCACGGGGATAGTCGCTGGGAGAGGAAATGAGTTTGCCGACTACGTCCTGGCTCTTGTGGCAAAATGAACATCGTAAAGCATCGTCGGACCCGGCACGCTTCACGCAGTTATCTCCTCTTCCGCCGCAACCCCGGCGGTGACGCCTTGTCCCCGGAACCCCCGGGGGGGCAAGACGAATCACCCAGCTTTACTTTCATTATCACCTGAAGCGGCTCTCTTAGCAATGCGGGTAGTACTGCTATCGCAAGTGTTAGGCGGTCTTGCGGGCCTGTTCAAAGAGAAAAGTAAGCGTTTTCTCCGTCTGAATGTGGTGCGCGATACGCCCCAGCGTGCCGTCCTTTTCGAATTTAATGCGCAGGGCGGCCACTGGTTCCCGTTGCATGCGCGCCAGGCGTTCGACTTCCTTATCGACCTCGTCGCGGGTGGCGTGAATCGCCTCCCGTTCCGCGATGCGCGCCAGCAGCAAGGAAGCCTTAACCTCGCGCACGGCCTTGTCGCGCTGTGTTTCCTTCACCTTGGTCCAATCGAGTTTGAGAGACTTCAGGTCGACGCCGTCGGCGTTCATGGCGCGCAGGCTCTGCTCGACGCGGGTGCGAATCTGCCGGTCGACGAACAGTTCGGGGACTGGAAAACCGTGCTGGTCCACCAGCGCCTCAACGATCTTGTCCTTGGCCGCCTGCTGCGCCTCGAATTGCCTTTGCGCCAGGATGTTCTTGCGCACGGCATCGCGCAGTTCCTCGAGGTTGCGGTAATCGCCCAGATCCTGGGCGAATTCGTCGTTGACCTCGGGCAGTTCCTTCTTGCGGACGCCGCGCACGGTGGCGTGGAATTTCACGGTTTTGCCCGCCAGCCGCGCCGCGCCGTAGTTCTCCGGATAGGTAACTTCGAATTCCTTCTCGTCGCCGGGGCTGAGGCCGCGCAGGTTTTCCGTGAAGGCATCGAAAGTATCCGCGCCGCCGATTTCGAGCACCATTTCTTCCTGCTTGACCGGCTCGCCCACCACGCCGGAGATGCTCTCGAGAGCCACCACCGCGAAGTCGCCGTTATCGAGCGGGCGCGGATCCACGTTGAGGTACTCGGCCTTCTGCTCGCGGAGTTCCTCGACGCGCTTGGCAACGTCTTCCTCGGTAACCTCGGGATCGTGATAAGCCACTTCGACGCCGCGGTATTCGCCGAGCTCGATGGTCGGCACCACTTCAAATTCTGCCTTGAAGCGGAGCGGCTCGCCCTGGTGGAAGTGTACGTCGCTGATATCGGGCGTGCCGACCACGTTGAGATTTTCGGCCTCGAACTGCTTTTGCAGCGTCTTGGGGATCAGGCTCTCCAATACCTGCTGCTGGATGTCTCCGGCAAACTGCTTGCGAATCAAAGATATGGGGGCTTTCCCGGGACGGAAGCCGGGAAGCTTGGCGCGCTTTTGGACGTCGGCGGCAACGCGCGTCGTCTCGTTTTCCACTTCCGCTGCCGGGATGGACATTTCGAGCGCGTGCCGGCAACCTTCGACTAAAGCCAACTGGATTTTACCTCGGGAAATGAAGTGATGCTGGTAATTCTCTATGATAACATGCTGCTGTCCGCGCGCCGGATCGCGATCACCGGCGCTCGCGGCGCGGCCACGCGGACGCCGCACATTTCGGCGAACCGGAGTTCGGTGGCTTTCACCCGGCCGGCCACCAACTCCAGAGTGCGCCGCAAAACCTCGACTCCCAAAGCGGGATCGGTGCGGCACAATTCTTTCAGGGCGTGGCCTTCCAGACGCAGCGCGCCGGTATGCTCGCGGGCGCGCACCTGGAACAGCGTGTCGTGCCAGTCGAGCAGGGACGACCATCCGAAGGCCCGGCCTGCTCCCAGGGCCTCCACCACCACCGTGAATTGCGGCGCGCACAACTCGACTGCCACGCTTCCCGAGGTCACCAGGTAAAAGGCCGTCGACCGCTGGCCGTCCATCAGAATCAACTCGTCCGGCAAGAATTCCACCGGACAGGCCAACGCCGTGAGACTGTCGATCTGTGCCTCCGTGAGGCCGGACATGAATTCGTGCGAATGAAGCCCCTCAAATTGTGCCATATGCCTCCGAGTATGGGTGAAATAACTCCCTTGTGGCCCTCCGGCAGCAGGAAAACACCACACTAGGCAGACGAATCGCAATTCATGGGCCAGAGCATGGCGCGGCTGTCCACGTACATATCGACATTCATCTCGATATTTTCTTGTCTAAATTGTTGGAGGCGGGCGAGACTGCCGTTGCCAGTAAACGTCGCCACGAGTGGCGACGCTGCAGGCCGGGCGGCCCGCGCCACGGTCTACTGCGGAATCCCCCACGCGGTGGCGGCGTAACCGGGGATTGGGACTGGAGTGGGAAACGTCCAGTTCAGCGCCGGGATGTTCACGGTTGTGCCGGAGACCGTCACCTGGGAAGCGGGCGAAGCGACGCTAGTGAGCGCACCGTTCTGAATGGTGAACGTGTAATCTCTCAACGTCAGCGATGTGGGAGTCACCTGAACCGGCAACACAGTCGCGACTATCGGAGGGACGAAGTATTGATAGTTCGAGTAGTTGTAGAGGTGCAATTCCAGCGGCGACGCTATGGTGAATACGGCGGCTACGACGAGCGTTTTTTGAAGCAGGACGGTATGACCTAATGAGGCGCCGTACACAGCCTCTTCCAGCATCGAACTGCTCTGCGATGGGTTCAGGCGTGGAACCGCTGAGTCACAGGCCCAGTTCGAAACGATCGTGTCGAAATCCTCAGATTCGTCTGTGTCGCCCCAGGGGATTGGCCTATTTGCGGGCATAGGCCGAGGCGGATAAGCGGAGTACGCGTCAGCGGTGTCCCAGATGGGATCCGTGCTTTGCTGCCAAAGGATGTCCCATTCCTGTCCCAGAGGCCCAGAGTGCTCACCGCTGATAAAGGTAACCGCGATTTCATGCGGGAGTGTAGCATAAACAAGCGACGTCCCCTCCTCGCTGCTCTCGCCGTCTCCGGCTGATCCTCCGGTGTCCGATGCCCACCCGGTCATCTCAGCGACCGGCCCGATAACAATATTGTGTTCATATTCCGGCAACCAGGGCGGCAGGTTATCAAGGTACAGCTTCAAAGCGGCGAGGTCCGATGGGGCGAAGTACTCTCCAGTGGCGGATGGCAGGAACGCATCATAAATGGGAACAGTGTGCCCGAGCGCAGTCTGATAAGTCATCGCCGGTTGCCAGTCCCCCTGATGCGCATACGCATCCTGCATCATCAAATTCCATGCCTTCTGGAAAGCGTATTGCAGCACCTGCGCCCGAAGCGTGAGCATGGAAGATCCAGCCTGACCTTGCAGGGTGTCCGCCATCGCACCGAGCGAATTGCCCAAGTCCACATAACGTTGGATGTCCTGCACGAAAAGAAGGTTTGGCTGCAGTAGGGAAAGATAGCTGAAATCAGGGTCGGGTCCGGGCGTATATGGGTTGCCTGACGGCGAGGTCATGAAATCCGGACGAAACCGAGGTAGTCCGTGGATTTGCTCTGGAGCCGGTATCCCACCGGCTCGTATGAGCGCGGAACCGCCGGCTCCAACGAAATCCGCAGCGCCCGGGAGAGCTAGCGGCGACGCAGCAGCCGTCGGATCAAGCAAATCTAGTGCGCTGTCGAGGGGCAACCGCTCCGCCGTGCACCCGCGAGGTGAGCGCCAAAGGCCGCCTGACTGAGCCGTTTCGGCCCCAAGCACGCGGATGGCATTATTGCCCCAGTCGGAGACGTAGATCGCACCGTTGGAATCGACCGCAACCGACCAGGGAGTGTTCAACCGCGCGTGGGTGCCATCGCAGCCATCGCCCGAGTAGCCCGCCATACCATTCCCGGCGATGGTCGAAATCGTGCCATCCGTTGCAACCTTGCGCACGCGCTCATTCAGCGTATCGGCGATGTACAGATTGCCGGAAGCGTCCACAGCTACCGACCATGCCGCGCTCAGTTGTGAGCTAGTCGCGGCTCCGCCATCTCCCGCATAGCCGAATACCCCGTTGCCTGCCACCACAGCAATTGTGCCGTCCGGTTTCACTTTTCGAATGCACGCATTCCCTGTGTCCGCGATGTACACGTCGCCGGAGGAATCGACCGCCAAGCTTTGTGGAAGGTAGAGCGTGGTCGCGTTGGCGGTGGTCTGATCGCTCAGAAAGAGGTCCCCGCTAGGTGCGTTGCCGCCGGCGATCGTGGAAACTTGGCCGGATGGCGTGATTTCCAGTACGCAGCCGTGCCCCGAGTCCGCAACGTAGAGGTTGCCTTTGGAATCGACTGCCAGACCAGCCGGATCGAGAAGTTGCGCGGCAGCGGCCGCACCGCTGCCTGGGCAAACGCCCGTGCCGGCGCCGGCAATTGTACCGATGGTGTGGTCGGGCGTCACTTTCCGGAGGACACTGTTTCCGGAGTCCGAAATGTAGAGGTTCCCGCTGGAATCGACTGCCACCGCGGCCGGACTGTTCAACTGCGCTCCAGTAGCTGGTCCACCATCCCCTGAGTAGCCCGGAGTCCCATCCCCTACGACCACAGTTAACGTTCCATCCGCACTGAGCTTCCGAATGACATGATTACCCGCTTCCGCGAAATAGACGTTCCCAGTGGCATCAGTCGCCAGACCCTCCGGATGCTGGAGTTGGGTGCGCAACGCAACGGCGCTGCCCGGCAGCGCGGCGCCGCCCTCCATCGTGCTGATGACTCCGTCCGGCCAAACCATCCGCAGGCGGCTGTCGCCTCCATATAGGTAGAGCTTGCCGGTCGAGTCCACGGTCACACCCCATGCCGCGATCTGAGCGCCGGTCGCCTGCCCGCCGTCGCCCGAGTACCCCTGAATGCCGGTGCCGACAAAAGTTGAGATCATTCCATTGGGCGAGACCATGCGAATCCGATTGTTCCCGCTGTCCGCGATGTAAAGGTCACCCGAGGAATCCACTGCCACGGCCGAGGGCTGGTTGAGCTGCGCTGAGGTGGCAATCCCTCCGTCGCCCTCGAAACCGAATGATCCATTGCCAGCGACCGTCGAGATCACTCCGTTTGCCCCAACCATCCGCACGCGGCTGTTCATGCGGTCGGCGATATAGAGGTTTCCCTTGGAATCAACCGCTACGCTCTCCGCAAAGCTGGTCTCGGCGTTGGTTGCTTGCCCACCATCGCCCAGCCCCCCATAATTCGGTCCGGCTTGCCCGTTTCCGGCGACCGTGGTGATGATCCCACCGGCCGAGACCATTCGAACGCGATAGTTACCCCGATCGGCGATATACAGGTTCCCAGCGGTATCGATTGCGATTCCGGTGGGATGGTTCAACTGCGCATCGGTTGCGAGGCTGCCATCCCCGGCGTAACCGGCCGTGCCATCGCCGGCGACAGTGGTAATCGTTCCATCGGTGGAAAGTTCCCTGACCCGATTAGCACCGCTCTCCGCAATATAGAGATTCCCGGCCTTGTCGAACGCCAGCCCTTGCGGTGAGTTCAGTGGCAGGTCAGCCTCGCCGCGCTTGCGAGCGGCGGGCGATCCGTCGCCGACTGCGCCAGCCACGCGAGTAAGCAGGCCGCTCGTGTCGATTTTGAAAACGGAGCTCTGGCTGGCCGAGCTGAAGTAGACGTTGCCGGCGGAATCGACGGCGCAGCCGTTAGCGGGTCCCATGGAGGCTTGCGTGGCGGGGATGGATGTCGGTGCGCTCGCGCCGCCAGCCACGGTTTCGATTCTGTATTGGGCCAGGGCGGGCCACGCCAAGAAGCTCGCCGCCAGCGCGGCGACCCGCCTGGGAATCCTTGCGACCATCGTCTGCTACCTCTCGCGTCGAACCAAGACCCGTGAACGAATCGTATCATGTCTCGCCACGATCCCCGCGCGGGGATACACTGCTGGGTGGATGGGAAAGGCGGGATGGACATGCGAGTTCTGATTGCGGATGAGTTCGAACAGTCCGGCCGCGACAAGCTGCGGGATCTCGGATGTGAGGTCTCCTTCCAGCCGGCGCTGAAGGATGACGCGCTGGCGGCGGCCATCGGGCAATTCCAGCCGGACACGCTGGTGGTGCGTTCGACCAAGGTGACGGAAGCGCATCTGGCGGCGGGCGCGCTCAAGCTGGTGGTGCGCGCCGGGGCGGGCTACAACACCATCGATGTGGCGGCCGCCTCGCGGCGCGGCATCTATGTTTCCAACTGTCCGGGCAAGAATTCGATTGCGGTGGCGGAGCTGGCGTTCGGGCTGATTCTGGCGCTCGACCGGCGGCTGGCGGATAACGTGGCGTCGCTGCGCGCCGGGCAGTGGAACAAGAAGGAATACTCGAAGGCGAAAGGAGTATGCGGGCGAACACTAGGCCTGGTGGGGCTGGGGCAGATCGGCCGCGAGATGATTCCGCGCGCCCGCGGATTCGGCTTGCGGGTGATTGCCTGGAGCCGCAGCCTGACGCCGGAGCTTGCGGAACAGCTCGGCGTAGAGTGCCGATCCTCAGTGGAAGAAGTCGCGGCGGAAGCCGACATCGTGAGCGTACACGTGGCGCTGAACAGCCAGACGCGCGGCCTGCTGGGCGCGGCGTTCTTTGACGCAATGAAGCCGGGAGCGTTCTTCATTAATACGGCGCGGGCGGAAGTGGTGGACCAGGAAGCCCTCAGCCGCGCCGTGCAGGAGAAGAAGATCCACGCGGGGCTGGACGTGTTCGCCAAGGAGCCGGCCGGTGGCGTGGGCGAATTCACCGATGAGATCGCCAAACTCGACCTGGTTTATGGCACGCATCACATCGGCGCCTCCACCGAGCAGGCGCAGGAAGCCATTGCGGCGGAAACCGTGCGCATCATCCGGACCTTCCGCGACACCGGGCAAGTTCCCAACGTGGTGAACCTGGCGCGCCAGACTCCGGCAACGTGCGCATTGGTGGTGCGGCACCTGGACCGGCCCGGCGTGCTGGCCGGCGTGCTCGATGCGATCAGCGCCGCGCGCATCAACGTGCAGGAAATGGAGAACGTGGTCTTCGACGGCGCCGAAGCCGCGGTGGCACGCATCAACCTGGAGACGGAGCCGGCTGCCGGCATGCTCGAAGAGGTGCGGAAAGACGAACGAGAATATCCTGGAGATGACGCTGATCCGGCTGTGAGCTGCGGGGCAGGTTGATAACCTGCGCGCGACCCAGAGGGTACCCCGGTCAATCGGCGCAGCCGGGCAGTGCCCGGTAGGTGCTGATCGCGGGGCGAGCCGGTCTCGATCAAGCTGCGTCGAGTGAGACCATTGAGGTGCTGTGGCGCGCAGAAGAACCAGGCCGGGCTGGCGCCCCGGCTGGACCGATTTACAATCGGTCCGCAGGTTGTCAACCTGCCCCACCAAGCGCCCGCACCATCGCGCGCAGGGCCTGGCCGCGGTGGCTGACGGCGAACTTGCGCTCGCCTTCCACCTCGCCGAAGGTGCAATCGAAGGGCGGGTAATAGAACAGCGGATCGTATCCGAAGCCGCCGCTGCCGCGCGGCGCATCGAGAATGATGCCTTCCACGCTGCCGTTGTAGACGCCGGCAAGTTGGCCGCTATCTACCAGGGCGATGGCGCAGACGAACCGCGCGCGCCGGTCCTCCACGCCGCGCAGCTTTTCGAGCAGCAAGCGATTGTTCGATTCATCGGTGGCGCCGGGCCCGGAGAAGCGCGCGGAGTACACACCGGGAGCGCCGCCCAGCGCATCCACTTCCAGGCCGGAATCATCGGCGAAGAGCAGGCCGGATGCGTGGGCGCCATAGTGGCGCGCCTTGATGATGGCGTTTTCGGCGAACGTGGCGCCGTCTTCCACGCAAGGCGGGATCGCGCGGAAATCGGGCAACGGCTCAATCACGATACGCTCTCCCGCGGCCAGCGCGAACTCGCGCGCCTTGCCCGGATTGCCGGTGGCGCAAAACAGGTGCAGCGGGGTCTGGCCGAGCGCTCAAAGCCGCACCGCGCGCTTCTGCAACTCGACCAGATCGGCGATGCCGCGGCGGGCGAGCGTCAGCAATTCGGCCATCTGGTCGTCGTCGAAAGGCTTGTGCTCGGCGGTGGCCTGCACCTCGATGAACCTGCCGCCGCCGGTCATCACCACATTCATGTCGACGTCGGCCTGCGAGTCTTCTTCGTAGCAGAGATCGAGCATCGCCGAGCCGCCGACCAGGCCCACGCTGGTGGCGGCCACGTAATCGCGCACGGGCATCGACTTGAGGGCGCCGAAATCGACCAGGCGCCGCAGCGCCAGCGCCAGCGCCACAAAGGCTCCCGTGATGGAAGCCGTGCGCGTGCCGCCATCGGCCTGGAGCACGTCGCAATCGAGCATCACGGTGCGCTCGCCGAGCGCCGCCATATCCATCACCGAGCGCAGCGAGCGGCCGATCAGCCGCTGGATTTCGTGGGTCCTGCCGGACGGCCGGCCCTTCACCACCTCGCGCGGCGTGCGCTTGGCGGTCGCGCGAGGCAGCATGGAATACTCGGCCGTCACCCAGCCCTTGCCGCTGTTGCGCAGAAACGGCGGCACGGTATCCTCGACCGTTGCGGCGCACAACACCTGCGTGTGGCCGAGCTTCATCAACACCGAACCTTCCGCCGTCAACAGGTAGCCGGTGACGATTTCCGCCGGGCGCATGGCGCCGGGTTGCCGATTGTCGATTCGCATCAGGGTTGCCTCGAACTGCTCAGGAAGAAGAACAGAAACAGCATGAGCAAACAGAATGCCGCCGATGATGATCACCACGCAGGGAAGAGCGCCCTGCGGGACGACCTTGCTGGACCGCTTGCCCTTGGGCGGCTTGAATTTCGCCATCTATGCGATGGTAGCACCGCGATTTCGCTTGTCCGGCAGCGGCGGCGGCGGACGTCGAGGACAATCCCTTGTCACTGTTTTACAAATGAGACTTTGCCCAACTGGGGCGCTTCACGATCGTCCCGGCGCAGTTTCCGCCGAACGCCTTGCGCGAACCGCCGCATCCAGTCGAAGGTAAGACCAAACAGGAAACGCAGCCCGCGAAGCATGTATTTCCCCACCCACAGCATGCCCAATCCGGCGGCGGCAAATAAGCCGGCAAACAGGATGATCAAGATTCCTTGATATCCAGGCGAGAAGTGATCGAGGAATTCGCCGAGCGGCCCACCCAGTTGGATATAGCCAAGCACGACCAGTCTGTCGAACAACTGCGGGCAGGATGAGTCGAGTCAGACCCAATAGCATAGTCACGGCGCCGACGAGTAGGAAGCTGCCCGCAACCGCATAATAAGCGACCAAAATGCCCGCCAGCGCGGCCAGCAGGCCCACCAGCACCCCGACGCCGGCCGATCCCAGGGGAAGCCCGAACAGCGCGATGAATATCCCGCCCACTACATACAGCGGCAGGTTGCGCTTGGTGCCGGAACGCACCATCGCGCCGGGCAATCGGTCGGACACCACTTCGGCAGGTTCGCCGAAGTTCCGCAACACGGCGAGTATTCTGGCAACGTCGTCTTCGCCCGGCGTTTGCTGGTAAGCCTCATACAGGTGCGACTCGATCTCCCGCAGAAACTCGCCCTGCTCATGCGCCGGAACCAATCGGAGCTGTGACTTCACCCGCTCCAAATAGTCATTGACGATCTTTGCCACCACTTCCGGATAGTTGTTCATTTTGTCTTACCCCTTTCGGACGACAAGTTTCTTCCTAGCATGCTCGGATTGCTCCGGGGCCTTCCACTTCCGCTGGACCAGGGAAACCAATACGTCAAGTTCCTGGCTCAGCGCATCGAAGAGCTGCCGGCCGGAAGCCGTCAGCGCGTAGTATTTGCGAGGAGGCCCCTGATCGGACTCCACCCATTCCGAGCGGACCAAGCCGTCCCGGTCCAGCCGGGCCAGGATGGGATAAATCGTGCCTTCCTTGAATGAGATGGAGCCACTTTCGGAGAGAACCCGGACCAACGAATAGCCGTAATGCCGCTCATCATACAGAACCCCCATCACGGCCAATTCCAGGATGCCCTTCCGTAGTTGGGTGATCCGCCGGTCTCTGCCTTCGTCTGAGTACTCCACAATGCCTAGTATACGATAATGCCAGCTACCTGGTTCCAACAGTTATTGAAATTTCTCGGGGCACGGCTTATCCGGGCCGGCAGACTGACCGCCGCACTCGTGTCAGAATCAAAGCTGATGGCGTGGGCACTGAAGATTCTGGCGGCGGGCGCGTGTTGCGTGCTGGCGGGCTGCCACAGCCCGGTGGCGGTGCCTCCTGATCTGTTTCCGGCCAGTGCGGCGGGCGGGATGGCGGCTGGTGGCGGCGCGCGAGGTTCCGGTGTCGGAGGCTCCCGATCCGGTGCCGCGCAACGAAATCGACTGGCTGAGAGAGGGTTTGTACGAAGGCCCCGGCAAGATCGCGGCGCGCGTCTACGCGCTCTCCTCGGCGACGGTCGGCCTGGAACTGAGCCAGCGATGGCGGCCTTCCGCCGATACGGTTTTCTTCAATCGAGGCCGCTTTTTCGTGGTCGTCAAATGGCAGGCCGCGCAACGCCAGGCGCTCGAGAGCTTTATCCGAGAACTGCAGGGACGGCTCGGGCCGCCGGATTCGCTTCCGCGGAGCTGAAGCGGAGGCCGAAGGAGAAACGGTGAATGGCTCCTGATATGAGCTTGATCGCCGCGACGGTTCGAGCGCGGTAGGATCGAGAATTTCGTCGTTGAGGAGGCATGAAATGAAGCGGCTCTCCATCTATATAGTGCTCTATTACTTGGGCATTTGCTCTCAGGCGAGCGGACAAAGCGGCATCATCTCTGCCCCGGCGCGTACGGAATCCCAATCTCCGAAACCTCGCCTGAGCAAAAGGCGCAGCTTGTCGAGAATTACGGGAAGCTTCCGCTGAGCTTCGAGGCCAACACGGGGCAGGCTGACAAGCGCGTAAAGTTTCTTTCGCGGGGCAGCGGCTATGGACTGTACCTGACGGGCCAGGAGGCGGTGCTGGCGCTGCGCAAGGGCGATTGCGCCGGGCAGTCGGCGGCAGGCGGCGGAGAGGCGGCTTCTTTCGAGAGATCTCGGCGCGGCGAGACTGGCTGTGAACAAGAAGCAGACGTGGTGCGGATGCGGCTGGCCGGCGCCAGCGGCGCGGCGGCGGCTCCGGCGGGCGAGGAGCGGTTGCCGGGGACGGCCAACTACTTCATCGGCAACGATCCGGCCAAATGGCACACCGGCGTCCCCACTTACGCCAAGGTGCGCTACCGCGGCGTCTATCCGGGCGTGGACCTGGTCTATTACGGCAACCAGTGCCAGCTCGAATACGATTTCGTCGTCGCCCCAGGCGGCGATCCAAAGCCGATTCGGCTCCAGTTTGCCGGGGCCAAGGGGCTGCGGCTGGGCGCGGATGGGGATCTGGTGGTTACGGCCGCAGGCGGAGCGATGACCTTCCACAAGCCGGTTGTGTACCAGTTGGTCGATGGGCAGCGGAAGCCGGTCGAGGGTAACTTCGCGATGCTGGCCAAGCACACCGTCGGCTTCCGGTTGGGAAGATATGACCGCGCGAAGCCGCTGGTGATCGATCCGGTGCTGGTGTATTCGACGTATCTGGGGGGAAGCGGAAGCGCCGACGACAAACGGCGATTCCGCCACTGCCATCGCCGTAGATGCGGAGGGAAACGCATACGTGGTGGGCGGTATCTTCTCCGCCGACTTTCCTGTGACCCAGGGCGCCCTCCAGCCAACGTATGATGCCTGCTCTTATTGCGAGGCCGCGTTCGTCACCAAGCTAAACCCAGCCGGTACCGCGCTGGTCTACTCCACCTACCTGGCCGGGAGCGGCGGCGCGTCATACGCGAATGCGGTGGCTGTGGATGGCTCCGGCAATGCGTATGTCGGCGGCGGCACCGTCGCCGACTTTCCGGTGACCCCCGGAGCCTTCCAGACGAACAACCCGGGAACCCCCGCATTCGTCGCCAAGCTTAACCCCACCGGAAGCGCGCTGGTTTACTCCACGTACCTTGGCGGCGCCTCATCATACCTGGGCGGCGACAGCGCAACGGCTCTGGCCGTAGACAGCATGGGTAATGCATACATAGCTGGCGTAACCTACTCCGGTTTTCCGGTTACCGCGGGGGCCTTCCAAACGGGGAACAATGCGGGCGAAGCCTCCAATGCCTTCGTAACTAAGCTCAACCCGGCCGGCAGCGCGCTGGTCTATTCCACCTATCTGGGTGGAAGCGGACGCATCGTGTTTTCGTTCGGTCCCCAAATATGGGATGGGGACGGCGCGACTGGGTTAGCGGTGGACAGCGCCGGGAATGCATACGTAACCGGTTATGCCGTATCCACGGATTTTCCCGTTACCGCGGGGGCCTTCCAGACAACCAATCGTGCCACTGTCCCCTATGGTCCCGATGGTCTTGCACCTCCGTACAACCGTCCCAATGCGTTTGTCACGAAGCTAAACCCGGCGGGTACGGCGCTGGTCTACTCCACCTATCTGGGCGGGAGTGGCTACTCCTATTACGGCGACAGTGCGAGCGGGTTGGCAGTGGACGGCTCCGGCAATGCGTATATCACAGGAGCGGCTGGGTCTACCGACTTCCCCGTGACGCCGGGCGCCTTCCAGACGACCAATCACTCTGGGGCTGGCAGCAATGCATTTGTCACCAAGCTGAACCCGACCGGCGGAGCCCTGGTCTACTCCACGTACCTGGGCGGAAGCGGAAGCGATGGTTCGAATGGGCTGGCCCTGGACGGTTCCGGCAATGCGTACATCGCGGGATGGGCCACGTCCACCGACTTTCCCCTGACGCAAGGGGCGTTCCAGACGACCAATAACTCCGTGGCTCGCGCCAGCGCATTTGTCGTAGAGTTGAACCCGGCCGGGTCGGCGCTGGTCTACTCGACGTATCTGGGCGGGAGCGTCGCCCCTCAATACGGCGACAGTGCGAGCGGGGTGACAATAGACAACTCCGGCAATGCGTACATAGCCGGCGCTGCCTTCTCCACTGACTTTCCGGTAACCGCGGGGGCCTTCCAGACGACGAATCACTCCACGAACGGCGGTCCCAACGCGTTTGTGGCGAAGCTGGACATGACCGCGAACCCGCCCGCGCCATCGATCACCCCGGGCGGCATCGTTCCGGTCGACAGCACGGTGGGAACCATCCAGCCCGGCGAATGGGTGTCGATTTACGGCACGAATCTGGCCAGTGTGGTGGCAACCTGGACCGGAAACTTCCCCCACTCCCTCGGTGGCACCAGCGTAATGATCGACGGGAAAGCTGCCTATCTCTCGTACGTCAGCCCCGGACAGATCAACCTGCAAGCCCCGGATGACACGGCAACCGGCGCTGTGCCCGTGGTGGTGACGACCGCCGGCGGGAGTGCGACAGCCAGCGTCATGCTGGCTCAATTCGCTCCCTCATTCTTCCTGTTCGACAGCAAACACGTGGCCGGCATCATTCTCAGGTCGGACGGATCTGGCGCCTACGGCAGCGGCAGTGACAGCTACGACATTATCGGCCCGACCGGAACATCGCTTGGCTATAGGACGGTTGCCGCGAAAGCCGGCGACATCGTCGAACTGTTCGGCACCGGGTTTGGACCAACGAGCTCTGTGGTCGAGGCCGGGCAGGCGTTTGCCGGCGCCAATGCGACCGCCAACACGGTGAACCTTCTCATCAACAACGTGAGTGTCATCCCGATGTGGGCGGGCTTATCCGGCGCCGGTCTTGACCAGATCAATCTGACGGTTCCGGCGGCCCTAGGCACGGGCGACGTGCCGCTGGTGGCGGCCGTGGGAGGGGTGCATACACCTTCGTACGTTGTGATTTCGCTTCGATAGGCCGAACGCCCGGAATCGCTCGCACCGTTTCGCGACACGCACGGCCACTATAATGTAAGGAAATCATGCTAGCGAGCCCGGGCGCGATTGCGCGCTATGAAGCGGTTATTGGGCTGGAAGTCCACGTCCAGCTCGCCACCGCGACCAAGATTTTTTGCGGCTGCCCGACCAGTTTCGGCGAGCCGCCGAACACCAACGTGTGCCCGGTGTGCCTGGGCCTGCCCGGCGCGTTGCCGGTGCTGAGCCGGCATGCCGTGGAACTGGCGATTAAGGGCGCGCTGGCGCTCAACTGCCGCATCCGCCCGGTCTCGCGTTTCGCGCGCAAAAACTACTTTTACCCGGATCTGCCCAAGGGCTACCAGATCTCGCAATACGACGAACCGTTTTCCGAGGGCGGCTACGTGGATATCGAGGTCGGCGGCGAGTGCAAACGCATCGGCGTGACGCGCGTCCACATGGAGGACGACGCCGGCAAGAGCATGCACGAGGGCTTCAAAGATTCGGGCCGGTCCTCCTACGTGGATCTGAACCGCAGCGGTACGCCATTGATCGAGATCGTCAGCGAGCCGGACATGCGCAGCTCGGAGGAAGCCTACGCGTACCTGGCCGAGGTCAAACAGGCCCTCCAGTTCATCGAAGTCTCGAGCTGCGACATGGAGAAGGGCCACCTGCGCTGCGACGCCAACGTATCGGTGCGGCTGCGCGGGGCGGAGAAGCTGGGCACCAAGGCGGAGATCAAGAACCTGAATTCGTTTCGCTTTTTGAAAGAGGCCCTGGATTACGAAATCGCGCGCCAGGTTGCGGTGATCGAGAGCGGTGGCACGGTGCAGCAGGAAACTAGGGCTTACGATCCGGATCTGGGCGAGACGGCAGGCATGCGCAGCAAGGAACACGCCCACGATTACCGCTATTTCCCGGAGCCCGATCTGGTGCCGCTGCGGATTGGAGAGGCCTGGCTGGCGGAGGTCCAAGCCGGCATGCCGGAATTGCCTGCCGCACGGCGGGCGCGCTTCACGGACGAATATGGCCTGCGCGAATACGATGCCGGCGTGCTCACGCAGACGCGCGCGTTGAGCGACTACTATGAAACCGTGGCGCGCGTTTCCGGCGATCCCAAGACCGCCGCGAATTGGGTGATGGGCGACCTCGCGGGCGCGCTCAAGGCCGAGGGCAAGGAGATCGGCGATTCGCCGGTGAGCGCGGAAAACTTGGGTGCATTGGCCAGGCTGATTGTCGCCGGTGAGCTTTCCGGCAAGCTGGCCAAGGAAGTTTTCGCCAAGATGTTTTCGGCTGGCGTGACCGCGGCGGCGATCATCGAACGGGAAGGCTTAAGGCAAATCAGCGACACGGGCGCGCTCGAAAAGGTGATCGCGGACGTGATCGCGGCCAGCCCCAAGCAGGTCGAGCAGTATCGCGGCGGCAAAACCACCGTGATGAACTACCTGGTGGGCCAGGTGATGAAGGCCACGCGCGGGCAGGCCAGCGTGGCCGTGGTGACGGAGTTGTTGAAGCAGAAACTGGGGTGAAACATGTTGAAAGTCGGCGACAAAGCTCCCGAGATCGCGCTGCGCACGGATAGCGGCGCGGAATTCAAGTTGTCCGCGCTCAAGGGCAAACGTGTGGTGCTGTATTTCTATCCCAGGGCCGATACGCCCGGCTGCACCATCGAAGCCTGCGAGTTCCGCGACGGCATCAAGAAATTCGAGAAGAAGGGCGCGTCGGTGGTGGGCGTTTCGCCCGACAAGCCAACCGCGCAAGCCAAATTCAAAGACAAGTTCGATCTGCCCTTCGAGCTGCTGGCCGACGAAGAAAAAGCCGCGGCCCAGGCCTACGGCGTCTGGCAGGAGAAGAACATGTACGGCAAGAAAGTGATGGGGATCGTGCGCAGCACCTTCGTCATCGGCCCCGACGGCAAAATCGAAAAGATCTACGCCAAGGTGAAAGCCAAAGGCCACGCCGCCGAAGTGCTGGCGGAGCTGTAGGGTGGGAGAATAGAACCCATGACGAGGCCACGAGGTCTCACCGCAACCGCGCTCTTCGCCGCATTGTATGATGCCGTTTGGTATGCCCGTTTCCACTGGAGCGGCAACAACACCATCGCGCCAATTGTGGTGAGCACCCTGGGCCTTGCGTTAGCCTACTTCCTTCTTTGGCAGTATTGGCTCGGCGCCAACTGGGCGAGGATTCTGGCGATTCTCTCATCAATAGTCGCCATTCAGGACGTGCTGCCGTGGAATGAGCCCAACGTTATGCCAAAACCGATGTTGGGGATCCACGCACTGTTCGGTGCGTTCCTAATTTGGTGGCTGAATACGAAGCGGGTTCGTACGTTCTTCCGGCCGGATCGAGAGCCATCGAGCGCGCCCACCACGTCAAGTTGAGGCCCGGGTAAATTGCCCCCCTACTGCACCCTGCCCGCCGCTGCGTGGATCTCCTCAAGCATCGTCGTCGAGTGCAGGCTCTGGGGCGCAAAGCCGCAGGTTTCCAGCACGCGCTCGACCTCGGCGACCCGGTCCCGGTAAGCCGGAAACTCGACCACCGTCTCAACGCCATGATGAATCTCCGGGTTGATGGGGAACGGCACCAGGGCCAGCGCTTCGAGTAGAGCTTCCAGGCGGCGCGGTTCCACCCGGATGGACACCGCCAGCAGCTCGCCTTCGCTAGTAGATAAGTTGAAGCCGGACCGTGCCGGATTCAGCCAGACGCTCATGGGTAACTTCTCCCTTCACATCCAGCGATGGGGACAGTCCAAAAACAAAAAAGCCCTGGAGCCAGGGGCGCCAGGGTCATGTTTTCGAACAGACCGAATCGCCTTTAGCATTTTTTTCCGTGGTTGCAATTAGCCGGGCCAACAAACGCCCTAAATCATTCCACGTCGGCTCTAGCCTATCACGACCCGGCACCTTCGATCAATACCAACGGAGAGTTTACAACTCAAAGTGGGGCAGGTCCCCGACCTGCCAACTGCATGCCTGCCGTACCGCCATGCCACTCTGTATTCCGTAATACACTAGAGATTCGGCCTTCCGCGCGGCCGCCATGCCGGGGCAGCGCCTTAAGTCGCCATTGAGAAGGACTCGACTTGCCCAAACCTGCCCCGCTCCTGCTTGCCGCCGCTCTCGCCACGGTCTATTGCCGCGCGCAGGAGCTGCCGGCGGCGCCAATCGCTGTTCCGAGCGCACCGGCGGCTCTGCCCGCCGTCACGCAGGCCGATCCGGATTACCCCGTGCAGCCGCATTCTTTCCGCACTTTCGTGAAGCGGCTGTACAGCGTGCGCGCGTTCACCTCGACTCTGCCGGCAGCCGTGGTGGAGCAGGTGGACAACTGGCCCGATGAATGGGGCAAGGATCGCCACGGCTTCGAAAAACGGATCGCATCGCTCTACGGGCAGTACGTGATTGGCGTGGGACTGGAAGAAACCGTAAAGGCCATTCACTACGAGGACACGCGCTACCGCCGAATGGGGCAGGGCAACTTTTTCCGGCGAACCGCGCACGTGATCACTGAGACCGTCGCGGCGCGCCGCCAGGATGGTTCGCGCACGTTCGCGTGGTCGCTGGCCGCCAATGCCTACGGCAGTTGGGGCATCGCCACGCTCTGGAGCCCGCGCGAATACCGCACGGCCGCCTCGATTGTGGAATGGGGCAGCACCGGCATGGGGACCTTCGCGGTGAGCAATCTCGCGCGCGAATACTGGCCCGATATCAAGGGAATCTTTCATCACAAGAAGCCGACCTGAACTCCGCCTCGACTTTGGCGCTTTGCCATAATGCTAAATGGGGCAGGTACCCGCATGCTGGATCGACCGGCACGTAGCATTTGCGTGTCGATGCTGTCTTGCGTGGCAGCCGGTTGGGGCTGCTGCTGCGTTCTTACCGGTGGCACACCGGCCATGGCCGCCGCCGGTGAGATGCGGTTTCCCGACGTCCCGCCGCCTTCCGCTTACCACTGGCAAAGCGTAAAGATCGTCGACGGCGGCGTGATGCCTGGCATCTACACGCATCCCACGGAGCCCGGGCTGATGTACATCCGCGCCGACGTCGGCGGTGCCTACCGCTGGAACGCGGCCACCTCGCTGTGGATTCCGCTGACCGACTGGCTCGGTGGCACGGATGCGGATTGGAGCCTGATGGGGATCGAGAGCATCGCCCTCGACCCGGCCGACCCGGAGCGCCTCTACCTCGCTGCGGGCATGTACATCGAATCCTGGCTCACAATCAATGGAGCGATTCTCGTTTCCAGGAATCAGGGCCGTAGTTTTGATCGTGTCAATCTGCCGTTCAAGCTCGGCGGAAATGACCTCGTTTATGGCCAGCAGACCGGTGAGCGCCTCGCGGTCAATCCCTTCCAGCCCAACCAGCTTTACCTCGGCACACATGAGAACGGGCTATGGGTCAGCGAGGACTACGGCTCAACCTGGAGCCAGATGGCGAACTTTCCCATCACTGCTTCTCCCGATCTGGTGGGCGTGGTCTTCGTCAAGTTCGACCCGCGGCACAGCGGCACCGTTTATGCTGGCTCTTACACTGGCGGCATCTATCGCTCCACCGACGGCGGCGCGACTTGGCGGCAGGTGCCCGGCCAGCCCACCACTCTTCCCGATGGCGAGACGCTGCGGCCCATGCGCTGCGCGCTCGGTCCCGACGGCCTGCTGTACGTGACCTACGCCAACTCGGCGGGGCTCTCCAGCATCAGCAACGGCGCGGTCTACAAGCTCAACACCAATGATGGAATCTGGACCAATATCACCCCGCCCGACACGCAGATTAACTTGTGGTACGGCTATTGCGCGGTCGGTGTGGACGCCCAGCGCAACGGAACAGTCATGGTGGGCACCTGGAATCGCTGGTGGCCCGAGGACGACTTCTTCCGCAGCACCGACGGCGGCGCAACCTGGACGAGCCTGCAGGAATATTCCGTGCGCGACACCTCCCTGTCGCCGTTTTTGAACTACCAGGTGACCTTTGGGGTGTGGAACGCTTCGATCGAAATCGATCCGTTCGATTCCAACCACGCCCTTTATGATGCCGGTAACTCGGTATGGACCACCAACGATCTGACCAACATGGATTCTCTGCAACCCACCCACTGGTATGTGGGCGCGAACGGAATCGAGGAAACGGTGATTCACCAGGTCGTCAGCCCGCCATCCGGCGCTCACCTGCTCAGCGCGATGGCGGACGACGGCGGCTTCCGCCACGACGATTTCAATGTTTCTCCGGTGCCGTTTCAGAATCCGTACATGATCGAAGTCGCGTCGCTGGACTTTGCCGAGTCGAACTCCGCCTTGATGGCTCGGGTCGGCCTGCTGGATTACGTCGCGCACACCGCCGGCGCGTGGTCGACCGACGGCGGTGCAACCTGGACGCAGTTTGCGGCCACGCCGCCCGGCGCCGGTCTCGGTCCCACCGCGGACGGCTACGTCGCCTCCGTCGCTGTCTCCGCCGATGGCGCCACCGTGATCTGGGCGGCGGGAGACACCCTACCGGCTTACTCGCGCGACCAGGGCGCCACCTTTCACTCCTCGGCCGGCGCGCCCGTTGGTCTGCGAGTCTTCTCGGATCGAGTGAACCCGAACAAATTCTATGGATACGACCCGTCCTCCGGCTCGGTGTTCGTCAGCGTCGATGGCGGCATCTCGTTCGGGGCGGCGACCACCGGATTGCCGCAAGACATCGGGTCTCCTGGATGGACGGCGGAGGCCTATCCGAAAGCCGTCGCGGGCCACGAAGGCGATCTCTGGCTGCCAACCTCGACCGGTCTCTACCACTCGACCGACTCCGGCGCCAGCTTCACCAGGCTCGCTACTATTGACAGCGCTCCGCTGGTCGGTTTCGGCGTGGCGGCTCCGGGCGCCACCTCCCCGGCCGTCTACGTGGTTGGAACGGTGAACGGCATGTACGGGATTTTCCGCTCTGACGATGCGGGCGCTTCCTGGGTCCGCATCAACGACAACGCTCACCAGTTCGGCGCGCTCGGCACCATCACCGGCGACCCGCGAATCTACGGCCGCGTTTACATCGGCACGCAGGGCCGCGGTATTGTGTATGGCGACCTAATCCGGAGGGTTGCGGCGCAATGATGCTCAACCAAACCGAGCGCCGTGGCGCGGGCTGCCGAGCCTGCAGAGCCGCGATTCCCCCCATGAGCGTGGTTTTCAATTCCTACCGGAGCGGCGACCACAGGGAGCGGCCGGACGGACGGTCGGCTCAATCTTACTGCGGCCCGCCTGTAACACCGTGCGCCACGCGCGAAATCGCGTTGACCAGTTTGCGATAGGGAATCGCGGAAAAGTCTTCGAAGGGCAGCCATTCGCCGTCGCGCCAGGTGGAGTAATACCACCGCGCGATCAGCGCCAGCGATTCCTGCCGTTCCCGCATGCTCCACTGCCGCGGCTCGAGCGTGGCCAGCAGGTCGCGCAGTTTCTGGTCGAGCGACACCGGCTTCCCCTCTTCCACTTCGAACCCCAACCGCGCGGCGGGTTGCAGATGGCCGCCGGCCACGAACCACAACTCGACGGCCGAGGGCGCGGCGGAAGGCAGGATGGCCACGCCGTGCAGGCGATCGATATCGCGCGCCAGCTCGTCGCGCAGCTTCAGGACGTCCTGAATTTTCTCCAGGCGTTTATGCTGGCGGGCAGCCTCTTCGAACTGCATCTGCTCGCTCATCCGGTCGCGGGAATGAGCGATCGCGCCCACCAGCGACTGGCCGTCGCTGCGCAGGAATTCGAGTACGCGATCCACTTCGTGCCGGTACTCGGCCGGCCCCACCACCTGCTGGCAGGGCCGCAGGCACAGGTTCATTTCGCCATAGATGCAGCCGGGGTGTTGCGGGGAAGGCGCCAGGTCCTCCTGACAGCGGCGCATTTGGAACAGATCCAGGAACTGCGACTCAAACCGCTCCGCCGACGCCCGCGAGCGGAACGGCCCGAAGTACAATCCCGGCGTGCGCGAAAGGTGCGCCGCAATCAGGCTGCGCGGGTACTGGTTTTGCAGCACGATTTTCAGGTACGGCGGCATGCGCAGCTTGAGCAGCTTCAGGTAGCGATCCGGGAAAAGGCGCCGCGCCTGCCGGTACAGGACCACCGCCGATTCGAAGGCCGAGCCGGTGATCTGATACTCGATGCGGTGCACGGTCTGCCGCAAGTTGAGCATGCGGGAAGGGCGCTCGCGCGCGGCGAGCAGGCGCAACAGGCGGCGGCGCAACATGCCGGTTTTCGACAGGTACGGCTCGCCCTCAGCCGGCCAGAGCGCGAATACCGCCGGCAGGTTGGGCAGGTGGGCGAGCAGAGCATCGAGGCCGGCGAGATCTCCCCCCGTAACCACCGTGTGCGTGAGGCCTTCCATCCGAATGTGCTCTGTGGGGCAGGTTGACACCCTGCGCGCGACCCAGAGGGTCCCCCGGTCAATCGGCGCAACCGGGCGCGAGCACGGTCACGCGCGGTGCGCCCGCACCTCGCTCGCAGGCGCCGCAGATTCAATTGCTGTCGGCTACTATTGCCGCTACGGAACCCGCCCTCAGTGCCCGGACCCGGGCGGCACGAAATCGGCGGGCAGCGCGGCGCCTTCGCCAAAAAAGTAGTTGTCCATTTGTTGGATCAGAAACTCCTGCGCCTGCTGCGTGCCCAGGTTGAGCCGGTACTCGTTCATGAGCATCTTCATGTGCTCGACCCACATTTTCCAGGCCTGCTTGGACACGTTGTCGTAAATCTTCCGGCCCAACGGATGGCCGTCGAACGGCACTTCGTCCAAACCCTCCATTTCGCGCTGGAACTTCACGCAGAAGACATGCGCTTGCCCGCCGGATTGGTGTCCGGACTCTGGTTCGCCCGCTTGCTCCTCGACTTGCCATGTTCGTGATCGCCGCTCCTCAGGTTTCAGGATACAACGCGCGAGGGGCGCGCTGGTTCTGGCGTGGGTGCACGATACGGAGGTTCATCTTATGTTCCGGCACAGGCCGATTTTACAGGCGCTGCACGCGCCTTAGGGTAAACAGCTCGGGGCGAATGTTTTCCTTCTCGAACGCTTCCAATCGTCGGTGGACTCGACAGCTTGCCGCTGATGTGATTGGACCGCTGGGAGGCCAGGAACGGCCAGGGCAATTGGTTCTTCCGCTGGTGTGCCGCCATCGATGCGCACCTGGTGCGCCTCGGCCAGCAATTGGT
>CAWJLI010000161.1:0-5793 GCA_963843095.1 Bryobacterales bacterium
AAGCTGGCATTCGCGGCTAGGCCAACTTGCGGCGGAACAGCCAGACCGATCCAACAGATATGGGGGTTGTCTAGCATGAAATCCATGGCAGAACTTCGAAAGTCAGATTATCACCAACAGCTCGGGCGAAAGATGTGCGCTGCATTTATCGCACAGCAGCAGGGAGTTGCGTTGAGTACCGCGTTGAATAGGGTCCCCGATCCGATTCTCGATCTCTGGTTAGTCGTTGCAGAATTTGCCCGCGAGGCTTGGACCCAGAACTTTGACCGGCAGTTCGGTCCCTCTGATGGACAAGAGGTGGGAGCTGTGATGTAGGGCCTTTGATGACGAGGGTAACTGGGTGCGGGCGGTGCGGTCATTTGGGGGCTGCGATGGAGTTGATGACGATAAAGGATGTTGCCAAGAAGTTGGGGGTGTCGGAGAACTGGGTCTATAGCCATCTCCGTGATCGCAATCCTCTTCTTCCTCATGTCCGTCTGGGCGGGCACATTCGCTTTCGTGAGCAGGACATCGAAGTCTGGATCGAGGAGCAGGTCCGGAACGCAGTCCGGATGGGTGCAGCATGATAGACTTTCTGAAGATCGGTAGAAGGATGCCACGCCGCAGAGACGAACGAGGCTGGGTAAAGAAGGTCGGCAAAATCCAGCGGATGTGGGAAGGCTACTTCAATGTCTACGTAAGGATGGAGGACGGGACAGAGAAGCGCCTCCGCCGCTCGCGAATCCTGGGCCCATGTGCCGAGATGTCGAAGAACGAGGCCATGGACGAATTGCGGAAGATCATCCTCAGGGAACGTGGTCTGGTGTCGGTGGTCGTCAAACCGATAACTTCAGCCGCCATACCAGTGAATCCCACGTTGGGCGGTC
Source organism: Bryobacterales bacterium (assembly GCA_963843095.1). Classification (GTDB taxonomy): domain Bacteria; phylum Acidobacteriota; class Terriglobia; order Bryobacterales; family Bryobacteraceae; genus Bog-375. The sequence goes on from CAWJLI010000161.1 coordinate 867, forward strand.
TTTGGCAGCGCTATCGAACCCTGAAAGAATCAAGCTGGTCGAGCGCAACCCGAAAGGCGGTGGTGAGCGTTTTCGAAACCGCCCCGCCAAAGGACGGAAAGCGGCCCAAGGCGCGCCGTCCCAGTGTTCTTGAAATGATCGGGTCCAGACGCGTCATCGAATTGACGCCCGACCCGATTCAGCAAATGCTGAACAACATGGCGGATGCGGGCTATTCGTATTCCTCCGTGAAGAAGACGCGAACCTATGTAGCCGCGGCCCTGGAGTACGCGGTCGGTGAGCGCATCATTCCGGTGAACCCGGCTGCGAGGGTCGAGCTGCCAGGCGCAAAGCTGAGGAAGCCCACGAAGCGCGCTTACGGATTCGACGAGATGCGGCAGTTGCTGTCTGCCGCTCGCGCGGTGTCGCTTCGCGAGCATCTGATCGTCCGAATCTTCTATGTGTGTGGACTCCGACCCGGCGAGCTGTTTGCGCTGCGTGTCGATGACGTCGAGCCCGCGCTGCTGAGGATCGATGAAGCTTTGAAGGAAACGGAGAAAGGCGCCGACCGCATTGGCGAGACGAAGACCAAGAGCTCGAATGCGTACGTTTCGATCAGCGAGGATCTGTACAAGGGAATCACGACCTGGATGAGCATCCGGAACATGGCTGACCCGTACCATGAGAATCGCGTGCTGGCACCGAACGACTTGTTGTTCCCAACTGAGACTGGAACGCCTTACCGCATTGGCAACTACCTGAAACGCGTCCTGAAGCCGATCGCGGCGAAGGCCGGCATCCGCGACATGACGTACCGGGCTCTGCGCCGCACGTTCGCAACGCAATTTCAACGATACGGATCGCCAAGAGACGCGCAGGCGCAGTTGCGGCATTCGAAACTGGAAATGACCGGCTGGTATATGCGCGAAATTCCGGAGAGCGTGCGCGCGGCGGTGGAGGGCATGGACGCGGAAATCTGCAAGGCTGTCGACTCAGAACCGAAGCCCATCGAGGCGGGGAGAATCCAGTGAAAACTCAAGAACCGTTTCGTTTTGGTGGGGTATTTGGTGGGGTAGTCCGACCGTCCGCCAGCGCCGATATTGATTTTGAAGGATTTATGGTACGCCCGAGTGGATTCGAACCACCGACCTTTTGCTCCGGAGGCAAACGCTCTATCCAACTGAGCTACGGGCGCACATGGACTAGCTTATTCATTGTAGAACCGGCGGCACCTCGGTTCAACTGCGTTCGGGTGCGGGACATGCTTGATCGGGTGTAAGCTGCCCTTCCATACGTCTTTAGCGTAGGGGGCGGGGAAGAGAAGTGTCAAGCGACCGGCCGCCTTCGGGCCGCCGAAGGCTTCCCTGTCCCGGCTATTTCATTTGTGTGAGGCCTTTGCTTTCGTCGATCCACAGGCGCTGGTTGGCGGCGACGTTTTGGAAACTCTGCCGGGCGCCGCTGGGCCAGTCGATTTCCAGATTGGCGGTCGAGTCTTTGCCGAGGCCGAAGGTGAGGGCAAGGTCGCTTTGCGAGCAGTAACTGGAGCCGCTGCGCACCATGTTCCACTGCTTGCCGCCGGCGCTTTCCACGCGCACCACGGCGCCGATGCCGTCGCGGTTGGACTTAGTCCCGGCGAGGCGTACGCACAGCCAGTGGTTGCGATTGCCGCCATCGTTGCGCAGCAAGTGGGCGGGACCGTTGTTGGTCGAGATCAGCAGATCGAGATCGCCATCGTGATCGTAATCGGCATAAGCGGCGCCGCGCGCCACCATCGGCTGGGAGAAACCAGGGCCTAACTGGCCACTTACGTTTTCGAACCTGTGGTTACCCAAATTGCGGAACAGAAGCGGCAGCTCGCGGTAACTCACCTTGGGCTGCACGCGGCCGATCTCATCTTCGATGTGGCCATTGGCGGCGAAAATGTCGGGGTAGCCATCCAGATCGTAGTCGAAGAAGAAGACGCCGAAACTGAGCGAAAGCAGGCTGGCGCGGCCCACCGTGGAGGAGGGAGCTTCATCGACGAACAGGCCGTTGCCTTCGTTGTGGTACAGGCCCAGCATCTGGTTGGAGAAGTTGCCGACCAGCAGATGCGGGCGGCCGGAGCGATCGTAATCGCCCGCGTCGGCGCCCATCGCACCGCGGGCCACGCCGTCCTCGCCGTAAGCCACACCGGCAGTCATGCCTTCCTCCTTGAATGTGCCGTTGCCCAGGTTGCGGTAGAGTTTGTTGGGCTGGGTGTCGTTGGCGACGAAGATATCGGGCCATCCGTCGTTGTTATAGTCGAGGATGGTCACGCCCAGCGACTTACTGGTCGGGTCGCCCAGACCGGCGCGCTCGGTCACGTCCTCGAAGCGCCCGCCGCCCAGGTTATGATACAGACGCGAGCTCGTGCCTTTGTAGGATTCCGGCGTGCAATACGACTTCGCAGAGCCATCGAGCGAACATTTCAAATCGCCCTTCTCGGTCCACTGCACATAGTTGGCGACGAATAAGTCGAGCTTGCCGTCGCGGTCGTAGTCCAGCCAGGCGGCGCTGGTGCCGAAGTTTGCGTTTTGAATGCCGGAGGCTTTGGTGACGTCGCGAAACTTGAAATTGCCCTCGTTGTGAAAGAGGTGGTCGCCATCGAGCGCGGTGATGTAGACGTCATCGCGGCCGTCATTGTCGTAATCGCCGATGGCCACACCCATGCCGTAGATCTCGATGTCGAGACCGCTGCCGGCGGTGACGTCGGTGAAAGTGCCATTGCGATTGTTGCGGTAGAGCGCCGCAGTGGTGCGACGGCCGCGCGGTGTGAAGTCCTTGCCGTTGACGAACAGAATATCCGGCCAGCCGTCGCCATCGGCATCGAAAAAAGCCACGCCCGCGCCCAGCGTTTCCGGCAGGTACTTCTTGCCGCTGCGGCCGGCGTTGTGGGTGAAGTGGATGCCGGCCTGCGCAGTGACATCCGTGAAGACAACCGCCGGATGATCCGGCGCCGCGGCCGAGGTCATGACGCACGCCGCGGCCAGCGCGAGAAGGCCCGCCGCGGCGGGGATGAGAACGTTCGGTTTCATGGCAGCTCGGGTTTGACGGCGCTTTCGTGGTCGTGGATCGGCTGGCGCTCGTTATTGTCTTCGGGGCTTCGCCTGCGGGCTTTTTCGGTGATGGCCTGCGACGATTCGTCCGCCTTGAAGCGGCGGAATAACGCCTCTTCCCGCGCTGCGCCGGCGGCGTCGCCCAGACCGCGGTAACACAGCATCAGCGTGTAGTGCATCTGCACGTCTTCCGGATCCACGGCGCACACCTGCCGCAATGTCGCGACGGCGGCGGCGTACTGGCGTTTGAGAAACTGGATGCGCGCGATCTGGTTCAGCACCACACGGTCGCGCGGATATTTCGAGCGCACCACTTCGAGCGATTGGAGCGCGCCATCGTAATCGCCATCGGCGCGCCGGGCCGCGGCTTTGAAAAACCAGATGCGGCCAAGCTGGGAATCGATCGCCATCGCCTTCTCCACATACGGCTTGGCGGCATCGGTCTCGCCTTCCTGAATCAGCGCCCGCGCCACGTTCAGCCAGCCATCGGCATATCCGGGCTCGGCTTCGGTCACCTTTTGAAACGCATATTCGGCGCCCTTCAGATCGCCCTGCAACAGCAAGCCGATGCCCCAATCGTTCCAGCGCTCGCGATCCTGCTTGCGAGCCACGGGCGTCCAGGTGGGCTGGCCCAGCGGGATAGTGGCGTGCGCTTCGGCGAGGGTGACGATGGGGAGATCCGGGATGCGGTCGCGAATGGCGCCCGAAACGTCGGCCGGAATCGAGGTTCGCAGGAACTGATATTCGAGGCCGTTGTGATCCAGGCCCAGCAACGCCGGATCCTGGCCCGGCTTGGGCTGGCCGGCGTAAGAGAACTGGGTGTAATACCAGGAGAACTTGCGGTAATTCAAGCGCGCCGTGAAACTGATCGGGACCGCGCGCACCCTTGGGAACCGAGACGCGGTAGTGAACCGTATCCGCCGCGCCAGGCGGAATCAGATGCACGTAGAGGACGCTGCGCGCCTGCCAGGCGTTGCGCTTGTCGATGGGGTTCGAATTCGGCGTCGAGCTGATACGACCGGTAGAAATGCGCGCCCGGATCGACCGGCCCCTTGCCGTTGTCCGCCACGTTGCCGCTCCAGAAGATGACGCGGCCATCGGCATCGCGGGCCTGCAGTTCCAGCCACACGTCGAAGGCATCCACGGTGCCGGCCGGGAAGAAGTGGCCGATCTTCCGGGTTCGGACCACCACGTCCACGCGCGCGGTTTTGCCGGGTTCGAGCACCGCGCCCGCGGCGTCAATGGGCGCCGCAATCTTGCCCACTTCCCGGATCAACGCAGGGGCGGACTGTTCGGATTCCTCGCCCACGGCGAAAGTGGTGTTGGCTGCGACCGGGTTATCGGCGCGGCGGCAGCATGGCTGGCTCGCCCTTAGCGTCTTCAACCGGCGAGACCGCGAATATATCTACGGTGATGAATCCCGATTGGAGAAACTTCTTGGTGGCTTCCAACTGGCTGACGTCCTGGTTTGCGTAGGCGACGGCGGTATTAGCGGCGGCGAAGCGATGGGAATGCACCTTGCCATCGCAGGTTGCCGGGGTCGCGCGAGGCCACCAGCGGCATGTGGCAGTCGGCGCAGGCCATCGACTTATCGGGGTAGTAGAACGAGCGCGCGCCCTGCCCGGAAATGCCGCTGGCCTGCCAGTTGTCGTAATCGTCGAAGCCGCGGAACCAGCGGTACTCATTCACGGGCACGTCCAGATGCACCTTGTGGCACGCCGAGCAGAATTCCGCATCCTTCATGAACGGCTTGAGGAAGGTCTGGCGGTGCGGTTGCGGGGCGAGGTAGGTGAGGAATGTATCCACCGCCTGTATGTACCGGTTGTGGCTGGAGGCGATTTCGTGCAGCGGCGGGTACTCCACGGTGAAATCGT
>CAWJLI010000162.1:0-41180 GCA_963843095.1 Bryobacterales bacterium
CACAATCCCGGTGATTTCGGCCCGGAATTCCTGTGCCATCGCCGGCAGACACCCCACCAGCAACAGCAAACACCATCGACGACATGACCAAACGGACATTTCTGCCTCCTTAAGGCACGCGACGAATCCGGCCGTTCGCTTCCAGTACATAGAATCGGCCTTCCATGGACTGCACTCCCTCGGGGCGTGCCGATGTTTCAAAATAAGAGGCAATTGTAGCACTATCCGCAACTGAATCAAATATTATGAAACGATGTCATGAAAAACGGTCTGCGATCCGAGCCGCGCAACTTCCGTTATCATGAAATATGCCCACAAAAACCAGGAGGCCCATCCACGGCGTGCGTCGCGCGCGGCCTAAGGCAGTGGAGCCGGCGAACGGCAGTCGCCGTAAAGATCAATACTTCTCGCGCGCGGTAGCCAAGGCGCTGGAAACGCTGGAAGTCCTTCAGGCGGGCAATGGGCCGATGGCGTTGAACGAGGTGGCGCAGCGTCTGCAACTATCGAAAACATCCGCCTTCCGGCTCCTGCGAACCTTGGAGGCGTCCGGCTGCCTCGCCGCCAGCGAGGGGGGCAAGTACGCTCTGGCGCCCGGTGTGCACGCGGTGGTTTCCACGCAAACCGTGGCGCGGTTGCGGCGCGCGGCAATTCCCCGGCTGCAACACCTGAGCCAACAGATGCGCGAGACGTGCAGCTTGGCGGCGCTGTTCGATAACCGGATCGAAGTGATCGCCGTGGTGGAGAGCCCCCAACAAATCCGCATGAGCAACATTGTCGGCCACATTCTGCCGCCAAACGCCAGCTCGCTCGGCAAGGTGATTACCGCGTTTCAAACCGAAGAGCGGCGCGAAAAGCTGTTGCGGAGTTACGGGATGTACCGGTTTACGGACCAGACGATCACGGATCGCGCGGGGCTGGAACGGGAATTCGAGCGCGCGCGGGAGCAACGCTTCGCCACCGACCTGGAGGAATCCGTGTCCGACGGCCACTGCTTCGCCGTGCCCATCTTCGGCTCCGCCGGCGACGTGGGCGCGGCGGTCAGCCTCTCCTTGCCTAAGGCGCGAGAGCGGGACTCCGATCATCGGGCGGAGATTCTGGCAGCCTTACGGCTTATCGCCGATCAGATTGCCGCCGATCTGCGCGGCGACTGACACCTCACGCACCGGCACGCCGGATTTATGGTCTTGCCTGCACCTGCTCCATCACCCACTCGGTTTCGAGCGCGGTGGCGCCGGTCGAACGCGGCTGGCGGCCTTCCAATACCGCGCAGGCAAAATCCTCGACACAGGGGTAATGCAGGTTGGCGGCGGCCGGCACTTCTTCGGCGCCTCCGGGATACTGGAGCGCCGGCGAGTTCAGCGGCGTCAGATCCATCTCGCCTTCGGTGCCTCGAATGCGGAACTCGTCGCGCGGCACCCGCGAGTGCCAGCGCACATCCACCATGGCGCGCAGCCCCGAAGCGTGTTCGATGAGGACTGTGGCATTGTCTTCCACGGCGATGGGGTGCACCAGCGTGGAGCGGTATCCAGTGGCCCGCACCGGCCGGCCAAACAGATAATTCATCAGGTCGATGCGATGGCAGGCGATGTCGTACAGAGGGCCGCCGCCGGCCTTCGCCGGGTCGAGCAGCCACTCCCGCGCCGCGCCCGCCGGGTAGAACCAATCGTGAGACGTGGCCTCGGCGAAAACCGGACGGCCGATGGCGCCGCCGGCGACCAGTTCGCGCGCCCGCTCCACCTTCGGATACATGCGCCGGTAATAGGAAATGCCCAGCGTCCGCCCGGTTTCTTCGGCGGCCTGCTGCATGGTCACGGCTTGCCGGTAATCCAGGGCCATCGGCTTCTCGCACAACACGTGCCGGCCGGCGCGCAGGGCGGCGATGGTCTGCGCGGCATGGACGAAAACCGGCGTCGCGATGTAGACCGCTTCGGCCGGGCAGGCCGCCAGGGCAGTTTCCAGACTCTCCCAACTGGGGACCCCATACGGCGCGGCTTTGGCCGGGTCGCGCGTCACGATTCCGGCCAGGCGGCTGTTCGGCGAAGCCAGAATCGCGGGCAGAACCCGCTTGGTTGAAATATCGCCGATCCCCACTACCAGCCAGGTGAGCGCCATACGGTCTATCATACCCGCGGGAATGGCGCTCGCGGCATCCGCTCTTATCCCGAGCACTCTCGTGGCGCGATCATGGGAACATCTCAGACACTTCTGTCGTTTGAGCGTTGTGACACGCGGCAGGAAGGAGGCCAGTCTTGGCTGATCAGGCGCAGCCGTCGGCGGCCGTTTCAAATACCGTGCCAGATCGATACGCAGGAACGCTGATCGCGGCCCTTTGCGCTACTACTGGCGTGGCAGTTCATGTACTTACCAATGGCTCCTACGGTTACTTTCGTGACGAACTATACTACTTGGCCTGCGGCGATCACCTCGCCTGGGGCTACGTCGATCATGCTCCGCTGATCGCTCTGGTTGCGCACCTGACTCGCACCCTGCTCGGCGACTCCCTGCACGCCATCCGCTTGCTGCCCGCGCTGGCGGCGGGCTGCATGATTCTGCTTACCGGGCTGATTGTCCGCGAGCTGGGCGGTGGCCGCTTTGCGACTTCGCTCGCCTGTCTTTGCGTGTTGATCGCCCCGATGTACCTGGGAATCGACACCATTTTCACCATGAACGCGTTCGAGCCGCTGTTCTGGATGGGTTGCGCCTGGGTGCTTCTGCTGGCCATCAACCGCGGCCGGCCACAACTGCTTGTCTGGCTGGGCGTGCTGGCCGGAGTGGGCCTAGAGAACAAGCACTCGATGCTCTTCTTCGGCGCCGCTTTGGTGGCGGGGCTGCTAGTGAGCGGCGAGCGGCGTCTCCTGCTGAATCGCTGGATGTGGATCGCCGGTGCCATTGCCCTGCTACTGTTCCTGCCGAATCTGATCTGGCAGGCGCGCCACGACTGGGCGACGCTCGTGGACTTGCGCAGCAGCCGGAGCAAGAACGTCCAGCTCTCGGCGCTGGCCTTTTTGGGACGCCAGGTGCTGGTGATGCTGCCGCCGAGCATACTGGTCTGGGTGGCGGGTCTTTGGTTCCTGTTGCGAGACGCTGCGGCAAAGCGCTATCGCGCGCTCGGCTGGGCCTTTCTGGCGCTGCTGGCTACGATGATCGCGCTGCACGGCAAGACCTACTACATGGCGCCGGCCTACCCCATGCTGTTCGCAGCGGGAGGCGTGTTCTGGGAGCGGCGGACCGGCAGCCGGTGGGTGCGCACCGCCTGGTGTCCCTGTTGGTCGTGGTGGCACTGACTACGGCGCCGCTGGCGCTGCCGCTGCTGGCGCCCGACGAGTTGGTGCGCTACCAGCAGGCCCTCCGCATCCAGCCGCCCCGCGACTATGTCTCCGAGTCCGGCCGCCTGCAAGAGAGCTTCGGCGACATGTTTGGATGGGAGGAGATGGTGCGGACGGTGGCTGCCGTCTACCACGCCTTGCCGCCCGAGGAGCAAAGCCGCGCCGCGATCTTCGCCGCCAATTACGGGGAAGCAAGCGCCATCGACTTCTTTGGCCCGCGCTACGGATTGCCGAAGGCCATCTGTCCGAACCAAACCTACTTCTACTGGGGGCCGCGCCAGTACACGGGCGACGTAATGCTGGTGCTGGGGCTCAACGACGCGGTCCTCAACACGAGCGACCATCGGAAGCAGCTCGAAGCGGCGTTTCGCAGTGTCGAGTACGGTCCGCGCGTGGAGCATCCGTACTCCATGACGTGGGAGCACTATTCCGATCGTGATTGCCCGCGGGTTGAAATGGCCGCTGGCCCAGGTGTGGCCACGGCTGCGATTCTGGAACTGACGTTTACTGTCCACTCGAACCTCGATTGCCGATCGGGTGCCAGGCGACGGCCAGCGCCGAGGAGACCGCGTCCATGCCGCAGGCTCCTCAGGCTGCCAGCCGGGCACTTAGCGCGCCCTCAAGCGGCCCGGCGTTTTTCCACGCGCAACGGGGCGTCCGGCGTCAAGCCAAGCGCGAAAGTTATGACGTCTCGAAAGTGATCCATCCACGACTCGGGCGCAGGCTGCGCGACCAGTTGCGCTGTCTGCGGCGCGAAAACATTGCGGTAGTAGCCCAACAGGGCGTTATCGGCATCGCCCACGGCCCGCGCGTATTGCCGAATGTAGCTTTCGGTGTAGACGCCACCCGGCAACTCCTGGAACGCACCGCGTTCGATGGCTTCCAGATAACGCAGTCTGATCTTGGTTGCAATCGCAATCTGGACTAGCGAGAGGCCCGTCGCCTTCCGGAGTTCCATCAAGTCTTGCGGCAATTCAATCCCACGCGATGTCATAGCCGTCACTATTGCATTTCCATTGCAAAACAGCGCTTCGCCTGTGATGCCGGACGTTATGAACCATTAGCACCAGTCAGGCGCAGTTATTACCTGGAAGTTTTTATACGCGCGGAATTCATCATGTATTTTTTGGGTTCTTGATGGATAGCGAGTTTCTGGTTACTAAAGCTAATGATCGAAGCGCTGGGACTCCCGGCCGATCGCACGCCGCCTGCCGCTATACTGAAAAACGCTATGCGCCGCCTGCCGATCCTCTTGCTCCTGGCCTGTCCGCTCTTCGCCCAGTCCATTCGATTCGCCGAAGATCGCCAGGTCTTCCTGCTCACCACCAGCCAGAATTCCTACGCCCTGGGAATTGCCCCCGACCGTTCCCTGCGACACATTTACTGGGGCGCCCCTTTGTGGAACCTGGCCGACCTGCCGGCCCTCGCGCCGGCCCGCGAGCTATCGAGCTTCGACCCGCGGCAAATGATGGAGAACGAGGAGTTCCCCGGATGGGGCGGCACGCGCTACTACGAACCGGCGCTCAAGATCGTGCGCGAAGACGGCGACCGCGACCTGGTGCTGCAATATGTCTCCCACCGCATCGCGGACAACGATCTCGACATCTCCCTCAAAGATATCCGCGACCCCATCGAGGTGACCCTGCACTACCGGGTCTACCCCGAGTACGGCATCATCCGGCGTTCCGCCACGGTGCGCAATTCGACGGCGCACACGCTGACCATCGAGAGCGCGCAATCCGCTACCTGGTACATGCCGGCCGGAACCGGTTATCAGCTCAGCTACCTCAACGGCCGCTGGGCCGCCGAAACGCAGCTCGTGCGCGAGCCGATCCACGAAGGCATGAAGGTGCTCGAAAGCCGCAAAGGTCACACCAGCCACGGCTTCAACCCGTGGTTCGCGGTGGATCAGGGCGACGCCAGCGAAGAATCCGGCCGCGTCTGGTTCGGCGCGCTCGGCTGGAGCGGCAACTGGCGCATCACCGTCGAGCAGACTCCCTACCGCCAGGTCCGCGTCACCGGCGGATTCAACTCCTTCGATTTCGCCTATCCCCTGAAACCCGGCGAGACGCTCGAAACACCCGCATTCTACGGCGGCTTCTCGGCCGGCGGTTATGGCGGCGCCTCGCGGCTGTTGCACCGCTTCGAACGCGAGCAGATTTTGCCCGGCGGCGCATCCGCGCGGCTTCGCCCGGTGCTCTACAATTCCTGGGAAGCCACCGAATTCGACGTCAATGAAGCCGGCCAGAAAGCCCTCGCCGCCAAGGCCGCCACGCTGGGAGTCGAGCTGTTCGTCATGGATGACGGCTGGTTCGGCGCGCGCAACAACGACCGCGCCGGACTCGGCGATTGGGTGGTCAATCCCAAGAAGTTTCCCAACGGTCTGAAACCGCTGATCGATTATGTCCACGGTCTCGGCATGGATTTCGGCCTCTGGGTGGAACCCGAAATGGTCAACGCCGATAGCGACCTATACCGCAGCCATCCCGACTGGGTGATCCACTTCGACGACCGCCCGCGCAGCGAGCTCCGCACCCAGATGGTCCTCAACCTGGCGCGCGACGACGTGCGCGAGTATATCTTCGGCGTTCTCGACAAGCTGGCCACGGACTCGTCCCTGCGTTACTTGAAGTGGGATATGAACCGGCCCTTCTCCGAGCCCGGATGGCCCGAGGCCGGTCCCGCCGAGGAGCGCAAGCTCTGGGTGGCTTACGTCCGCAACCTGTACCAGATCATCGATCGCCTGCGCGCCAAACATCCGCGCCTCGAAATCGAATCCTGCTCCGGGGGCGGCGGCCGCATCGACCTGGAGATTCTGCGGCGTGTAGACGAAGTCTGGGCGTCCGACAACACCGATGCTTTCGACCGCCTGCGCATCCAGGAAGGCTTCTCGCAGGCGCACACGGCGCGGATCATGTCGGCGTGGGTCACCGACAGCCCTAATTGGGTCAACGGGCGCGCCGTATCCCTCTCCTATCGCTTCCTGGCGGCGATGCAAGGCGCGCTGGGCATCGGCAGCAATCTCAATAAGTGGACCGACGAGGACTTCGCTCTGGCCGGCAAGATGGTGGCGCTGGACAAACGTATCCGCGCCACCGTGCAGAACGGCGATCTGTATCGCCTGTTCTCCCCGCGCACCGGCGATTTGACGGCCAACCAATATGTCGGCCCCGGCGGCAGGCAGGCCGTCCTCTTCGCCTTCCGCCACTCGCAACAGTACAACACCCCCGTGGCCACTGTCCGTCTGCGCGGACTCGATCCGCGCGCCATGTACCGCATCGAATCGATCGATGGCAAGCTGGTCGAGAAGCAGCCCCAGCTCAGCGGCGCCTACCTGATGGAAGCCGGCCTGAATGTAAACTTACGCGGCGACTTCGATTCGACCGCCGTGGTGCTGGAACGTATTGATTAGCCTCATACTTTCCAGTGCAGTGCCGCAGACGGTCGAGCTTGCTGAGCCGAGATTCCTCTCGGCTTTCCTGGTCATTATTGTTTCAGTGAACGGCAAAAGGCCGGGAGCATAAAGCATTTTGTCCCTGGGGCCGATATGAGGGGCATGAAGAGCCTGCTTGCCGCTCTGCTTGCGATGTGGATACTGCCCTACGCGTGGCCCGGTTCCAATAATACCTACGCCAGCCGCTCTATCCCCCACTGGAGAGGCGCCGCCTCGATCAGCCGCTCCACCGGTGCCCCCGCGCGGCGCACCAGAACAACGAAGTGCACTGTTTGTGATCGGGCTCCCAAGGGTGGGATCACAGGACGCCCGCCGCCCGGAAGGGCGCTCCAGGCAAGCCGCCAGCGCCTTCCCACGGGCAGAACGACGCCCGTATGCCGAGGCTGCCGATAGTGCTGAATGGCACTCGCAGACACCGCGATTCAATTACGCACCTGGGGGTCCGAAATCACGTTATCGCCCGCGCCCAGCCAGTTGCGGTTGGTATCCATGCTGCAATCGCCGATCACCAGCCCAGCCGACGACCTGATTGGTAGCCCGAGTTTGCGCCGCAATCCTTGCAGAAATAAGCACTTACGTGCGAAAGACTTCCCGTCGGTGCAGATTCTTGCGATCCGGATATCAAATCGGAAACCGTTTCTTGCTGCCCGGTGAGCCCCGATGCCGGTAAACTCCGGTAAAGACGGGCAGTTTGACCATCGTCAGTATAGGACCTGATCCCTCGGAAGGTGTACGATTGGCAACGTGGGCGTGGAAAACATCGATTCTTATCAGGAACTCAAGAAACTCGACGAACAGATCGAGTTAGCCACTGAACTGGCAGCGCTGAAGCCGATCTATTTCCGGCTGAATGAAATCATCCAGGCTTTCCCTGGCGATTTCGACGTGCAGTTCACTGGAAATGAGGTGAAGCAGCGTCTGATGGCGCGTGGCACGTTGCTCAAACAACAGGGGATCTCCCCGCCTCCGCCGCAGCCGCCTCCGTCCGCACTCGCGCTGACGCCCGAGAATCCGCCACAGGCTCCTGCTCCGCCTCCGTCCGCGATGCCGGAAACGCAGCCGGCTCCTCCTGCAACTCCTGTTCTGGAGACCGCGCCGCCGGAACCGGTCGCGCCACCCCTGCCACCAGAACCGGTCGCCCCACCCGAACTGCCCGAGATAATTACAGCGGGGCCGTCGCCGGAATTTCCTCTGTTCCCGTTATTTGCAGGCGCGTCGGCTCAGCCTGAACCGCCTGCGCCGCCAGCTTACTTCGCGGATACCGTGGGGCCGGCACCGGCCGCCTCACCCGCCGCGCCGGTGATGCCTGCGGCGACGTTGTTGGCGCTGTCATACCCTTCGCACGGCTCCGCGGATCAGCCTCCGCTGGCTCTCGGTGTGACGCCTCCCGCTCCGCCTCCGCCTGCCGTGCCGGTAGCGCAACCGGTTCCTCCGCCAGTTTCTGTCCCGGATACCCCGCCGCCCGCAGCGGCCGCCTCACCCAGACCGCCGGTGGCGCCCGCGCCGGAGCCGCTACCATCCCCTTTATTCGACTTTACTCCGCCGCCACTGCCTCCTCCGCCATTCCCGGTGGCGCCCGAGAATCCGCCCCAGCCGCCTTCGCCCCCAAAGCGGGCCGCGCAACCGCCTCCGTCGCCATCTCCTTTCCTGGACGCCGTGCCGCCTGCACCGGCCACTTCATCGGCAGCGCCAGTGGTGCCTGCGCCGTTGCCGCTGTCATCCCCTTTATTCGACTCGGCTCCGCCCCTTTTGCCGGCAACGCCCGAAAAACCGCCCCAGCCGCCTGCGCGACCGCCTGCGCCGCCGCGCCCTCCGTTCAATTGGAAACGCCCGCTGGTGATTGCGCCGGTCGCCGGTCTGCTGATTGTTCTGCTAGTCGTTTTCCTGGTGGTGCATCAAACTCGCAAGCGCAACGCGGACATTGCGGCGCGCAACCGGGCGGCCGTGCAGATCGACATTACGACCACTCCCCCGGGCGCATCCGTGAGCGCGGTGGCGGAAAAGTCCGCGGCTGGCGCCGGCAACCCGGCTACCTGCACATCCAACTGCAAGCTGGCGTTGGCGCCGGGCACCTACCAGATCTCCGCATCTCTGGACGGCTTCGAACCCGCCGTAGGCACCATCTCGGTCAGGGCGCTCAAGCCCGTCTCGGTCAGCCTGACGCTTCAGCCGCAGGCACTATCGGTTCGCCTGCTGACCGATCTGGAGCAGGGCAAGGTCGTGGTGGATGATCGGCCCCCGGTCGATTTGCAGGAAGGTCAATTGGTGCTCGACAAGGTGGCTCCGGGCGCGCACACCATGAAAGTCACCGGGCAGAATGGCGACGCCTCTTTCTCGTTTGAGATCGCGGATGCGCGGCTGCCGGCCGTGACCGGCCCCGTAAACGCGCGGAACATGGTCGCGGTGCTGGTGTCTAGCTTCGGGAGGCAAGCGCGCGTCGTGACCAATGCGGGTCCCTGGAAGCTCGCGGTCAACGGCCAGCCGCAAGGCGATGCCAGTCCGGCCGGGACCGACCTCGCCGGCTTTCGGCCGGGCGTGAATGAGGTCGTGGTGGGCGAGGGCAAGGATCAGCGCAACATGAGCGAAAGCTTCGGCGCAGCACCCACGCTGACCGCGTTCCTGAAAACGGACGTCAATGCCGGCACGCTGATTGTCTCGGCCGGCCAGGACGGCGTGCGCGTGTTTCTGAACGGCAAGGAGTACCGCCGGCTCACTTCTCACGGCCAGTTGCGCGTCCCGGTCCTCGGTAAGGTCGCGGTGCGGGTGGCCAAGAGCGGCTTTCTGGACGAGCCCGAGCAAACCGCCGACGTGAAAAAAGGCGCGGAAGTGCGCCTGCAGTTCAACCTGAGACCACAGCCGCAATTCGGCTCGCTGCAAATCCACGGCGCGTTGGCCGGCACCGAGGTCCTGGTCGATCAGAAGATCGCCGGCACCGTGGGGCCGGACGGGTTATTCGGCATTAGCGAAATCCAACCGGGCGACCACACCATCGAGTTGCGGCGCGAACAGCACCTGCCGAAGCGGTTGCAGCGATCCTTCCAGGCGGGGCAGGCTGTCGTGCTGACGGGCGCGGAGGTCGTGCTGGCTACAGCCAACGGCACCATCCGGATCGCCACCCGTAACCCCGCATCGATGATCGTTACTTACCGCCGCGGCGACGAGACGGAGTCGCGCGAAGTTCGAGGGAACCAGATCGAGTTGCCCGCGGGGGCTTACGTATTTACGGCGAGTGCGCCGGGATTCAACGAATCGATAACCCGCGTTCAACTGACCGCCGGCGAAAGCCGGGAAGTAGACTTCACCCTAACTCGCGAGCGGGCGGCGCCTCCACCCGTGGTGGCAAACGCGATGGTGCTGTTCGAGGACGCGCAGAGCTGGACCAAGGACGGCGACAATTGGGTCCACAAGGGTGGCGGATTCGTTCCCTTTAAGCCGCCGCCCAAGGGCGTCCTCACCTTCACGGTGGAACTGGTCAAAGGCGGCGGCGTGTTCCGCGCTGGCGCGATTCGCTGGTGTCTGCAATATCTTGACCCCAAGAACTATCTGCTCTTCGAGATCGACCGGAAGAATTTCAGGGCCTGGGTGGTTAAGGACGGCCAGCGGCTCGAGCGGGTACCCAAGACGCCGCACAATCTGGGCAACCAGAAGACGTTCACCATTCAGATCGATGTGACGGCGGATCGCCTGTTGCAGAAGGTGCGCGGGGGCGAAGACTGGAAAGGCCTCGATTCCTTTTCCGAACCGGGCCGCGACTTCACCCAGGGGAAATTCGGATTCCTGATCCAGGGAAACGACGAGATCGCGATTTCCGATTTCAAGTTCCAGCCCAGGTAACGGCCGTGGCGCACCCACGAGTGCGTGCGCCACCGGGGGAAATGCCGTTTCTGATAATATCTCTGGCATGGCGCCAGCTAACGTTTACCCACCAAGCAGTGAGTTTGCCAGTCGCGCCTATGTGCAAGGCATGGACGAATACCGGGCACTCTATCGGAAGGCCGCGGAAAAGCCCGAAGAATTCTGGGGCGAACTGGCGGAGAAAGAGCTCTTCTGGTTCGAGAAGTGGTCGCACGTGTTTGAGTGGCATCCGCCGTTCGCCAAGTGGTTCGTTGGCGGCAAGACCAACGCGAGCTACAACTGCCTGGACCGGCATCTGGCGACGCATCGCAAGAACAAGGTGGCCATCCTCTGGGAGGGCGAGCCGGGCGACCAGCGGCAGATCTCCTACCAGGAACTGCACCGGCTGGTGTGCCGCTTCGCCAACGTGCTGAAGGGCCGCGGCCTCAAAGCGGGCGACCGCGCCGTCATCTATATGGGCATGGTGCCGGAGCTGCCCGTCGCGCTGTTGGCCTGCGCGCGGCTGGGCGTAACTCACAGCGTGGTGTTCGGCGGCTTCTCGGCGGAGGCACTGAAAGCGCGCATTCAGGACCTCGAAGCGCAGGTGGTGATCACCGGCGATGGCGCCTGGCGGCGCGGCAAGGAAGTGCGCCTCAAGGATGCGGTGGATGAAGCGCTCACCGATTGCCCCAGCGTCCAGAACGTAATCGTGCTCCAGCGCACCGGCAGCGCCATCGCCATGAAAGACGGTCGCGACCACTGGTGGCACGATCTCGACCAGGGCGTCAGCGAAGTCTGCGCCGCCGAGGAGCTCGATAGCGAGCATCCGCTCTACGTGCTGTACACCTCGGGGACCACCGGCAAGCCGAAGGGCATCGTGCATACTACCGCCGGCTACCTCCTGCAGGTAACCGCGACCATGAAGTGGGTCTTCGATCTGCGCGACGAAGACACCTATTGGTGCACGGCCGATATCGGCTGGGTCACCGGCCACAGCTACATCGTCTACGGCCCGCTTTCGGCCGGCGCCACCACCGTGATGTACGAAGGCGCGCCCGATTTCCCGCAGCCCGACCGCTTCTGGCGCCTGATCGAAAAGTATCGCGTCAACATTTTCTATACCTCGCCCACCGCCATCCGCTCCTTCATCCGGCAGGGCGATCAGTGGCCCAACGCGCACGACATGTCGAGCCTGCGCCTGCTCGGTTCGGTCGGTGAGCCGATCAATCCGGCGGCGTGGGAATGGTATTACAAAGTGATCGGGAAAGAACGCTGTCCCATCGTCGACACCTGGTGGCAGACCGAGACCGGCGCCATCATGATCTCCGCCATGCCGGGCGCGGTGCCGCTCAAACCCGGCTCGGGATCGCTGCCGCAACCGGGCATTCTGTGCGATGTGGTCGACCTGATGGGCAAGCCGGTCGGCGATAACGCGGAGGGCTTCCTCGTCATCAAGCGGCCGTGGCCCAGCATCGCGCGCACCCTGTGGGGCGACCCGGACCGCTACCGGCAGCAGTATTGGGAACGCATCGAGGGCGTTTACATGACCGGCGACGCGGCGCGGCGCGATGAAGACGGATACTACTGGATCCTCGGCCGCGTGGACGACGTAATGAACGTCAGCGGTCACCGGCTGAGCACGATGGAGATCGAATCGGCGCTGGTGCGGCATCCCGCGGTGGCGGAAGCCGCCGTGGTGGGCAAGCCGCACGAGATCACCGGCCAGGCGGTAGCGTGTTTCGTCACACTGAAGAAGGGCAATTGGGACCACCACGAGCTGGGCGAAGAACTGCGCAAATGGATAGCGCACGAAATCGGCGGCTTCGCCAAACCGGAGCAGATCCGCTTCACCGACGCGCTCCCCAAGACCCGCAGCGGCAAGATCATGCGCCGTCTCCTGCGCGAAATCGTTACCAACAACACCGTCGCCGGCGATGTCACCACGCTGGAGGATCTGTCGGTAGTAACCCGCCTGTCCGCGCAGCACGACGAAGACTGAGGACGGCGGGACAGACGCCCGTGAGGGCCAACTTAGGCCGTTCCTCTCCCGTCCCTAACGGCAAGCCTTGAGCCGAGCCGGCACATCCACGCTAATTCTCGATCGGGACCTTCTCAAAGTGGTCGACAACCACAATGTCGCCCGGACCTTTCTTCGGAGTCAACTCCAGGCCGAGTTGATTCCGGACAGCGTGCATGAGGGTCGGGCCGTTATGTCCGTCGGGCTCTTCTCCGATCTGCTCCAACAGGCCCGCCTTTTCCAGCATCTCCATACGCCAAGCCACATCGACGCTCCAAGTCATGTCTATGTCGTACTTCCCCTTGAGGCCGGTTGAGTCGACGACCTTCCGGCCCAGGTGTAACGACAAGGTCTTGACGATCTCGCGCATCGAGAGACTGAATCCGATCCAGCGATAGCACCCATCCAACCCCATCAGGCCACCGCGACCTGTCGGAAACACAGGGCAGCCGTCCTTGCCTATGCTGAACTCCGGCATCGCCCACGGGTCTTCGGGAGCCAACGAAGCATCCGGCGCCGTCTCCTTCATTTTCGGCCCCTTGTTCCCTACGGTCAGCTCGAAGATGGCCATTTCCCTTTGCTCGTGGTGGATCGTTAGCTTGAGGCTTTCGGCTAGCAAATTCTGTAGCATCCGCTGGAATTGCCCTTTGGTGGTCCCCTCCGGCACTCTGGCCGTAACGTCGAATTGGGCTTGACAGCAGCTATTACTCGGAGAGAACTGATACGCCTCGAAGCCGTACGCCTGGTTAATCAAAAAAGCGAGGGGCACGCTTGAGCACCTCCAAATACCCGGGCTGGCCGTGCCGGGGCCGCCACTGCACATGCGCCGCGCAGACGATGACAGTTTCATCGAGGCTACCTCGAATCGCGGCGCATCCGGTGCCTGGCCGTAGCCGCATACGCAGGTCGCGGCCACGCAGCTCACTACCAGGATCATCGATCTCATGATGCTGTCGATCCCCCCGCAGACCTAACGATAGCAAGTACCGCTATCGAGGGTAGTCCTGAGTCCGGCCCGCTCGTGCAGGCTCACCGGAAAGTGACCTTGAGCCGCGGGCCACATATTCCGTTGTGGGAGGTTGGAGCTTCGAGTGGCGGCATCCGCCGCCTCTGCTGCGATCTTACCTTCCGCGTGAAGCCAAGCCTCCTCTTCACTCGGCCTGCTCCTCTTGCTAGACTCGGGCAATGCGATCCGAAATCCGGCAGGCTGTGCGCAACAGATTTGCCGGCCCGCTTGGCCGCAAGCGCGTGTATAGCGTCTACACCTGGAGTCGCGAGATGCCGAGGTCCAAACGCCTCATCATATGGGCCGCTATGCTGCTCCAGATATCCGCCATCGTTTTCCTCTGCATGCGGTCATTGAGATGGCCCATGAGCCCGGAGGAAGCGATATTTTTGTGCCCATGTTTGATGGTAGTTTACTTCCTCGGCCTCGCGCTAATGAATCGAGTGCTGACTGCGGAGTTTATCCGCAAGACCGAATTGGAAGCCGACCAGATCGCCGCACGGCAGATCCAGCAGACGCTCATCCCCCAGAAGTTGCCGGAGTCACCAGGCTATGTAGTGGAGACCTTTTACAAGCCTCTTCGCGAAGTTGGCGGCGACTACTTCGACGTGATCGATCTTCCGGGAAACCGAACGCTGTTCGCGGTTGCCGATGTGTCCGGGAAAGGGATGCCGGCGGCTCTGTTGGCGGCAAATATACAGGCTCTGGTGAGAAGCATCGCGAGTGTTGAAGCGAATCCCCTGACGCTCGCCCGGCAGATTAACCGGCACCTGAGTCAATATACGCCCAGCGAGCGCTTTGCAACAGGGGTCTTTATCTTGCTGAACCGCGACTCGGGAGAATTGACTTACGTAAATGCCGGCCACAACTCGCCCCTTGTGTTCGGCCGGGACTCGGCAACGGCGCTCGAAGCCACCGGCGTTCCGCTTGGACTGTTTCCCGACGCGGAGTATGAAGCGCTTACGACTGTTCTCTGCCCGGGTGGCGCCCTCCTCCTATTCACGGACGGATTGACCGATTCGATTCCTGGAGAGAATGCAGAGAACCGCTTGCGTGACGCTTTGGCTGGTGGTTCGGGAAGGACGATGTCTCGTCTCACGTCCTTGGTGGACGCGAAGTTCAATGACGATGACATCACCATATTGCTCGTGAATCGGGGCGTGGATACGCCGGCTCTCTCGATCGCATCCGCGATGACGTGCCGGATTGCTTGACCGCCTTATTTTCTCCCCGCCCGGCAGTGGTCCGAGTAAAAGAACCGGAGTTAAGCAACCCCGCTGGCGTATAATCGAGACTCGGGTGTCGATTATTACTCGCACGAATGCGCCGGCGCCGCCGCGATGCCCCGCTCGCGCGTCCGCGCCAAAACACGGAGACAGGAAATCATGAAACCAGCTTTGCGATTGGCCGCCGTTCTGGCGGCGTCCGCCGCCGTGGCTACGGTGTGCGCCCAGACCAAGGAACGTCCACTTCCCCGCCTGGTGCACAAGGACGGCCGCTATGCTTTGTTTGTCGATGACGCACCGTACCTGATGCTGGGCGCGCAGGTGGGCAACTCGAGCGCGTGGCCCGGCGCGCTTCCCAAGGTCTGGCCGGCCATCGCGTATTTGCACGCCAACACCGTCGAGATGCCGGTGTACTGGGAACAGTTCGAGCCGCAGCCGGGAAAGTTCGACTACAGCGTCACGGACACGCTCCTCGCCCAGGCCCGCCAACATCATGTTCACCTGGTTCTGCTGTGGTTTGGGCTCTATAAGAACGGCAGCCAGCATTACACGCCGGAGTGGATGAAACTGGATCCGGACAAGTACCAGCACATCATGGATAAGAATGGCCGGCCGGTGGACTCTCCGTCGCCATTCGCGAAGGCGTCGCTCGATGCCGATATCCACGCGTTCACCGCGTTCATGCGGCACCTCAAGGAAGCCGATGCGGAGCGCACCGTGCTGCTGGTGCAGGTCGAGAACGAGGCCGGCACGTGGCAAATTCGGCGCGACTACTCGGCCGCGGCACAGAAGTTATTTGAAGCGCCGGTTCCCGCCGACGTGCTGGCGGCCATGCACGTGCCGGCCGCCACTCCCGCGCCTAACTGGCAGGAAGCGTTCGGCGCCGAAGCCGAAGTGAATTTCCACGCCTGGTCCGTGGCCACCTATGTGGGCAAAGTGGCCGCCGCGGGAAAGGCGGCTTATCCGCTGCCGCTGTATGCCAACGCGGCCCTACGGCGCGCAATCCCGCCCGGCCTTCCCGGCACCTATGAAAGCGGCGGCCCGACCGACAACGTTCTTCCCATCTGGAAGGTCGCCGCGCCGGCGTTGGACATACTCGCACCCGACATTTATGTGGACGACAGCGCGGAGTATCTGAAGGTGATGGAGCTCTATCATCGCGACGACAACGCGCTGTTCATTCCGGAAACCGGCCACAGCGCCGGCGTCGCCCGCTACCTGTTTTCCGCGCTCGGCATGGGAACCATCGGTTTTTCGCCGTTCGGGCTGGACTACGCCGAAGGCGCGACCGAAGAGCAGTTCACGCCGATCGCACAGGATTACCGTCTGCTTGCCCCGATCGCCCGCCAGATCGCGCGCCTGAATTTCGAAGGCAAGCTGCAAGCGGTAGCGGAGGAAAAGGGCAAGGCGAAGCAAACCATGGATTTCGGCCCCTGGAAGGCCGAGGTGTCCTATGGCGTCGTGCGCTTCCACGAGCCGCGCGGCAACGCCTCTCCCATCGGGCGCGCGCTGGTGGCGCAACTCGGCGAAAATCAGTTCTTGGTCACCGGACTTTCTTGCGGCGTCGACTTCCATCCCAGCGCCGTGGACAAGCAGCGCCAGTTCCTGCGCGTCGAGGAAGGCACATACGAAAACGGCGTTTTCAAAATGGTGCGCATTTGGAATGGCGACGAAACCGATTGGAACCTCAATTTCCGGTCCGAGCCGGTGTTGCTGCGCGTGTCGCTGGCGAGTTTCTGACCTGGTAGGACAGGCGATCGGTCTGTGTCGCCTGTCTTCCGTCTTCGTGCGCGTCTGTATAGTAACAAGATAAGGGAGCTTCATGAAGTCCTATCTCGCACTTATCCTGATTCTCGCCGCACCGGCGCTGTGCGCGGCGGCCGAAGGCGTGGCTGCAAGCCCGCCGATGGGCTGGAACAGTTGGGACTGTTACGGCACCACCGTCACCGAAGCCGAAGTGAAGGCCAATGCCGATTACATGGCGCAACACCTGAAGCAGCACGGCTGGCAGTATATCGTGGTCGATATCCAATGGTCCGAGCCGCATCCCCAGGCGCACGGCTACCGCCAGGACGCCGCGCTGGAGATGGATGCGAACGGCAGACTCATCCCCGCAGTCACCCGCTTTCCGTCCGCCGCCGAGGGCCGCGGCTTCCAGCCATTGGCTAACTACGTTCATAGCCTGGGCCTGCGGTTCGGCATTCATATCATGCGCGGAATCCCGCGGCAGGCCGTGAAGGCGAACCTGCCGGTATTCGGCGCCGCGGTGCACGCCGCGGATATCGCCGATGTCAACTCCTCTTGCCCGTGGAACAGCGACATGTATGGCGTCGACATGAGCCGGCCGGGCGCGCAGGCTTACTACGATTCGCTGCTCAAGCTATACGCCGAGTGGGGTGTGGATTACATCAAGGCGGATGACATCGCGCGGCCGACTCACCGCGAAGAGATCGCTGCATTGCACCGCGCCATCGGCAAGACCGGCCGGCCAATCGTCCTCAGCCTTTCGCCGGGACCGGCGATGGTGAAAGACGTCGAATTCCTGCGCGAGAACGCCAACATGTGGCGCATCTCCGACGATTTTTGGGACGACTGGCGGCTGCTGCGGCAGAACTTCATCCTGATGTCGATCTGGAGTTCCGTCGGCCACCCCGGCGCCTGGCCCGATGCCGACATGCTGCCGCTCGGCCGGATCGGGATTCGCGCCGAGCGCGGCGAGGCGCGCACGTCCCACTTCACGCGGGATGAGCAGCGCACGTTGATGAGCCTCTGGTCGATCGCGCAGTCGCCGCTGATGTTCGGCGGCGACCTGCCGTCTAACGACGAATTCACCGAGTCGCTGATCACCAATGACGAGGTGCTGGCGGTGAACCAGGCCGGCGCGCATGGCGGAGCTTTCGCCGAAGGCGGCGACAGCGTCATCTGGGCGGCCGATGCCCCCGGCGGTGGGAAGTTTTTCGCCGTCTTCAACGTGGGCGATCACGCTCCCATCGACATCCACGTCGATTGGCAATCGCTCGGCATGCCTCCCGATTGCACGCTGCGTGACCTCTGGCAGCGCGCAGATATGCTCATGGGGAACTTCGGGCCGAATCGACCAGCTATCGGCGGCTACACCTTCCACATAGCGCCGCACGCTTCCGGTCTATACAAGCTGACGCCGCTCAAGTAGCGTGGCGCAGACCGTCAGTCTGCTGAGCCGAGAGTCGTCTCGGCTTTTCTTACCGCGCTACCATAGAAACACCATGCCAGGCCGCAAGCGGAGCAGGCGCCCTTACCCGGTTTTCCAGTTACAATCCTGGGAAGCGTTTCTGAAGCTCATCACCAAGCCGCCTTACTCGCATTGGGCGTTTCGGGGCGAGCGCAATGAGCGCGGGCCGCTCTACAGCTCGCTCTCTCTCTACCTGCGGAATTTCGGCGTTGCGCCGGAGGCATGGCCGCTGCAGGAGGAGCGCATTCTGCGCATCTTCAAGCGCAAGGCGCACCAGTTTCTGGCGCGCCCGCCGGAGTGGGATGACGACTTCGAGTGGCTGGCCCTGATGCAGCACCACGGCGCGCCGACGCGTTTGATCGATTTCACCTGGTCGCCCTACGTGGCGGCGTTCTTCGCCCTCGAGCATGCGCTCGCCGAGGGAGTCGTTTGGGCCCTGAACCCCGCCCGCATCGACAGCAGCCGCGCGCGCAAGTCGGTGCGCACGGACCCGCGCCGTGAAGGCGCCTTCCAGCGCTATTTTCTGAAAGGCCATCACCGGTTCATCTGGATGGGCGAACCGCACACCATGAACCGCCGTCTGATCGCGCAATCGGGCACCTTCGCCGTCCCGGGCGTGCTGGACATGCCGCTCGATGAAATCCTCAGTGATGCCGACCAGGAGAACATTCTGGCCAGGTTCGTTCTTTCTCACCCGGTGCGCGAGGTGGCCCTGCGCGAGTTATACCGCATGAACATCACTTATGCGACCCTATTCCCGGACTTGGATGGCCTCGCGAAATCGATGGGCTACGAACTGGAGTTCCATTGGGGCTACAATCCGCGCACCATGGAGCGTTATGACACATAAGTCAGAAGACAGGAGTCAGAAGTAATCTGCCTTCCGACTTCTGTCTTCTGACTTCTGACTCCTGTCTCCTGTCTCCTGTCTCCTGTCTTCTGACTCTTCATTGCACCGCCATGGTGACGGCATTCGACCCCGCCCCGCCGATCGAAATCGTCACCGGCACCGCACTCCCCTTCGCCGACCCCGCAGGCACCTGCGCGTTCACCTGGTACAGCCCCGCATAGCCGGGCGCCAGGCCGTAGTAAGTCACGCTCGCCGGCGCTCCGCCAATCGTCACGGTTGGAATCGTCGTCGTCCAGGAGAGCGGATCGCCGAGAGCCGGTGAACCCGTCGCAGGCTGATTCGTAACCGCGCCCAGGCCGGTACAGTAGATCGAGATGTAAGTGCTGCCCGCGGTAGCCGGGTTGGTGGAATCGACCAGGCGATAGGACGTGTCGAGTATCGCTCCTTGGCCAAAGCCCTCACCGTTCACCGCGAAGATTCCCGGCGCGAACGGCGCGAGACTTACCGCCTCCGCGGCGCTGCCCGCCCCGTTCAGTGTAGCCGCCAGGATAGTTTGCGCTTGTCCGCTCAATTCCCAGGGAACCTGGAAGTTGACTTGCCCGCTAGAAACGAAAAACAGTGGCGCCGATGTGCCAGCATTAATCTGAAGGGAAAGCCCCGAAATACTGGTGGGCAGCGGCGATTGCGTCGCGCCGGCCGACGCGGAGAGCAGGAAGTTCGCAAAGACCGAAGCGATGCTGCCGGGAGCCACCGGGGCCGTGTAGCTGGCTGCGTTGACTGTACCGCCGGGTATCAGTGACGGCGCCGGCCCAGCGCCTTGCTGCGTCACCACTAGGGGCAAACCTGCCAGGGAGACCACCGCCGCGCGCGCCGCGCCGGAATTGGGCGCCACAAGGAGCATCGCCATGCCCGGGCCGGTGCCGACGATCCATCCGGCTGCCGTGATCCAGCTTGGCAGGTTCTCGATCGCCCAGCCACAGCCAGCTGTGGTCTGTACGCTTTCAGCGAGGTAGGCGCCATCGGCCGCGGCCACCGCTGTGACCGCAGGCGCACCGATAGCGTATATGCACGGGCCGCTGGAAGGAGACAGAACGCGGATTCGGTCGTTTCCGCTATCGGCGATGTAAACCGTGCCGCTGTGATCCACGGCAACGCTATTCGGGCCGTTGACTTGTGCGCCGGCTGACGGGCCTCCGTCACCGCTGAATGCGGCGAGGCCATTCCCGGCAATCGTCTCGCTCATCCCACCCGAAATCCTGCGCACACGGTTGCCCGCCGAGTCCGTGATGTACATATTGCCCGAGCTGTTAACGGCGACCCCCGATACGCTGGAAAGAGAGACGTACGTTGCTGGCTGATTGTCGCCAACGTTGGTGCCGAGGCCGGTCCCAGCCACCGTCATGATGAGTCCGTCCGATACCTCACGGACGGAGTGGTTTCCGGAGTCGGCGATGTATAGATTGCCGGCGCTATCCACCGCGACGGCGGAGGGATAACTGAGTTGCGCGCCGGTGGCTGGGATGTTATCGCCGTTGTAACCCGGCACGCCGGTACCCGCCACGGTAGTGATCATCCCGCCCGAGACTTTGCGGACGCGACTATTAAACATGTCCGCGATGTACAGGTTCCCGATGCTGTCCACCGCAACGCCGAGGGCGTCGTTCAACTGTGCGCTCGTGGCCGGGCCGTTGTCGCCGCTGTAACCATATATGCCGGTTCCCGCCACGGTAGTGATCGCCCCACCCGCCGTGACCTTGCCGATGCTGCCTCCGTTCGCGACGTACAGATTTCCCGCAGTGTCCATTGCGACGCCGAAGGGGTCCAAATTGCCCGCGATGGTGGTGATGCCTCCGTTCGACACTTCGCGCAGAAGCCCGTTGCCTGTGTCCGCAACGTACAGATTCCCCGAGCTATCGACCGCCACGCCGTAGGGGGTGTTCAGTTGGGCGCCGACAGCCGGGCCATTGCCGCCGGCTGCTCCGCCCGCGATCGTAGTGATGGTTCCATTCGCGATCTCGCAAACCAGTCCGCTGCCTATGACCGCTGCGTATAAATGGCCCGTCGAGTCCACAACGATGCCCACTGGGAAGCTCAGTTTCGCCGCGAGGGTGGTGATGAGTCCGTGCGAGACCTGGCGGATGCGATTGTTGTAAGTGTCCGCGATGTAGAGGTTACCAGCGGAGTCCACCGCGACGCCTTGCGGGTAATCCACCTGGGCGCTTGCGGCCGGGCCGCTGTCGCCGCTGGAACCCGGTGTTCCCGTGCCCGCCACCGTGGTAATGATTCCGCCCGTCGATACTTGGCGGACGCGGCTGTTGTAAGTGTCCGCGATGTAGATATTGCCGGCGGAATCCACCGCGACACCTTGTGGATGGTTCACCGTGGCGCTCGCCGCCGGGCCGCTGTCGCCACTGGAACCCGCGTAGCCCGTTCCCGCTATCGTGGTGATGATCCCATTGGTCGAAACCTTGCGCACGCGGTTGTTGAAAGTGTCCGCGATGTAGACGTTGCCGGCGGAGTCCACCGCGACTCCATAAGGGCCGCTCAAGTAGCCGCCGGCGGCTGGCCCATCGTCGCCAACGCCGTTAGGGTAGACCAGAGTCCCGCCGCCGGCGAAGGTGGTGATGGTGCCGTTGGAAACTTTGCGAATCACGTTGTTCACTGCGTCCGCAATATAGAGATTGCCCGAGCTGTCAACGGCGATGCCTTGCGGGCCGTTCAGTTGCGCGCTGTCGGCGGCTCCATTGTCGCCACCGTATCCGGCTATCCCATTGCCCGCGATTGGCGTCAGGTTGCCCGTCGCGGCATCGATCCGCACCACCATGTTGTAGCTGGTGAGAGAAACCAGAACATTGCCCGCCGAATCGATCGCAAGCCCCGGGGCTTCGCCTAGACTGGCCGATGTCGCGGCAAGATTCACCGGCAGGCCACCGCCGGCAATGGTATTGATGGTGTACGTCTGGCCAAATGCAGACGCGATGGCCAGGATCGAGAATGCAGCACTGAGTAGACGCACAACGGCCTTCTCTCTAATCTAGAGCTTACTCCTTCAGTCTGACTCGAATATCGTCAACTTACCATGCCTATTTAGAGCCATCTCTCGGGTAGGGCATGCTTTAGCTTGCCCGTGTATCCGATGTTCAGAAACCGCCGTTTCCCGCCAAACCTGGAAAGCCCTCCGCATCTACGTCACGCACCCCCGGTGCGTCCAAGCGCCGCGCGCTGTGCGACCATAAGAGTCCGGGGTGGGTTCGCGGTCAGTCCCCGCCCGTTTTCCTCAATGGAGGCAGCGAGATGAGAAGAGCATTTTTCCTTTCGATCCTGATGTTCGGCGGCAGCAGCCTGTTCGCGCTCGATAACGGTCTGGCCCGCACGCCGCCGATGGGCTGGAACAGTTGGAACAAGTTCGCGTGCAATGTGAGTGAGAGCTTGATTCGCGAAGCCGCCGACGCCATCGTCAGCACCGGCATGAAGGATGCCGGTTATCAGTATGTGGTGATCGACGATTGCTGGCAGGTTTCGCGCGACGCAGACGGTAACATCGTGCCCGACGCCAAGCGGTTCCCGGGCGGCATGAAGGCGCTGGCCGACTATATCCACTCCAAGGGGCTGAAGTTCGGCATCTACTCCGACGCCGGCACCGGCACGTGTCAGAACCGTCCCGGCGGTCGCGGCTACGAATTTCAGGATGCGCGCCAGTACGCGGCCTGGGGCGTCGACTATCTGAAGTACGACTGGTGCAACACCACCACGCAGAATTCGGTCGCATCCTATTCCCTCATGCGCGACGCGCTGGCCAAGTCCGGGCGGCCGATCGTGTTCAGCATCTGCGAATGGGGATCGTCGAAGCCGTGGCTATGGGCCAAGGACGTCGGCAACCTGTGGCGGACCACCGGCGACATCCAGGACAAGTGGGACATCAAGTTGAAGTGGGGCGGCAATGGCGTGGTGCAGATTCTCGACCTGCAGGACGGAATCGAATTCGCCTCCGGCCCGGGACATTGGAACGATCCCGACATGCTCGAAGTGGGCAACGGCGGCATGACCTCCACCGAATATCGCGCGCACTTCAGCCTGTGGTGCCTGATGGCCGCGCCGCTGATGGCCGGCAACGACATCCGCAGCATGACCGATGAGATCCGCGCCATCCTCACCAATAAGGAAGTGATTGCGGTAGACCAGGACCCGCTCGGCTACCAGGGACGAAGGGTGAAGAGCGACGGCAGCCGCGAGATTTGGTCGAAGCAGATGGCCGATGGCAGCCGCGCCGTAGCGCTGCTCAATCGCGGCGACTCGGAAACCGAGATCCGCGTGGCTTGGACCGACATCGGCTACCCTGATTCCATCGCCGCCGCGGTCCGCGATCTTTGGGCGCACCAGGACCTGGGCGCGCAACAGGGCGGCTTCTCGGCCAGGGTGCCCAGCCACGGCGTGGTCATGATCACCGTCCGGCCCGGCGCGCACTAACAGACCGGGTGGGGCCGGTCCCCGACCGGCCCGCTGTGGGGCAGATTGATAATCTGCGCGCCGATTGCCAATCGGCGCAGCCGGGCAAAGCCCGGCAGTTCTCCCTTCGGAGTGTAACCCAGTCACCACCAATCTCCCTCACTCTTCCAATCACTTAGCCCCCAAACCCCTTGACGTACCATCCATACTGGAATTGGGACTGTGGCGCCAGGCTCCGCTGCTAGTCCTTACTTGCTGGCCAGCAAGCGTTGCACTCAAGTGGTACTGAACTTCCGGCGCCCCTTAAAGGCATGCGGGGTCCCCTTCGGGCTGGACTCTCGACGGAAGACTTTGGATCTCGGGATTCATAACCGCCGGCGGAAAACGGATAGCTATCATTGCCGCCCGCTCGGATATCAGAGAGTAAGGAACGAATCGACATCGAGATGCTCGCCATCAAAGCGGGCCAATACAGCGAAGTTTCTACTTAAACCATCGGGTGGCCGATACGCACGGCGATAAGTCCGACAGCCCGGCCACCCGCAACGTACTCTTGTCTTCTTTCCACTCCTCTGGGCCGTAGTGTGCCCGCCGCTGTGGCGCCGGCTGTCCAGCCGGCAGAGCCGGGAGTCATCTCGGCTTTTCTTCCCGCATAGCCAATCCTACAGGATCTCCAGTCTCTTCCCGACTTTTTCGAAAATCTCCAGCGCGCGGTCCAGGTCTGCTCTGCTGTGCGTGGAAGCCACAATCGTCCGCACGCGCGCTTTTCCCTTGGCCACGGTGGGGAAA
Source organism: Bryobacterales bacterium (assembly GCA_963843095.1). Lineage (GTDB taxonomy): Bacteria > Acidobacteriota > Terriglobia > Bryobacterales > Bryobacteraceae > Bog-375. Next base: position 24,160 of record CAWJLI010000162.1, read on the forward strand.
CCGATGCCCGTCGCCAGCACGCCTTCCGCGAACAGCTCGCGGGAGAATCGGTGCGCCAATGCAGCTTCGCCGACCATCACCGGGGTGATGGGTGTCTCGCTGATCCCGGTATTGAAACCCGCCGACTTGAGGCCCTGCTTGAAGTAGCGGGCATTGGCCCAGAGTGCGTCGATGCGCTCCGGTTCCTGCTCCAGCACGTCGAACGCGGCCAGGCATGCGGCGGCGACGGCCGGCGGATGCGAGGTCGAAAACAAGAACGGCCGCGCGCGGTGATACAGGAATTCGATCAGGTCGCGGCTGCCGCAGACGTAGCCGCCCAGCACGCCGATGGCTTTCGAGAGCGTTCCCACCTGAATGTCCACCCGGCCGTGGAGGCCGAAATGGTCGATCGTGCCGCGGCCGTTGCGGCCCAGCACGCCGGAGGAATGGGCGTCGTCCACCATCATGATGGCGCCGTTCTTTTCCGCCGCCGCCACCAGGCCGGGCAGCAGGCCGATATCGCCATCCATCGAAAAAACGCCGTCGGAGATCAACAGCTTTTTCCCGCCGGCGTCGTCGAGCGAAGCCAGAATGCTTTCCGCCGCGCTGACGTCCTTGTGGGGGAAGACGTGGATCTTGGCCCGCGAAAGACGGCAGCCATCGATGATGCTGGCGTGATTCAATTCGTCGGAGACGATGTGGTCGTCCGGCCCCAGGATCACGGACACCGTGCCCGCGTTGGCGGCAAACCCGGATTGAAACACCACGCAGGCCTCGACGTTCTTGAACGCCGCGATGCGCTCTTCAAGCTCGAGGTGCAGCGACATGGTGCCGGAAATCGTGCGCACCGCGCCGGAGCCGGCCCCGTACCGCTTCACCGCTGCGATCGCCGCCTCCAGCAACTTCGGATGAGTGGTCAGGCCGAGGTAATTGTTAGACGCCAGGTTGATGACGTCCTTGCCATCGAAACGGGATTCCGCTGCGCTGGCCGATTCGAGAACGCGCAGGCGCTGGTAGGTGCCTTCGCTCTTCCACTGTTCGAGTTGGTCGTGCAGGTACGCGAGAGGGTTGCTCATCACCAGACAAGTGTATCGCCTGGAATCGCCGGACGGTTTGGAGCCGGCGCGCCCCGCGTGTTACGATTGAACTGTCTCGCGTGACACAAGCGGGGACGTAGTTCAGTTGGTTAGAACGCCGGCCTGTCACGTCGGAGGTCGCGGGTTCGAGCCCCGTCGTCCCCGCCAATCATTTTCAATCACTTCCAAGCTTCACTCGATGGGTATCGGGATGTTATTGCTTACGGCCTGATTTCGTAATCAGGCCAGCAGTTCCCGATCTGCTCCCAGGGGGCGTTGGAAGAGTACCCGGCACCCGCTTGCGCATCGCCGCCGGCGGCGGACAGTGCCTGCCCTGACCACCGGTCGCCAAAGATGCGGAACTCGCCTGCCGCCGCGCCTTGCGGCGGATTGAACTTCGGATCGAGAATCCTGGCGATCTGGTCGCGGGCGCCTTCCAGATGCACGCGCGTGGTGCGGTCGGTGGTGCGGGCGAGCGCGGCCGTGATCGACGCGCTCAAGGCGCGCAGTTCGGCGCGGTAGAACGGCCTCTCGTCACCGCTCGAAGCGAACATCGCGATGGGGAAATCGGCCGGCAACCCAATCGGCAACGTCATGGTTGGTCCATTGAGCTTGGCATTGACCAGATCGAGATAACTGCGCTGCAGTTGCCGCCGGTAGGCATCGATGGACGCCGGCGGGTTCTCGACCTCACGCCAGACACCGTGCCGCACGGCGGCCAGGAACTCCGCCGGGCGATAGGCCGCGCTCCCATCCAACGCGTCCTGTTCGATCAGGCGAGCGAAGCGCGCGCTGTTCAACAAATTCCCCAGCACGGAGCGTTGCGCGTTGCCCACCCGGTTGATGGCGCCGAGCGGCTCGATACGGCGCAGGATCTCCTTATCGATCGCCCATTGCGGGGTCGCAAAAGCGTTCTCATTGATGAACTCGACGGCGCCTGCCTGGCGCGTCCTGGCTACCGGCGTAAAGATGACGCCCTGCTGTCCGATGTTCTTTTGCTGCGACTCGAGCCCGCCCACCAGCGCGACGACGTGGTTCATTTCCAGCGTCCACTGGCCGAGCATGCGGCCATACAGCTCGGAAAGGTCTTCGTAGGGATCGCCCTTCTGCGTGCTGGTGGCGGTGAGCATCATCTTGGCCACGCGTTGCAGGTTTTTGACGCCCAGCGCGGTGGATTTCAGCGCGTCGGCATCCCCGACAGCTTCGGTCAAATCGCCGGGATCGGAGCCGGCCGCGCCCGGCGTGGAGAAGCGGTACCACGGCGTCTGATCCTGCTCGCGAGCCCATGCGTCGAGCGTGCTCTTTTCGTCGTCGGGCGTCTTCGCGTTTGCAATCGGCTGGTAGCCCCACCGGGTCGCCCAGACATCGTACGGTCCCACGGTGGGCACCAGATCGGCGACGTCGATGCCATCCTCGGGCTGCGCCACGTAGTTGAAGCGCGCGTAGTCCATGATGGACGGCGTGTGCCCCATTTTCTTAACCCACTCTTTGTCGCGCACCTTCTCTTGCGGGTACAGGGAACTGGCCTTCATATTGTGCTGGAAGCCTAGCGTATGGCCGACTTCGTGCGCGCAGACAAACTCGATCAGGCGGCCCATCAGATCGTCCGGCAGCGGCAGCTTTTGCGCCCGCGGGTCGAGCGGTCCTACCTGCAGAAAGTACCAATCTCGCTGCAAGTTCATGACGTTGTGGTAGAACTGGACGTCCGCGTTGAGGATTTCGCCTGTGCGCGGGTCCGAGATACTCGGTCCCATGGCGTTCTCGATGGCGGAGGGCAGCCAGCGGATGACCGAGTAGCGCACGTCCTCCGGGCTGAATTCAGGATCCTCCTGCGCGGTGGGAGCCGGTTTACCGATAATGGCGTGCTTGAAGCCGGCCGCTTCGAAGGCTTTATTCCAGCTCTCCACGCCGCGGATCATGTAAGGCACCCACTTGGAAGGCGCCGCCGCATCGATGTAATACACGATCGGCTTCACCGGTTCGGAGAGCGCCGCATTCGGGTCCTTCTTCTCCAGGCGCCAGCGCGCGATGTAAGTGCGCTTGGGAGCGCGCTGTTCGTCGCGGCCGTAATCCATCTGCCGCACGGTGAAGTAGCCCACGCGCTCGTCGGACAGGCGCGGCATCATGGGATGCTCGGGCAGTTTCACCATGCTGTGATGCAGCACCACGGTGGCGCTGCCCGGCCGCATGCCCATCCCGGCAAATGGATTTTCCATTCGTACCGCGCCGGGGGGCGTGGCCATGCGCGAGTAGGTATGCGTGGATTCCACTTCGATATTTTCCGGATATGGCGAAATGCGTTCGATGTACGAACGGCTGGCGTCCATGTTGGTGGCGTTGAGTCGCTGGCGTGCACTCAGCTCGAACACATCGCTGGTGAACAGGCGCGTAACTTCGATGATGATGGAAGGCTCGCGGCCGGTCTCCTTGTACTCTTTAACCTCAGGCCGCGGCGGCTTGGCGACGGCTTCCTTGCCGGCCGCCGGTCTTGCAGCGCCGTCTTTGGCAGCTTCCTGAGCGGTGGCTTCCTTGGCAGGCGCCTGGGCGGCAGGCTCTTTGGCGCCGGGTTCCTTGGCCGGCTTTTCGGCAGGCTTGGCGGCGGGCGCCGGCCCTTTGGGCGGCTGATCGTCTTTCGATTCCTCTTTTTGAGCCTCCGCGTTTTCCTTATCCTTGTCTTTGTCCTTGCCGGGCTCCTTGCCGAACGCGGCAATCGGGAAACTCATGATGATGGCGTCATTATTGGCGGCCCTCACGGCCTGTGAGATGGGTGTTTTGGGATCCGCCACCACGTCGTAATTGACTTCCCGGAGATTGATCTTGTTGGCATTGCGCTCCCAGCGGACCACGCGCTCGCCGAGGAACTGGCCGCCGTAGCCGACGCCCAGTGTCGTGCGCGCGATCTGTGTCACGAAAAGAAACTCGCGGTTCAGCTCGGTCTTGGGAATTTCGTAGTAGTACTTATCCTTGACCTCGTGCACGGTGAACACGCCGGGTTTCGACTTGGCGTCTTTGGTGATTACCTTGTCATAGGCTTGCGGTTGCTGCGACGAGGAGCCGAACGGCATCCGGCTCGCTGCGCCGGCGTCTCCGCCGGTGGGGAGTTCGATCGGGATGGGCGGGGCTCTTGTGCCCCCAGAAAGAAAAGGGAAATCAGGAATACGAGAACGCGGCGGGAGGCAGAAGACATCGCACACTCCTTTAAGCTGAATGGCCCATAATAGCGCAAGGACGCGACGGAATGAGGATCAAAGGGTCGCATTTTCACGCTCAGAACAGCCCGCCGGCGAGACCGAACAGCGGTACGTGTTTCCTTGTGCCCTGCTTACACCGAAGTTACACGGGCGGTGCAAATCCTCAACATTTGCTACCGGCCTGCCGGGATATGATGAGAGCAAAGCAATCACTGGAGGGGTGACTGGCGCCATGGAAGATCTTGAATCCGTTCCCCCGGCCGCAGCGGCCGGGCGTTCGCGTCGAGGGTTTTTTCAAGCGGGGATTCTCGGCCTTGGCGCGGCGATAGCCGCTGCGCTGGGATTGCCCGCGCTTGCGTATCTGCTGATACCGCCGAAATCGGAACCGAGCGGACTCGTGGATCGAGGTCGGCGAGCTGAACAAATTCGCCGCTGGCGCTCCGCTCGAAGTGGCGTTTCGCCGCAACCGTACCGACGCCTGGAAAGTGGTCAGCGAGAAAGACACCGCCTGGGTGGTGAAGCACGCCGACGGTGGCGTGACGGCGTTCGGCCCGCAGTGTACTCACCTGGGTTGCGCCTATCACTGGGATGACGGACGGCAGCAGTTCCTGTGCCCCTGCCACTCGTCGCTGTTTCGGATGGATGGCAGCGTGATTTCGGGGCCGGCGCCACGTCCGCTCGACCGTTACGAAACCAAGGTGGAGAACGGCAGGTTGATGGTAGGGCGCCTGCGAACATCGAGCCAGAGGCAGGCATGAAGCGGCAGGCGGAGAACCTGGTCGCGTGGCTCGAGCTCCGCACCGGCCTGCCGGGCGCCATCGCGCATTTTCTGGACGAGAAGATCCCGGCATCGGGCGGTTGGCACCAGGTGTTCGGCAGCGTCGCCCTGTTTCTCTTTCTCACCCAGGCGTTTAGCGGCATCCTGCTGGCGTTCAACTACGCGCCCACGCCGGGCGAAGCGTACAACAGCCTGCGCTATATCCTGACCGAGGTCACTGGCGGGCGGCTGATTCGCGGCCTGCACCACTGGGGCGCCAGCATGATGATCGTGGTGGTGGTGCTGCATGTGGTGCAGGTGTTCGTCTTCGGTGCTTACAAAAAGCCGCGTGAAACGACTTGGATATTAGGCGTCGCGCTGTTGCTGCTCACGCTGACTTACGGGCTCACCGGCTACTTGCTGCCGTGGGACAACCGCGCCTACTGGGGTACGGTAGTGGCGACCAAGATCGCGGCATCGGCTCCGCTCGCCGGGCCCTACATGACGCGGCTGCTGGGCGCCGCGAAAGGTGTTGGCGTCGTCACGTTCGCGCGGTTCTATGCCGTGCACGTGCTGCTGCTGCCGCCGGCGACGATGCTACTCATCCTCGCTCACGTATACCTGGTGCGCCGCCACGGCGTGACGCCGCAACCGGGTGACGAGGCTCTGCCTAAGAAGCCGTTCTACCCGGCGCAGGTATTCAAAGATACGGCCGCCATCTTCATCGCATTCGCCGTCCTGTTCACGCTGGCAGTGGCGGCCAAGGTGCCGCTGGAGCAACTGGCTGACCCGACCGATACGACCTACATTCCGCGTCCGGAATGGTATTTCCTGTTTCTGTTTCAGACGCTCAAGTTCTTCGAGGGGCCGCTCGAAATCGTCGGCAGCACCATTCTGCCCGGCCTCGCAGTGCTGGCGCTCTTCGCGGTGCCGTTCATCGATCGCGGGCAGATGGTGAAGGTGACGCGCCGCACGGTGGCGATCGTTTTCGTGGCTCTCGCCGGCATCGGCTGGAGCGGGCTCACCGCGGCGGCCGTCATGTCGACGCCGCGCGAGGCGGTGGCGCAGGTGGATTACTCGGCGCCCACGGATTGGATCCAGCTTTCGCCGGAGGAGATGGCCGGCATCGCTTACTTCCGCGAGGAAAACTGCGCCGGCTGCCATTCCACCGGATCGTCGCTGGGGCCGGATCTGACCCGCGCCGCCGTCCACAAGGACGCGGCCTGGATGATCCGCCACTTCAAGCAGCCCGGTGCAGTCCGCCCGGGCAGCGCCATGCCCCCGGTGGCGCTCGGCGATGCGCAGTTGAATTCGCTGGCCGCGTTTCTGCTCAAGCTGACGCCGGAAAACGCGAGCGCGCTCGCCGAGGCGCCGGATTTCGCGGTGCGCGGCGCCGTAGTGTACCAGTCTGGGCACTGCGCCGCATGCCACATGGTGAATGGCGTAGGCATGAAGGTGGGGCCTGCTTTGAACGGCTTGGCCAGGCGCCAGACGCGAAGCTGGGTGGATGATCACTTTGCCAACCCGCAGAAGCTCTCTCCCGGGTCCATCATGCCGCCGTACCGACTCTCCGGCGAGGACCAGAAGAATCTGACGGCCTATCTGTTCTCGCTGCCGGAGTAAGCGGCCGGGCGCAAGGCCGCATCCTGGTGGGCGCCCGCATCCAGAATCGGCGCCATTTGGCAAGCGAACTCGGCCGAAGAAAAACGCCTGGCGTGGGCTTGCAGCGCGGAGGGCCGAAAGTGCGCCTCGATGTTTTCGAATCGCCCGACGGCGGCTTCCAGGCACTCGTCGGACTCGGTTTCGTAGAACACGCCGCCGAATGCAGGAACGCTTTCCAGCGCGCCGCCGCGTCCCAACGCGATTACTGGCTTGCCGCTCGCCAGCGCCTCCACCGGGGTCAAGCCGAAATCCTCTTCGCCCGGCAGCACGAGGGCGCGGCACCGGGCGTACAGTTCGCGAAGATCCTCGTCTGGCACGCGTCCTAACCAGGTGATGTTAGCGCCCGCTGCCGCCTTCAGCCGGCGATACTCCGAACCGTCACCCGCAACGATCAAGCGCCGCCCGCTACGGGTAAATGCACGCACCGCGGAATCAATCCGTTTGTAAGACACCAATCCCGAGACGATGAGGAAGTAATCGTCCGGCGGCTTCCAGTAAAAGGAATCCACTTCAACGGGTGGGTGCACGACCTCTGAGTCGCGGCGATAGGTTTTGCGAATGCGCGCCTGAACGTTGCGGCTGTTAGCGATGAACTGGTCTACCCGCGCTGCGGATGCATAATCCCAGAGGCGCAGGTAGTGGGTTAGCGGAGTCATGGCGAGGCGTTTCCAACGCGACCTGGTCCACTCATTGCGATAAGCCGGATACAGGTCCCATAAATATCGCGGCGGGGTGTGGCAATAACAAACGTGTCGCGTTGAGGAAGAGACGATAACGCCTTTGGCCGGACCGGATTCGCTCGACACCACCAGATCGTAACCCCGCAGGTCGAAACTTTCGAGCGCCATCGGCATCAGCGGCAGCAGCGCCCGGTGCCAGCGCCGCAGTGGATTCAGAAACGAGGTTGTGATCCGGTGCAGCCGGACTTCCTGGCTGAGTGTCTGTGGCGCCGAGAACAATGTAAAAATGTCCGCATCGGGCAGTAACCGGCAGAGCGCGTCGAGCACCTTCTCGCCGCCCCGGCGATCTAACAGCCAGTAATGTACGATTGCTACCCGCACCTATATCTAGCTTACTGCCGTGGGATCGACTTAGCTTCGCGGTCCGCGACGAGTTTTACCGCTGTAACAGGCTTGCGCATGTTATCAAGGATTTGTGACCACTCACGACGCCCTGGGAATAGTGCGGCCCGATCCATTAGTTTGCCATGTCGACTTGCCGTTGCGCCGGGCGTACTACCCGACAGGGTTTCCGATTGCACCTGGCCACGAATGCGTCCGACGTGATTGACGCCGCCGACGAGTGCTGGCGCGACTACGCCCCGGAGTTCGCCTGCGAACCGATGGAGTTGCGGGTGGTGGTGGATGCGGAAGGGAGACCGGCAAGCCAGCCGAGCTTCCGGTTGCAACGAAACCTGCTGTCGATCGTCTCCGACGCGCACAATTTCGCGGCGGTCGACTTCGGCACGCAGCTTGCGTGTATCTATGTATCGGCGGAAACAGCGGCCGATCACGATCTGTTGCGCTGGTTTTTCGTGGAGCCGATTGCCTACGTGCTGATGGCGCAGCGCCACGTGGCGCCACTGCACGCGGCCTCGATCGCACGCCACGGAACGGGCATTTTGCTCTGCGGCGCATCGGGAGCTGGCAAGAGCACTCTTGCCTTTGCCGCCGCCTGCGCGGGTTGGACGTTTCTTTCCGACGATTGCACCTGGCTGTTGGTTGGCGGTTCCGACGCTACGGCCGTCGGCAGACCGCACCAGGTGCGGTTCCGCGACGACGCACCGGGCTTGTTTCCGCGCCTGGCCGGCTATGTCGTGCGCGAGCGGCCCAACGGCAAGATAGGGATCGAGGTGCCGATGCGCGCCTTCCCGGAAATCCGGACCGCCCTGCGGTGCAGGATCGGGGGTCTGGCTTGGCTGGACCGCAGCCGCGCGGGACGGCCGGAGATATGGCAAGTGGAACCAGCCGAGGTGGCGCGGCAACTGCTGAGTTCATGCAGTTACGGCGAGGAGGTCGACGCAATGCACGAACGAGCCACCCGCAGGCTGCTCGATCTGCCGGCGTGGCGGCTGCAATACGAATCGCTGGATGACGGATTGCGGCTGCTTTCCGAGTTTGCAACCGTCATCGGCGGTGGCGCGGTATCGGGAGGCGCCGCCTGATGGATCGATCATGGGCGCGACTCGGCGTGGTTTTTAGCCAATGACGGCGGCAGCCGCAACCGGCACGCGGCCGAACCCGTGGCCGGACTGCCGCGCGCTTCCCAGTGGCCCCGCGGCGGCGCTGGCCGCGCTGCATCTTGCCGAACCGGAGTTCAGCGCCATCCGCCGGCTCACTGACCGCGACTGGCGCCGGGTTCTCGACTACTGCGACCGCTCTCATCTGACGCTCGCCCTGCGGCGCGCGGCGCGGGACTCGATGCCCGATTGGGTTCGCGAGCGAACCGATCGTAACGCAGCTCAGCAGCGGCAACGCCTGTGCCGTACCGAAGAGGCGTACCGCTCGGCCGCCTGCTGCCTCCGCGCAAGCGGGATCGAGTTTCTGGCGTTGAAAGGCATCACCCATTGCGCGCTGTTTGGAACGCCGGCCGCAGAGCGCGTGCAGTACGATATCGATTTGTTCTCACCGCCGGCGAGCGTGCAAGCCGCCGAAGCGGCGTTGGGCAACTTGGGCTATGAGCGGATTCCCGGGATGGAAGACTCCCCCACCGACCATCTGCCCACGCTGATTCGCAAGACCGGCTGGGAATGGCGCGACGACTTTTTCGATATCGATCTTCCGCTCTCCGTGGAGCTGCACTTTCGGTTTTGGAACACTGCGGTGGAGCGGCTGCCGGCGCCCGGGACGGATGAATTCTGGGGCCGTCGCAGCAGGCTGCGCGTGGCGGATGTGGAACTCGACGTCCTGCGCCTGCCCGACGCGCTGGCGTATGCCGGGCTGCACTTCCTGCGGCACGTCCTGCGCGGCGACACGATCGCGTTTCACGCTTATGAGATCGCCCGCTTTCTGGATTCCAGAGCCGGGGACGGTGAGTTCTGGAACGAGTGGAGCGCGCTCCATTCGCCGCCGCTGCGCCGCCTCGAAGCCGTGGCGTTCCGATTGGCGGCTGAGTGGTTCGGATGTAGCATAGCGCCCACATTGGAGCGGGAAATGGCAGCGCTTCCCAGCGGCACCCAGCAGTGGTTTGCCGATTTTGCGACGGCCCCAGCCGCGTCGGAGTTCGACTCCAACAAAGAGGAACTCTGGCTGCATCTGAGCCTGATCGCGGAGCGCCGCGATGGGTGGAGCGTTGCGCGGCGGCGGCTACTGCCCGGCAACCTGCCACCCTACGGCGGCGCGGTTCACGTTCCGCGGAGCGAATTGACGTGGCGGAAGCGCACGCGTTACAGACTGCGGCACTTGTGGTACGTGGCACGCCGCGCGCGCCGCCATGCGGGGTCGCTGGCGCGAACGGCTCTCTCCGGCGCCCGGTGGTGGGGGCGTACCAACGGGCTGAGCGGTCAGTTCTGGATCTTTCTGGCGACCGCCATCCAGTTTAATTTCGGGCTCTTCATTTTTTTTCTGCTGTACAATCTGCGCCTGCTCGACCTGGGATACCGCGAAGATTTCCTGGGCGTGGCGGGCGCCAGCGCCACCGTTGGCAGCATCGCGGGCACGATTCCCGCCGCCTTTCTGGTTCGGCGTTTCGGCCTGCGCAGGGTGCTGCTGGCCGATATAGCGTGCACCGCCGCGATCGTCGCGATGCGCGCCCTGGCGACTTCACGGCTGCCGCTGGTCGCTCTGGCCTTCTGCGCCGGATCGATCTTTTCCATTTGGGCGGTGGCGATCAACCCGGCGATCGCCGGCGTGGTGGAAGAGAAGCACCGCCCGCTGGCGTTCAGCGTATTCTTCGCCGTCATGTTTTCCGTGGGGATCGCCGGCAACTATGTGGGCGGGTGGCTATCGACGTGGCTGCACGGCAAGCAGCCGGTGCTGTTGCTGGCCGCACTCCTGGTGGCGTTGGCGCTGGTTCCAGCCTGGTATCTGAAAACGAGCGAGGCCCCAAGAGAACGCGCCAAGGTCTATCCGCGCAGCCCGTTTCTGCTTCGGTACCTGGCGGCATTCGGGGTGTGGAACCTGGCCACTGGGAGCTTCAACCCGTTCGCTAACGTCTATTTTGCGCACTTGCGATTTTCGCCCCAGCGAATCGGCGGCGTTTTTTCCGGCTCGCAAGTGGCGCAACTGGCCGGCGTGCTGATGGCGCCCGCGATCTTCCGCAAAGCCGGCCTGGCGACTGGCATCGTGTGGATGATGGCCGCCACCGCCATCGGGTTGGCTGGACTGTCAACCCAGCCAGCCGCCATTACGGCCGTCCTGGTATACGCGTGGTACATGGCTTTTCAATGGATGAGCGAGCCGGGCCTGAACGCGCTGCTGATGAGCCGGGTGGCCGAGCGCGAGCGCAGCGAAGCCTCGGCGCTCAACTACATGGTGGCTTTTTCCGCGCAAGCCGTGGCGGCGCTGGGCGCTGGCCGGCTGCTGGCGCACTTCGGTTATGGCGTGGTGCTGGCGGGCTCCGCCCTGCTCGCGGCCGGCGCTGCCGCCTTGTTTCAGGCATTCGTCAATTCGCGCGCGGAGGCGCCTCGCGCGGCACACTCGATCGTTGCCAGCACCTCCTGACGGTACCTTTCGAGCGTGAACCGCCGCCGCCACTGTTCCCTGGCAGCTTCGGACATTCGAGCCAGCCTTTCCGCCGAACCGGTCAGGAGTTCAACCGCCAGCGCCGCCATTTGCTCCACCGAGTCCGCCAGCATGCCAGGCAGGCCGGCGACCACTTCCGGAATCCCGCCGGAGGGAAAAGCAATCACCGGCACGCCGGCCGCGTACGCCTCCGGAATCACTCGCGTGGTCGCCTCGGCGCCGGTGGATGGCACCAGTAATAGATCCAGTCCAGCCAGCGCTGTGTGGACATCCGCGACCCATCCGGTGAATTCCACCGGCAGGCCTGCCGCTTCCGCGCGCACCTGGGCGGCGTAACGCCGCGCGCGCGCGTCGGAAAACAGCGGAGCGCCGCACACGATGAACCGGCACTCGGGCAGTGCGCGATAAGTAATCGATGCCACGCGCAGGAATTCGCGCTGTCCTTTTTCGGGTGCGATCCTGCCGATGCAGCCGATGCGCGGCCCGTCTCGCCGCCTCTCGGCGGCTCGCTGGGGCCCTGCCACGCCGTTATAAATCACCTTCACGCGCTCCCGGGGAACAAACCGAGACCACGGCTCTGCCACGAACCGGCACGCGGCGATGATGGAAGCATCCGTGCGGCGCAGCGCCTCTCCGGCCAACCACCGAGCCGGGCCGGCATTGAGGTAACTGTGGGAATGAAAAACCACAGGTACGCGCAGGCCTGCCACCGCGGGCAGCAATCGCGGGCCATTGACGTAAACCAAATCGGCTTGTGTTCGTTTCGCGAGCAGTCGAACCTGCCTTGCGAGGCGCGGCGTCCCGCTGAGGAAGCGCATCGCGTCCACCGGCGATTTCCGGCCGGAGCGGTAGGGGCCGCAGTCGATTCTTGCCGTCTCAAATCCGAGGGCGGCGATCTGTTCGAACAGCGGGCCATCGCCGGGCATGCCTACAGCCGCGTCCCAGCCGCGCTGCCGTATGCCTGGCAGCAACTCCAGCAGCGCTTGCTGCGCGCCGCCTGGATCGCTGAACTGGTCCAGGATCAGCAGCCTCATACGCGAACCGCCAGAGCCAGGACCCAGAAGTACACCGGCAGCACGCGCCAATAAGTCAGTAGATCGCCAGAGGCCATCTGCACCACTTGCCCCGACCAGAAGCAGAGCACCCAGACGCCGAAGAACGACCGGCGCGCGTCGGGAGCCTGCGCCGCACGGCGCGCGGCTCGCAGGATGGCGACATTCAGCCAGACCAAAGCAGCCAGGCCGCCGATGCCGGTTTCCACCAGCAGGCTGAGGTACATGTTGTCGGCGACCACCGTGGTGCCCAGGTAATTGCTGTACGGCAGCGTCTTATAGCCGACTCCGAACAGCAATTGCCACGGATGGGCGGCCATCCAGTCCGCCAGGATTCGCCAACTCGCCACGCGTCCGGAGAGCACGCCTTCGGTGGATGAGAAGAGATACTGGGCCGACGCTTCCAGTCGCAGCCAGTACATCTGGATGAACTTGGGGAAGATACTCCAGGTGAGCAACGACGTACCCGCCAGACAGGCTGCCAGGGCCAGCGCCCTGCGCAGCAGCCGCAGCCGGCGCCGGTTCAACCACACCAGCACCGCCATCGCCACCATCACATTGATCAGCGATCCGCGCGAGTACGAGAGCACCAGCGCGGCGAAGAAGACCGCGCCTCCCGCCGCCATCGCCTTTCGCGAAACGGGCACGTCGGCGCGGGGCCGCGAAAAGCCAACGGCGATCATCACGAGAAAGAATGCGCAGAAATTGCCCAGCGTGCTGGCTTCATAAAACAGGCCCTGCGCGCGGCGGTACACACCCGAATCGAGCCAGATAAATTGGGGCCCGTAGCCGGCCGGGGCGGGAAACTGATAGTAGAAGTCCACGCAGGCGAACAGCGCTGAAGCCGCCGCCGCGACGTAGAGCCAGCGCGTCGCCCGAAACGAATCGGAGCCGGCGGATGGTCCGTGCGCCGTGTACAGGAAAACATAAACCGGAATGGCGAACAGAGCCACCCGCGCCAGGCTGCCCGCGGCGATTTCCGCGCCGGAGTGCAGTGCGGCCATTCCTACGCTGGCGGTGAGCACGGCTGTCAGTGCCAGTAGCGCTGCGTTCACACCCGACCACGCGAAACGCCATTCGCGCAGCCATATCAAACCACAGAAGACGCCCCAGGCAGCCAGCAGAAGAGAAGGGTGCGGCCCCGAATCGCCGATTGCAACCGGCAGCGGCGGCAGCAGCAGCGCTGCCGCCAAGAATGCGGCCAGCCATCGAGCCGGCCTTGCCAGCGTCCACCATGCGAAGGGAATCAGCACCACGGGCGACGCCAGCACTGCCTTGGCGCCCAAGCCCGGAACTGCCGCGATGGCGGCCGCCCATACGCCCAAGACGGCCACCCACGCCCAGTTTCCGTACGATTCGGAATGGGCAGCGGCAATTCATCGGCCGCTCTCTCCAACCGCGCGAAACTCGCCGCGCCGCGAACCTGCCCGCTGCTCCTGGTAACTCATCTCCAGCGTCAAGTAAACCATCGGGAAGAGCAGGCCCAACAGCAGCGCTGCCGCCAGGTTGAGAGGCAGATTCGGCGAGGACGGCCTCTCCGGCACAATCGCCGGATCGATGATTCTGAGCCGCTCGCCGCGGTAACCGGACTCGCCACGCGCTTCCCCCAGCCGCTGTACCATCGCCGTCAGTGCGGCATCGGCGGACTTTCGCTCGCTTCCGAGCTTGTCGCGGTCCGCCAGCCGCTGCGCGAGCAGCTTCTGCTGTTCCGCCTCCTGTCGATCGAGCGCAACGAGTTGCCTTCGCAGCTCCTGCAATCGCACGTGAGACGCGCTCGACCCCATGCTGGCGGGGACCTGCCGGGCACGCTCGGCAGATTCGGCAATTTCGAGTTCGGCGCTGGCGATCTGTTGCCGGAGGTTCGACCGCAGGTCAGCCGCCGCGGCCAGATCCGATTGCAGTGCATCCACTGGCTCGTCGGCCAACACGTGCGACCAGGCGGCGTCGGTCTCCTGCAAACGGGCCCGTGCCCGGCGCTCCTCCTGAGCGACGGCTTCCACCAGGTCCCGCGCACCCTCTGTCACGACCGCCCGATTCATTTCCACCGTCTCTTCGGCCAGGAATCGCGCCAGCGCTTGTGCCCTTTGTGGGTCCGGCAGGGTTGCGGCAATCTCCAGGATGCGCGTGTTGCGCACGATTTCAACCCGCAACACACTCTTCTGCAACGATTCGATCGGACGGTTCCCGAGTAACTGCCGCAGACCGAAGCGATCCACGGCCTTTTGAAACAATCCGCCGGCCGTGGCAAAGCGCTCGTAGGTCCTGAGAGACTCCAGGTAAATCGGGCTAACCGCCATCGCGGCGCGAATGTCCGCTCCTGCCGGAGGATCGATGACGATGCGAGCCGTCGCCGTGTATTGGCGAGGCATCAGGAAAGTCGCAACCAGCGCGAGAGTCACCGCAATCGCACAACTTGTTGCGATCGAGCGCCAGCGTAACTTGATGTAACCTACGTAACGAAACGCGTCCGTTGTGTCCGCCATCCTGTTTTCTTGAGATAGTGTAACCTATATGGAGTTTTTAGTGGCCTTGATTGTCCCATTAGTGACGTTAATTGTAACGCCAGGCCTGTTATTTTACTTCGATGTCACTTCCAAGTTACTGGTCTTGCTAGGGGCCACTGCCGCGCTGATGGTTGTCTGCGCTTATCGGAGCCGGGCCCCGATGCGCGGATTTTCCTGGTTTTCGCCGATAGTGCTCGCCGCTTTGGGCTCCGTTGCGCTGTCCACAATCTTCTCTTCCAACCCTGCCCTTTCGCTATTCGGCACTGCCTGGAGGCGTTACGGCGCGCTGTCCCAGGCTTCCATCCTAGCCATTGCTTTTCTCATCGCCACTCACATTGCGGGGCGGGTGAAACTAGCCACCGCCATCTTGCGAGGGATTTCAGCCAGCGCTTTGTTCGCCGCAATGTACGGGATTGCCCAGTACTGCGGGTGGGACCCACTGCTTCCGGTCTCGGCCTATCACATCGGGGAAGGCCTGTGGACCATTGTCCGGCCGCCCGGAACGCTTGGTTACTCCAGTTACTATGCCGTCTGGTTGGATATGGCCTGTTTTGCCAGTCTGGCCGGTCTGAAGCTCGATACCAATGTAACGTGGCGGTGGATTGCCGGCGCATCGGCGGTGGTATCCGTGTGGGCGATCTTACTAAGCGGGACGCGCGGGGCTTACGCTGGCCTGCTGGCCGGCGCCACTGTCTGGCTCGTCTGGAGAGGACCCAGCGTGACGCGGCGACTCATCGCGGGTCTGGCAGTGGCGGCCCTGCTTGGCCTGGTCTTCTATTTCTCGCCCGCCGGGTGGCAACTGCGTAGCCGGGCGCGATGGTTCGCCGAGGATCCGTGGGGCGGTGCGCGGCTGTACCTGTGGCGCGACAGCGCGCGCATGGCGGCGACGCGGCTGGCCACAGGGCGTGGCCCGGAAGTCTTCAGCGCGGTGTTTCCGCATTATGAATCGCGACAACTGGCGGCGGCCTATCCTGATTTCGCCCACGAATCGCCGCACAACATTTTCCTCGACGCACTGGTGGCGCAAGGCCTTCCCGGCCTGGCGGCATTATGCGGCATTTGTGCGGCCGGGTTTGCGGCAGCCTGGCGGCTGCGAGCGAGGCGAGACGCAGTGGCCGCGTGGGTGGCGGCAGCCCTGGCAGCGGGAGTCGTCAGCCAACAGTTTCTGGTGTTCACGATAGCCACGGCAATGATGTTCTATACCATCGTCGCCGTCGCAGTGGGGCTGGCCTGCGAGACGGCAGCGGCGCCGCAGCGGGGAGTCCCGAAAATCCCGGCGCTCGCGGTCGCCGCGGCACTGGTCTGCCTTGGCGTGCGCTTTGCCGTTTCGGATCGGGCTCTGGAGCTGGCCCGGCGCGATATCAACTCCGGGGACGCCGCATTGGCTGCCATGCACTACGTCCAATATGAACGCTGGCGGCTTCCGGGAACCGCCGCCGACCTCTGGTATTCCCGCGCATTGCTCGATCTGGCGCACCGGACCAAAAACCCGGCGACCGCGGTACGCGCTACAGCCGAAGCCGGCACGGCAGCGCTGCGGGCCACTGGCACCGCGGAATACCCCGCCAACGCCTGGTACAGCCTGGCGGCGTTCTTTGCTTCACAAGACGATGCCGCTGATGCTGAGATGAGCCTGCGCGCCGCGATTTCCGCCAATACTCAGTGGTTCAAACCGCACTGGGCCCTGGCGCAGTTGCTGCTGATCGAGTCTCGACTGGACGAAGCACAAGGGGAAGCCGCTCTGGCCGCGGTGCTGGATGGCGGGAAGTTTCCTGAAGTTACCGGCACCTGGCACGAGATCAGTGCGAAACAACGCCAAGTGGCCCCGCAACCTAAGTAAACTTTCATCGCGCAGTCCACGCAACTTAGGTAAAATCTCGTCGCCAAGGCGAGCGGGCCCGGTCTTCGCACTTAAAATAGAAAGCAGGAGAACCCAAATGAAACTGGTCTTAAGAGCTTTACTAATCCTCGCTTGTGTAGTTACGGCATTTGCCCAGACTCCCGTTGTGGCATCCGGCGGAGTCCTGAATGCAGCGAGCTTTGCGACTAACCAAGGCGTCGCTCCGGGTTCTCTGGTTTCGATCTTCGGGACCAACCTCGCTTTGCCCTTGCTTCGTA
>CAWJLI010000163.1:0-15636 GCA_963843095.1 Bryobacterales bacterium
GTGGCGAAGAACGAGGCGCGAAGCTGTTCGCTGTTTGTCGCACCGCGGTTCTCTTCGGTGAGGCGCAGGGCTTCCTCCATGCGCTGGCGGGCAACGGCCAGATTGCCGCGATCGCTTTCCGCACGCGCGATGGTCTCGAGCGAAAGAGCCTCGTAGGAGCGATCACCGATGGCGCGAAACTCGGCCAGCGCCTGTTCGCTTGCCTCCACAGCCTTGTCCGGGTGGGCCGAAAGCAGATCCGTGCGGCCAAATTCGGCCAGAGTAGCGCCAGTGCCGCGGCGGTCATGGATGGCGCGCGCGAGGTCGAGCGATTCGGCGAGCGAGGCCTGGGCGGCATCGAAGCGGCCGAGCTCCGTCTGCGCGCGAGCGGTGCGGGCGAGCGCGTCGGCGAGGCCGCGCTTGTCACCCGACGCGCGCCACGCCGCCAGCGCACCCTCCAGCACGGGCAGTGCTCTGGCCGGCTGGTCCTCAGCGAGGTAGAGATTAGCCAGCGCGCCCAGCGTGGTTGCCTCGCCCCGCCGATCGGCGATGCGTTTCCATAGTGGGAGAGCCTGATTGAACAACGTCTCGGCCTGATCCGGTTCCCCGAGCTGGCGGTATGCGACGCCCATGTTCGCCAGCACCCGCGCCTCGACCCAGTCGTTCCGCGTTTGCCGGAGGAGGCCGAGCGACTGGCGATAACTGTCCAGCGCAGCCTGCCAGTTCGCCAGCGTGCTTTGCGTCCAGCCGATATTGTTCAACAGCAGAGCTTCATTCCCGCGATCGCCAGTCGTGCGAAACAGATCGAGGGCCTGCCCATAAAAGCGCAGGGCCGGCTGCGGTTCTCCGAGAACATCGAACGCGCCAGCCTCGCTGTTGATCGCGTCCGCTTCTTC
This sequence comes from Bryobacterales bacterium, assembly GCA_963843095.1. Classification (GTDB taxonomy): domain Bacteria; phylum Acidobacteriota; class Terriglobia; order Bryobacterales; family Bryobacteraceae; genus Bog-375. The sequence goes on from CAWJLI010000163.1 coordinate 876, forward strand.
GTGCGTCGCAGCAAGAGTGTGAAACAGCTCGGCAGCGTCGCGGAACAGAGGCGAGGCGGCACGATAATCGCCCGATTCGGCCAGCGCCGTTCCCAGGCTGAACAACGCTAAACCTTGCATGTAGCGATCACCGGACTGGCGGAAAAAAGCGAGTGAGCTTGCGAGCTTTTCGATGGCGGCTCGCCGCGCCTCCGCCGTGTGCTGAACCCGTAACTGCTCGGCTTCCGCATACCAACGGTGCGCCGCGACGATGTCCCGATCGCCCGGCTTGGCGTCGCGAAGTTCGATCAAGCGCAGCTCATAGCGTGTGGGGAGATCGGCGGGATCGCCGGCGTTCACTTCGAGCGTGTAATCGCCTGCGGAATCGGTGACGGCGACGATGGTCTCGGGACCATACCGGCCGTTCGCCGAATCGGCATCGATCAGCGCTCGCCCCTGGGGGTCGCGAAGGGCGACGGCGAGATCGGCGCCGTTCTGGATCACCTCGATGCGTACGAACTGGTGCGCAGGGAGGGGGAGGCGTGTTTTATCAGGCGCCGTTCCCTCGATCCGCCGCTCGACGTGTGCGCCGGGGCGCCAGGCGATATCGCCGCCCGGCGCCTGCGAGCACACGATCCCCGGCAGCATCGCCATCGCAGCGAAAACAGCCGGGAATCGGGCAGTGTGGAACATAGGTCGCGCCAGCTCAGGCGTGTTGGCCGTGCCCCGCCCCATGGGTTTGAGGGAATGGTATGCCGGTTCCGCCCGCGGACCACGACCCGTTGGTGGTCCGGGGGTCGTCGTTGGTGTTGATGGAGCCGCTACCCGTGGTTGTGCCAAACGAGCCGGACATGGATCCCCAACCGTGACCGCCCCAGCGGTCGGTGAACGTAACACTGGTGATGTTGTTGTTGGAGTCCAGCGTAACAGTGGCGACATCCTTGAAATCCGCGCCGGAGCAGGTGGTGCCGGCCCGGCGGGCAACGGCCATGGTGAATTCTCCGCTGGTGGCGGTGGCAGTGAGCTGGATGCAATGGTTGAGGGTCGTGCTGCCCAGGGTTACGTCAAAGGCAGCGGGTCCGAACGAAGTGATCATGGACATTGTGTTCTCCTTTTCTTGCTCATTGATGCCGAAGCTCTAACGGGGCGGCCAGCACGTCTCCGGCGGCACGGAGCTGGACGCCGTTCTGACTCGAAGTCCTGGACGCAGCAGGCAGTCGGGTCAGGTAATCGAGTATGCGACGCGCGGCGAAGGGATCGCGGACCTCTCCGGTGGGGGAATCGCGAAGAACGTTGAGCAGCACCTCGAGTGGGCGCTCCGACCACAGGATCCAGAGGCGATCGGTTCCGGGTTGGTCGAAGACGGACCAGCCGGTTATAAGCTGTTGCTTGGCAGCCACTGCCGCGTCGCGGGGATACAGAATCCAGACCTGCTCGGCACCGGCGGCGCCGGGTCCGTGGTCGATGAGGTAGAAGAAGCCGGGCCGCGGAGACTCGAGTCGCAGGCGGAAACGCCACCCGGCATGGAAGGTGTCGGCCGCGGACGCGAGGTACTCATCGCCGGCGGGTCTGCCGTCGAGCATCTGTTGCGCCACAATGCCGTACGTGAGCGCTGCCTGATGTTGGAGGCGCGGCAGCCAAACTCCGGCCGCGATTGCGGCGGCGGCGACTGTTCCAGCGGCAATCATGGTTCGGCGCGGGAGTTGCCTGCGTTTCAGGGCGCCGGACGCGAGGTCGTCGAGGACGGCGGCCAGCTCGCGGCGCACGGTTTCGATGGATTGAGGACGCTCCTCTTTGTTCTTCCGCAGGCAGCGCTCGATCACCGACGCGAGCGACTTGGAAACGGCGGGATTCAGCTTGTCGGGCGGCGGTGGAACCTCATTGACTACGGCGTAGAGCGTGGACGGGAGGTCGGTCCCATGAAAAGGACGGCGGCCGCAGGCGATCTCGTAGAGAATGACGCCGAACGAGAAGATATCGGAGCGGGCGTCGGCCGGCTCGCCTTTGGCCTGCTCCGGCGACATATACGCAGGAGTGCCGAGTGTGGCACCCGCCTGCGTGACGTCGATATCGCCGCCACCGGCCTGTTTGGCCAGGCCGAAGTCCAGGACTTTTACCGTGCCCGCGTCGGTGACCATGATGTTGTTCGTTTTGAGGTCGCGGTGGACGATGCCGGCGGCATGCGCGGCGGCAACCGCGCTGGCGGCCTGCACCGCGTATTCCAGAAGGGTCCGGATGGGCAGACGATGCCCGGCGAGCAGGGCATGCAGGGTGGCGCCCCTGATGTACTCCATGGCGATGAAGTCGACCTCACGGTCCGAATCGTACTCATAGATGGTGACGATATTCGGATGATTGAGGGCGGAGGCAGCCTTGGCCTCGCGGAAAAAGCGCCGTTTCTCCTCACCGGCGCCGCTTAGGTGGGAGATGATCTTCAGCGCCACGGTGCGGCCGAGGCGCGGGTCCACCGCTTTGAATACCGTACCCATGCCACCTTCGCCGATGCGATCGACCACTCGGTAATTGCCGATGGTTCGGCCCGCGGCGGTAGCGGTCATGGTCATGGTGGGCGCGAGCGATGCCAGTGGAGCGTGATCCAGGAAGGCGGTCTGTTCCGAAGCGGCGATCAGCGATTCCACCTCGGATCGCAGAGCGGAATCGCCGGCACAAACTTCAGCCAGGTAGGCGGCGCGCAGATCCGGCGCGAGCCCAAGAGCGGACTCGATGACCTCGCGTACCCGGCCCCACTGCCCAGCATCCAGCCCCTCCGAGGGGCACACGTCCCCCATGTGGCTCAAGGCTATCACAAAATCCCCTCGTCAAGGATACGCGACACCGCGCGGCGAAAAGTCTCACGGGGGATCGAATTATTCGATCGGGGTCCGCCGGTCCAATTCGCGAAGCAGCCAGGCGCGCCCGGTCACCCAGTCGCGGTTGACGGTGGCTTTGGAAATGCCCAGCGCCTCGGCCGTCTCCTCGATCGACAGGCCGGCAAAGAAACGCAGCTCGATTACCTGGCTTTGCCGAGCATCCAGCCGGGCCAGGTCCCGCAGGGCATCATCGAGGGCGATCAGTTCGAGGCTGCGCTGGCGGGGGAGATCGATGGCTTCGTCGAGGACCAGCAGTTGCGCGCCGCCGCCGCGTTTTTCACGCTGTTGCGCCTTGGCGTGGTCCACCAGAATGCGGCGCATCATCTGGCCGCTGACGGCGAAGAAATGAGCGCGATCCCGCCACTTGGCCTGCTTCTGATCGATGAGACGAAGCCAGGCTTCGTGAACGAGAGCGGTGCTTTGCAGGGTGTGATCGCGGCGCTCGCGCCGGAGATGACGGTGAGCGAGCCTGCGCAGTTCGGTATAGATCAGCGGCGTGAGCTGGTCGATGGCGGACCGGTCGCCCGCGGTCCACTTTTGCAGCAGGCCGGTGACGTCGGTCGGCGGCATGATGACAGGTTAGAACATTTGAAGGCCGCTCAGCGAGCCCCGGTTCCGGGCGCGGACTTACCCTCCGTCTCCCCTGGGATGACGGGCGGGACAATCCGGGAGGGGGCATGCTAGTCGCCCGGATCTCGCGGTGCCCAAATCTGCATTCAGTTGGTGAACCGGACGTTAACGTCGCGTTCCGCCGTGCGGCCGTGGTCGTCGATTACGCGGATCAGGTGTACGCCGTCAGCCACCGGGGTCCAGGGGATGGCTCCGTGGGCCACCGTGGATTTAGCTATCAGGACTGCCCCGTCGAACCAGAAGACGCTATCCACGTCCGCCTCGGTGCTGGCTTCGAGCGGGATGGTTTCTTCGCCGGACTTCTGGCGCAAGGTGTAGGTTACTCCTCGCAGTGGCGTGGCGATCTTGGGTACCCCGCTCGAATCGTCCACCGCGCAATCGGGTATGGCGGGAGCTTTGCGGCGAGGCATTCCCGCTTCGCGGAATAGCGTCATCATGTCAGAGGGCCAGAATTCGAAAATCTCTTGTCTGGTTGCGTTCGGAGCGTAGGGTGGACAGGCCGGACGCCCTGTGCCGATATCGATGATTACGGCGCGGTGCAACTGGCTTACGCGAATCGGTGATTTGCCCGGAATGTACCAGGTCTCCACGGTCTGCGGGCAGTATTTGTTAGGCAGGTCGCCGCTGGCCGCGCAGACTGCTACTCTGCTTACTCCCGGCGGCGGTTCCGCTGGCTTGACGATTTCGTCCGGTTTCTGGAGATTCAGCGCATCGGCGATTCGGAAGAACAGCGGGGCGGCAGCGTCGGCGCCTACGAAACTGGGATTGCCCTGGGCTTCGAAATCGCCGATCCAAACCACCAGGATGTAGGGCCCTACGACTCCTGCCGACCATGCGTCACGAAATCCCCAGGAAGTACCGGTTTTCCAAGCGACCGGCCAACGGCCGGACGGGGCCAGGGAACCGTCCTCGCCTGGTCGAGGATTGTGGCTCAACATATCGATAGTGATGAAGCTGGCCTCGGGGCTGAGGAGTCGCACACCGTCGCGCCTCGGTTCCGACACCCGCGTGCGGACAGGTTGCAGCACGCCCTGGTTCGCGAGCATGGCGTAGAGACCCGCCAGTTCTTCCATGGTGACCTCGCCTCCGCCCAGCGCCAGCGCCAGTCCGTAGTACGATTCCGGCTTCAGGTTACCGACGCCCGCGCTTTCGAGAAACTGGTAGAGATCGGGCTGTCTGAGCTGAGTGGCGATCCAGACCGCCGGGATATTACGGCTCCGAATGAGAGCGTCTTGCGCGGGGATGGGGCCGATGAAATTGCCATCGAAGTTTTCCGGCGTGAAGGGGCCGAACGAAGTGGGCGCGTCGCGCAGGATGGTTCGCGGGTGAAGCACGCCCTGATCCAGAGCGAGCGCATAAATGAATGGCTTGAGGGTGGAACCCGGGCTCCGCTTGGTGAGGACGCCGTTGATCTGGCCGTGAATCACCTGGTTCGTGTAATCGGCCGAGCCTACCCAGGATTTGACGGACATATCGCGGTAGTCCACCAGCAGGGTCGCGGCGTTGCGGATGCCCCGTTCGCCGAACTGATTGAGGTAGCGGTCGATCTGTCGTTCCACCAGGCGTTGCAGACCGGCGTCCAAGGTGGTGTCGATGCGGCCGGACAGTCCCGGGTTGGCCCGCAGGATCGCATCCGTGAAGTGCGGGGCGCACAGGGGCAATGCGGAAGGGGGCTCTGCCAGCACCGGAAGTTCGAGTTGGCGGCGTTCAGAGTCGGTCGGGAGCTTTCTGTTGCGCCAGGCGTTGGCGAGTTGCGCGCGCGCGGACAGGAACCTGCTTTGCTGGACGCCGCGCCCTGCCCTGGCGGCGGGCCGCTGCGGGATTACGGCCAGGGTGACCGCTTCGCCGAGATCGACCTGGGACGGAGGTTTGCCGAAGTAGATGCGGCCGGCCGCCCCAACTCCCTGGATGTTGCCGCCGAAGGGCGCGAGGTTCAGATAGGCTTCCAGGATGTTGTGCTTTGAGTAACGCGCCTCCAGCCACAGAGCCGCAGCCGATTGTTTAAGTTTGCCGGCGGGGGTTTTGGTGTTCATGCGGTACACCAGCCGCGCGAGTTGCATGGTGAGAGTGGAACCGCCCTGGCGGCCTTCGCCTCGCCAGGTCCTCGTTGCGGCGCGGATCAGCGAGAACGGATTGACGCCCGCGTGCCAGTAAAACCAGCGGTCTTCCTTGAGCCGGAATGCGTCGACCAGGGCTGGGGACATTTCGTTTAATGGCGTCCACAGGCGGTACTGGCCGTCGGCGGCCAGGGTCGCACGGAGGAGTTGGCCGTCCGCGGACCATATGGTTGTGGATTGAGGAAACATGTCCCGAAGCGGCGGATGCGGGTACACGCGGACCAAGAGAAGGATCGCGGGCAAGCCGACAACCCAGCTCCAGGTCCGAATGCGCTTGCGTTTCACGGTTTAACTATCTCCAGCCTCGAGGCCTGGCTGACGCCTGTGATCTGGCGATTGTACATGCCTTCGGCGAAGGCGGGAGGGGACTGGAACGTGCCCGCGTTGGTGGCTCTTACTTTGTAGAGGTAAGTTGCCGCCACCGGCGCGGCGTCCCCATAGAGGACCACGCGGTCATCGCGCCGGTCGACATACTCGGGCGTCCAGGTCGATCCCGGGCCCGCATCGCGATCGAGCGTGGGCTCGACGCCGCCGGGCAGGAGATCCACCACGGCTATCTGGTTCACTGGTTCGCGATTTGTGGTTCTTATACGCAGGCGCACCCAAAACTCTTCGCCCACCTGAACCTTCGTGACCACGTTGCCTTTCGTGTCGAGGAACTCATGGATCAGTTCAAGACCGCGATTGATTTCGGATGCGGGCGGGTTGCGGTCGAAACCCGACTCGTTGACGGAATAGTAAGCCGTGAGCGAGCCCTCCCTGGTGAACTGAACGTTCGCGGTGCCCGCCGGCACGCTCACCTTCGATGTCGACGCCTGTCGCTGGCCGCCCAGCACGATGCCGAGTTTCACCTTCGGAGCGGCGGCTTTCGAATATGCATCGAGAGCCAGTAGCGTATATGCGGCCGAGAGCGAGCTGACCCGGTTGCCGCTGATCGCCTGGCCTATTCCTTCGAGCGCCGCGGAAGGAACGCCGCTCACGCGGTCCGGGAAATGGCGCGCCAGCAGGTAAAGCAGTTGGGCGTCATGCACAACGGGATCGTAATAGACATCGTCCGTCCACAGGCGCTTTTGTTGGGCCCAGGGCACGTTGCGGATGAGGCGGTCGGCGTCGGAATTGCGCTGCATCAATCGATATGTGGCGGCAAGATAAGTGGCCGCCAGATCCGAGGACCACGTGTCGGCCGAGCGATGCGAGAGTTCCTGCTCGACATTCGAAATCGCGGCGGCCGGCTTGATTCCCTGACGCGCGAGCAGATAGATCGCATAGGCGCGCAAACGGCCATCCGCGAGAGTAGGAGCCGGCGTGGATGCGAACCGGGTCAGCCACTCGTCTAGACTGGCCAGCATCTCGGGCGGAACCCGTTGTCCGCGGTCGCGCGCTTCCAGTAGGAAATGGGCTGCGTACACGGTCGGGAATTCGGCGGTCACCGGCGATGAGGACCAGAGGCCGAAGGCTCCCGAATCGTTCTCGCGGCTCTGCAACATGGAAAGCGTTCCCGCGATCGGCTGCGCGTCGCGCGTCTTAACGGCGCCGAAATCGGGTCGCGAGGCGAGCAGTAGCGCGGCGAATCCCTTGCTGACAAGTTGTTCGGTGCAGGGATAAGGATACGAATCGAGATAGGCAACCAGGCCTTCTCCCCAGACCAGGGGGAGCGCGGAAACGGAGGCTTCGACTGACCGGTGCTCGGGGTAGAGATCGCGTCTAAGAGGCACCGTCGTATTCGCGCCGTCGAACCGCCCGAGAGTAAGTTGCGTGCGGTAGGCAATCGCGGGTCGCACGCTCACACTCTCCTCAATATGGGCTTCGGATCTGCCCCGGAGAGCGGTGAACTTCAGAGACGCCGGCCCGAGAACGGCGTTAGCCTTGAAGCGGAACTCGGCAATTCCTTCGCGTTTTTCGGCGATCTGAAGGTCCGAGTACGCGGGGCTGGTAAGCGTAAGCTCGCGGGACGCCTGAACCTGCACGCGGATCGGGTCTTTCCCATTCAGGTTATTGAAGACGCCGACGGTCACGCTGAATTCATCGCCAGGAGCGACCATGGCGGGCACATTCGGCGTAAGGATGAAATCGCCCTTCACTTCGGTCGCCGCCTCGGTGACGCCGGCACGCCGCGAGTTGACGGCGATGGCTACGATGCGCAGACGCCCGTTGTAATAGTCTGGCACTGCATAGCGCAGTTCGCGCCCGCCGGGACCTGCGTCGATAATTCCGGACCACCAGGCGACCGGTGGCTTGTGTTTCCGGTTGAACGGATTGAGGTGACGCGCGAAACCTCCGTCGGCATCGCCGCCAGGAGCCGCGAGCGCCAGAAAGCGGCGGAACTCGGGCAGGATCAGATCCAGGATCTGCGTGGTTTCGACTTGCAACATTCGCTTCTGGAAGAAGTAGGCCAGGGGGTCGGGATTCTTGTAACGCGCGACCTGCAGGATGCCTTCATCCACCGCAAACACCGCGACGCGGGAGGCTTCCGCGGGAGCTACATGGATGGCAAGCACGGAGCCCGGTTTGATCTGATTGGCCGCGGTGAGCCGAACCTGTTCGGTGCGCGGCGCGAGATCGGCGGCGAACGGCGCCACACCGTAGGAAAGCGGGCTCATGAAGATCTCGTCGGAAGCGGGGTCGCGCAGGAATTGCACGCTAACGTAGCCATTGCCTTCGAAGCCTTGGGGAAGAGTGACTCTCTGTACGGAGCTGGTGGTGGTGCTCTTGAACCACTGGTGACAGAAGACACGTTCGCGTTCGATGGTGATGAGGCCGGCGCCCGCGTAGGGCGCGCGAATGCTGACGCTGATGGTGTCGCCGCCGGAGTAGGCGGGCTTGTCGAGTTGGATCTGGAGCTCCGCATTGCGTTCGAGCGAGCGGGAGATGTTGGCGTCGCCCGCCACGCTGTAGCTGAGACGGTTAAGTTCGGCGCCCGCCGGGTTGCGCAGAACCAGAACGAAATCGCCGGGCTCCTGGGTGGGAAGTGCGAAGCTGCTTCCGCCGGCGGCGATCTGGACCTTGCGCGTGTCGCGCACAGTTTCTTTCAAGCGCGAGACGTACTTGTAAGTGCGGTCCGGCTGCTCGGTGAGGACCGAAAGATATTTCCGCTGCACCCATTCGAGGGTGAGTTGAGAGGCGGCGACAGGCGTGAGTTGCTGGTTCACGGCGAGCCAGTGCGCTTGGCGCGCCGCCGAGCGACGCACGAAACTGAGGTCGCCATCGGGCTTGACGCCGACCAGGTAGGGGGCATCGGCGACGATAGCCGTGTTCTGAGCGGCGACGCTGCGGCCGCCTTCCGCCTCGAAAGCGCGCGCCAGAACGTTCAGCCGGTAAGCACGGCCCGCGAAGCGCCCGAGATCGAGGTTCAGTTCGGTATTGCCTTTGTCGTCGGTAATCGTGGCCGCCAGCGTTTCGTGATATGGCTCTTTGACGACTTCGCCGATCTGGAAGCGATAGTCGGGGTAGGCATCGAAGCGGGGCAGCACGGGGGAAAGATTGAGTTCGCCTTCCACCCGTCGATTGCCGGCGGGCTCTCCAAACAGATGCATGACCGAGACGCGCGCCTTCACGTCGGCGGGGGTGAGCCAGCCCGGCGGTGCTTTGTCGGCCAGGTCGAGCCGGACTTTCATCCGGTCGGGTTCGAATTCCTGGACGTTGAAGGATACGCTTCCCAGCATCTCGCGGTGCTTCTCGTCCTTCGGCAGCCATGCCACAGCCTGGTAGGTTCCGGTGGGAGAGGCGGCCTGAGTCGTGAATGCGATCTCGTCGAAGGCGGTTTCAGACAGCTTGATTTTGTCGCGGCGCACCACGTTACCGCGCGGGTCGCTAATCTCGACGTCGACCGAAAGGCCGCTGAGGGAGGACTTCCAATCCGCCGTGCGGGTGATCATACCGAGATGGGTGGTCTCTCCGGGCCGGTAGATGCCGCGATCGGTGAAGAGATATGTGGAGAGCTGCTGTGGGGAAGTCGCGTTTTCGACTCCGCCGGTTTCGAAGCGGGAGAGATCCAGATTGCGCTCCGAGGCTCGCAGCGGCAAGAAGGAGAAGTCGGAGTCCTTCTGAGCGAGGATCAACAGCGGAGTCTTTTCGCGATGGAGGTCGGGGAGCTTCGCAAGCTGAGCGCGGCCAGTCGCATCCGTGGTGGCAGCGGCAACGGGCTCGCCGTTGCGTCCAATCACTTCGATGCGTGCGCCGCCGACGGGTTCGCCGCGGCGGATGGACTGGACGAAAACGTCGCGACTGCCATCGTTCCACTGTTTGACGATGAAGCCGAGATCGGTGACGAGAATCAGACGCGTGTCTTCAATGCGGTCGGGGTCGTAGCCTTCTTCGCCGCCATCCTGGTTCTCCTGCGCGCTCTTCTCGCGCGGCAGCGAGCGGATGTGGAGCAGGAAAAGGCCGCGCTGGTTCTGCGATTTGTCCTGAAGATACTGACCCAGATCGATACTGTCGTAAGTTGGCTTGCCCGGCGGCCGGCCGCGGTAATCGCGAGTAGCGGTGAACCGCTCCACGATGGAATCCTCCGCATCGTAAAGCTGGGGCTTGGAGAAGTCCCACATCTGGGGCGCCAGGTGTTGGAGTTGATTGGGCAGCACCCTTCCCACCTCGACTTCGACTCTATCCACATCGCGCACCAGGAAGCCGACCTTCCGGTCGCCCGCAAGAGACAGCAGGGCGCCCTTGCCGAGGAAGGTGAGCGCCTGCCGGTAGGGAGTTACCTGGATGGTCGCCGTGTAGGGCTTGCCCGAGACGTAGCCGCCGGTACCCTGCACGCCTTCCTTCACCCATAGGAAGACGTAGCGGCCCACGGGCGCATTGAACTTGAATCCGTGAGTGGTTTGGCTTCCTCCATCGGAGGCCACGTAAGTGAGCGGAAGGGATTGAGACTTGGCGAGGATGTCGTTCCCGATCTGGGAATCGTCGCTCCAGTTGTAGGGGTCCTTATCCTCCTTGGGTTGATTGGGGTGGCGCAAGGGAAGCAGGTAGGCCTGTACTTTGCCGGCGAATGACTGCTCCGCCACCGGCGAGGAACTTGTCAGCAGCAGAACCTGTTCGGGTTCGTAGCGGGCGTTATCGACCAGCGTCATTTGCGCGCCGTCAAAGCGGAGGCTGGTGCGGCCCGGAATAATCACTATGGACTGGATTTTGTCGCTGGTCTGGTTACCTCCGCGAGCCGCCCGAATGCCCTTATCGATCACGATGGTTATGGAGGTGTCGTCGCGCGGCATTCCGAGCGCGGCCGAATGGATGTACGCAAAGAGTTTGAGCTTGTCATAGACGACCGTGAAGTGCTTGCTGTCGGGAGTCAGGCCGAGGTAGTCCGCGTCTCTGGCCGGGATGAGCGAGACGTGTTGCTCGAACTGCGCCGTGTCCACGGGGTGGCTGAAGCCCACCGTGGCGACCAGGTTCTTCTGGGTAGGGTTCTGCGGGTCCTGATAGAACTGGCTGCTGGTGATTTTGGCGGAGAACGGTTGGGTTCTGAACTTGAAGCTGTAGTCGTCAAGCTCCACGGAATTCGCGAGGAACCCCTTGCAGCCGATTTTGACGGTGAAGGAGGCGTCCACCGGCCAGTCGGACTTGGGCGCGAACTGCAAGTGCTTGTCATCGAGCCAAGTCCATGTGCCGGCGAACGCGGGGGAGATTTCAATGCCGGAGGTGAGCCGCTTGTCGAGATTGGCGAGCGGCGCAACCGGTTCTTCGAAACCAACCGTGAGCGGGTAGATGGATGCGATGCCATTCTCGTCGTATACAGTTAGTTGCGGGGCGGTGACGGTGTATTCGACGTAGTGCGGCCTGGGGCGGAACTCATACCAGGCGAGCGCTCCGACGACCGTTACGAGCGCGAGCACGGTGATCGTGAGGGTTCTTCGGTCGGCGAGCAGGTCGCGAAGGGCGGTACGGTACCGGCGGCCGGTCCACTGGATCCACTCGGGCGCTTGCCATTGCACCTGTCCGAAGACTTTGTAGATCAGGTTCAGTACGAATACGAGGATTCGGTTCCGATTATCTGGCGGCCCGTCAGGGAACATGGTAAACATCGTAACTACTATTCGCACGCGGCGGGCCATTGATTACTGGCGCGGAATCGAGGCGACCGCGAAGGAAGCTACGTGGATGGCTCTACACAGGGCGTGTAAGGCGGCACACAAGATGTAGTTGTGAGTCGGCACTGACTACTTACGCGGCCAGTGCCGACCTGCGCGAAGTAAGGACTGAACGGCTCCTAGCGCAGTGTCGGCGACGCCAGGACGAACCCAAGATCGTCGAGCGTCGTCCAGATGGCGCGCCGGTAGGCCACTATGGCCTTCTGATAATTCACGTAAGCATTCACCAGCGAATTCTCCGCGGTGGCCAGTTGGCTCTGTGCCGTCAGCAGCTCGAAGGCAGTCACCCCGCCGAGCTGATATTTCATCTGCTCGGCATCCACGTTTTGCTGCGACAGATCGCGCGACGCCTTGGCCGCTTCCACCGAGACCTGGGCCAGCTCGAGCTGACTGTTGGCGTTCTCCACGTCGAGAATCACCTGCTGGTCGATCTGGCGCTGGTTATAACGGTCGCGCACGCGGTTCACCAGCGCGTCCGTCAGGCTGGCCTGCGCCGCGCTCGAGCGGACCGGAATTCCCAAGGTCAAGCTGAAGCCGTAATAGGGCGAGGAGAAAGCGAAAAGCTGGTTCAGCGAATCGCCCAAGCCGCCGGCCACAAAAGCGGTCGTTCCTCCGACGGGCAATACCACCGGCAGTTGGTTGCCGCCCAGCCCGCTGCTGCCGGCCTGCAGGCTCAGGTCCAAGCGAGGCGTCATCTGGTCGCGGGCCACTCGCGCGTTGAGCTCGTCCACTCCCACGCGGCGGCCCGCCGCACTCAGTTCCGGCCGGTCGCGCCTGGCTTTGGCGATAGCCTCGCCGAGTGGCAGCGCACGGAACCCCACCGGCATCTCGCGCGGATCGTCCTCCAACACGATCTCCATCCCCAGCGTGTCCGGCTTCAAGTCCGCGCCAATCGATTGGCGCAAGCCGTCCAGCGCCTGCCGATAGGCGTACCGGCCCTGAATCAGATCGAGCTTGCGCTGCGCCACCTGCGACTGCGATTGCAGGATATCGAGCTTCGAAATCGCCCCGAGGTCCAGCGACTGGCGGTCCCGCTCGTACGACTTCTGCGCCAGGTCCAGCGACTGCTCCAGCACGCGGATGTTTTCCCGCGCCCGAATGGCTTCCCAGTACTGCCCCGCCGCATTGGCGACCGTGGTGGCGATTTGCGCCTGGCTCTGCTCGGTGACGATGCGAAATTGAGTGCGAGCCACCAACAGCGGTGCGCGTATCTGCAGATTGCCGCGATTCTGCAACAATGGCTGCGTCACAGCGAAATTCAGGCCGGTGGCTACGCTGGGGTTGAAAAAGTTGAAAGGGCTGTTGGAAGAAGCACGGGTCGCGTTGAAGCCGGCCGTCACCGTCGGTCCGGCGCCCAGCACCTGGCTGTAGGATGCCGTTGACGTCTGGCCTAACGCGCTGAGCGTCTCCGTTCCGCTGGTCTGGGCGGCTTCCTCCTGCACGGAACGCTGCGCGTTGAACTGTAGCAGCACCTGTGGATCGAACGGCGCTTTGGCGCTGGTCACCGCATCGGCCGCGGTATAAACGTCCAGTTGCGTCAGGCGGATACCGGTGGAGTTCTCGAGCACCAAAGCCAGGAAGGCTTTCAGGTTCAGCACCAGTTTGCCGTTCTGAATGCGCTGCTCCAGGCCCTCCACGTCACGTTCGATCACGGTGTCCGGATGAAACCGGCGTTCGAAGCTTCCCAGCAGGGGAAACGAATCGCTCCAGGCCAGGCGCGCCGCGCCGGCCGCTGCGACGAGCGCCAGCGAGCGCCAGACGCCTCTACTCATAGCGCAAAGCCTCGATCGGATCGATCCGCGACGCCTTCAGCGCGGGATAGATCCCGAACACCACGCCTACTCCTACCGACACTCCGAAGGCAATCAGAATCGACGAGCTGGTCACGATGGTCTTCCATTCCGCCGCGCGCGCGATGAACCACGAAAGGAAGTAGCCGAAGCCGATCCCGAGCATTCCGCCACCAAACGAAATCAACACCGATTCCAGCAGAAACTGCCGCATGATATCGCTTCTGCGCGCGCCCGTGGCGCGCCGGATCCCGATCTCTCGCGTTCTTTCCAGCACTGTGGCCAGAACGATGTTCATGATGCCTATTCCTCCCACCAGCAATGAAATGGCGGCGATCGCTACCATCACGTAGGTGAAGATCACCTGGGCCCGCTGCTGTTCCGCCAGCAGTTCGGCCGGGATAGTGACCGAAAAATCCTGCACTCCGCGATGCGTCGAACTCAGAATCGACATCACCACCTTGGCCGCTTGCACGCTGTCGGTTCCGGCCTTCAGTTGCACGTCCACCCCATCCAGCGGATCCCGCAAATATCCGGTGAGGTCCCAGAAGCGGTATTGGAATGTGCTCAACGGAGTGTAAATCCGGTTATTCACATCGCTTCCCGCGGCGGCCAGATTCTGCGATCCGGAAGCCGCCTGGCCGCGAAGCACGCCCACCACGCGCAGCCACGTATCTTCCACTTTGATGTAGCGGCCCACGGCCAACTCGTAGCCCAGCAGGCCGGTCTTGGCGGTTTCGCCGAGCACGCAGACAGCGGCGCTCGACTGCTCGTCGGCCTCGCCGAACGCCGATCCCTCCGCGAACGTCCAGTTATGGATCTGCGCGTAGGGAGACTCCACGCCGTAGAGCCAGGGAGCTTCGCCAACCGGCTTGGGCAGCAGCCGGGACGGGTGCAACGTCCTGCGCGCCGACAGCAGGTTCATCGAATCCAGGTTGGCCCGGATGATGCGCACGTCCCGTTCGTTCAGTCCTTGCGACGATTTTAGCCGCTGCTGTTTCTCCGCGCTGCTGGTGGCGGGAATCGATTCGATCAGCAGATTCCGCACGCCCAATTGCTCGATGAACCGCAGCGATTCGTCGCGCGCGCCGGCGCCGATGGCGAGCATCCCGATCACGGCCCCCACGCCGAAGATAATTCCCAGCGCCGTCAGCAGCGTGCGCGTTTTCTGACTGAGCAGGTTTCCCGCCGCCAGGAAGAAAATCGGAAAAATAGCGGCGCACAAAACCGATTCGCTCGAATCGCGTCTTCTCCAGCAATACGATGGTTCCAGGCCATAAACATAA
>CAWJLI010000164.1:0-16205 GCA_963843095.1 Bryobacterales bacterium
AGTGGCCGGTCGTCCCGATTGACGATCCGCACCCACATCGGAGTCCGCTTGGCGGTCGTCCGGCTGTCTGGTGTCGTGGAAACGACCGTGTGATCGCCTCCGTGTACTATATACGCCAAAAGTTCGAAAACTGTACAGCCCGTGGCGCACTTTTCTTCGAGCCTGCCAACTGCCCCTATCAACTAATACTCAGCGAGTCGGAAAACTGTCCAATCTTTTCTCCGCGCCGGCCTGGACGGGCTGTCAACCAGAAGTTTGAAATGGGGGCGTCAACTGTGGAGTTCGCAATCCGATCATGCCGGACCCCAACCCGAACACCCGTCAACATGAGCGAGGCGTCAACAAGAGAAGACAGAGAATTCGCACGCGAAAGGCGGGATCCCAAGCCAAACCATGGGGGTTCGGGCCGGTCTCCAAGCCGATGATTTTCCAACTGGAGAATGGCTGGAACTCGTAGAAGTCAACGAATGTGAGGCATATGCGCGGACCCGCGCACGGCGATGCCGTCCACAAAAACGAGGCTGGAATTTAGGAAGGAAAAATGGTGGCTCCCCGGCATGGATTCGAACCACGATTCACGGCTCCAAAGGCCGCTGTCCTACCATTAGACGACCGGGGAATTCCGGTGGAATTGTTCTCAGTGTAGCGTCTTCCGCAGGCGCGCTGCAACGCGCGCGAAGATGGGCGCGCGAAGTTGCGCACCCGGTGAGCGCGGGCTTGTGATAGAGTGGCGGAGAACTATGCGCAATATCCCCGGGTGGGACCAGTATTACCTGGACATCTGTAAAGTGGTGGCGGCGCGCAGCAAGGACCCGAATACGCAGATCGGCTGCGTTGTGGTCGGGCCGAACCATGAGATCCGCTCCACCGGCTACAACTCGTTTCCGCGCGGTATTCGCGACGATGTGGCGGAGCGCCTGGTGCGTCCCACCAAGTACTTGTGGATCGAGCACGCCGAGCGCAACGCCATCTGCAATGCAGCCCGCGCCGGCACGGCCACCGAGGGCTGCACCATCTACGTCGAAATCATGCCCTGCATGGACTGCGCGCGCGCCGTGGTACAGGCGGGAATTGTCCAGGTGGTAGTTTCGCACGAGCGCATGACCGAGTATTCGAGCCAGTATTACGACGAGCATTTCGGCATGGTGGAAGTGCTGTTCGGCGAAGCCGGCGTGGTTGTCCGGCGGGTTTGACGCGAGGCTTTACGCTGGCGAATGTTCAGCGTGGGCTGTTGGTTCCGTGAGGGCTTTCGCTGGGCGTGTTTTCGGTGTCTCGGTCGGTTTCGACTTCTTCGCCATCGCCCGCAACATACCGATAGAAACGCCGGGAGCATGCCCGGCAGCGAAACGGAAACCGACGGAAGTTGGACATGATGTCATCCAACAAGCCCCGCGCACGGGACCGCCGGACGTCGTGCCCTCCGCAACTGGGACAAGACCACATGCAACGCGCTTCCAATGACTCTTTCAGCCTGCTGTCGCATTGTAGCAACAATCAATGCGATATTCCCAGCCGGCGACCTCGATGGATTGCATCCCTCGATGGAAGCCTGCGTATTTGCCGCACCCGGTTCGTCGATGAAGCCGCCTCCGCTCGACTAGCCGAACGCTCAAGGCCGCGCCCCCTGGCAACTATGAATTGCCCAGGTACATTACGTGAACGTAGGTGCCCAAACGAACGTTGTAGGCCAGGTACCAGCCGTCGTGGTCGGGATCCGCGTACAACACGATCGAATCCGTGGTCCACAACCATGCGTCACAAAAGGCGATGTCGGCAGCCGCCACGTTGAAATAAAAGCCGCCAAACTGGAACCGCTGCGGGCCGCCGCCCACCAGGCGGAACACGTGCCCGCGGCCGATGCTCCCTGGGAAGCGGCCGTGCTCCCACGGTTTGTCCAGATGATACGCCGCGTCGCCCTTGCCGGAGTCGTGTCCGACCCATTCACCGTTAGTGTGGACGTGAGGCGCTTCCGGATGGCCGGGCTTGTCGGCGACTCGATGAGCCGGGGCTGGCGCTGCCTGCCGTGCAGGAGCGGGACCGTGCTTGGGGATGTAGCCGCCGCCCACTTCGGGTTTCGCGCTTTTGCCTTTTTGCGCCAGGCCAACCACGGATAGCCACAACACCACAGAGAGAATCGTCAACGCCTTTTTCATAACTTTGATCATAGCCTGAACCCGCCGCCGCCGTCACGCGGCCTTTCAGCCGGAGGCTTGCGGCCACGCCTTGCCGAACCGCCCGTTATTGCGCGGTCCATCCACCATCGATCAGAATATCCGATCCGGTGATAAACCCGGCGTCCGGAGAGCACAGGAACAGGGCGAGTTGACCCACCTCCCGCACTTCCCCCCAGCGGCCGGCTGGGATTAAGGATATGAATTGGGCATTCAGGGCCGGGTCTTCCAGCAACGGCGTGTTCATCTCCGTGACGAACGGCCCCGGGCTGATGGCGACCACAGTGATCCTCTCCGTGGCAAGCTCCAACGCCAGCGCTCTGGTAAATCCCAGCAGGCCGGCTTTGCTGGCGGAATAGGCTGCCCGCCCAGGTAGAGAAACGTGGCTCATGGTTGAAGCCAGGTTAAGAATGCGCCCATATCCGCGGCCTTTCATCTGGGGCACGAAGGACCGGCACAACAGAAACGCACTCGTCAGGTTGGTCGAGATCACCCGGTTCCAATCTTTCAGCGTGAATTCTTCCACCGGCCGGCGCACATTGGTACCCGCATTATTCACCAGGATATCCACCCGCCCGAACCGGGCCAGAACGTCGCGCTCCAACCGTCGCACCTGCCGCTCGTCGGTCACGTCCGTGGGGAAGACTTCCACGTCGGCGCCGTTGCTCCGGATCTCGGCTGCCGCCGCTTCTAGTGTGGCTGCGTCGCGGGAAACCAGCGCCAGCCGCGCCCCGGCCGATCCTAGCGCCGTCGCGATCGCCTTCCCCAGTCCCCGGCTGCCGCCTGTGACGACCGCCGTGCGTCCCTTTAAGAAATCGCTGTCCATGTTCACACCTTGTAACCTCACGCATTGTAGCGGACGCGCAGCCCACATTTGCAAGCCGCGCCGCGGTTCAGTCACAATCGTAGCTGATGAAAATCACGCTTGAACGAGATCTCGCGGAACAGATTGGCACCGGCGCGCTGATCGTGCCGGTTTTTGAAGGAGAGAAGGAACCGCGCTTCGGCGCCGCACCACATGTCGAATCCGGCGAAGTGGCCGGCAAGGCGGCCGAATTCACGCTGCTGCACAACCCGGCCGCCGCCGCCGCGCGGGTGCTGCTCGCCGGTGCCGGAAAGGCCGAACGTTTCGATCCCGCCGAACTGCGCAAGCTGGTGGCCGCGTCTGTACGCTTTCTGAAAAAGAAGAAGGTGCTGTCGGCGGCGGTGCTTCTCGAAGGAAATCGCGCTGGCGAGGAATTCGCCGCGGCCGCGGTGGAAGGCGCCATCCTCGGCGACTTCGAACCCGATCGCCACAAGACCGGCAACGACAAAAAGGCGCTGGCGTCGTTTGCCCTGGTGTGCCCGAACGGCGCGGCGCCGCTCGACGCGGCGGTATTGCGCGGCCAGGTTCTGGCGGAGTCCCAGAACTTCACGCGTGCATTGGCGAACGAGCCGGCAAACCTCCTGACTCCGCTGAAGATGGCCGCCGCAGCGCGCGAGATGGCCCAGGAACAGGGCCTCGAGTGCGAGGTCCTCGAGCTCGGCGAACTCGAACGCCTCGGCATGGGTGCGCTGCTCGGCGTCGCGCAGGGCAGCGCCGAACCGCCGGCTCTCATCGTCATCCGCTACCGGCCTCAACCAGCCGTCTCGGCGGCGCACCTCGGTCTGGTCGGCAAAGGCGTCACCTTCGATACCGGCGGCATCTCCATCAAGCCCTCCGAGGGCATGGAGAAGATGAAGTACGATATGTGCGGTGGCGCAGCCATGATAGGCGCCATGCGCGCCATCGCCCAGTTGAAACCGCCGCTTGCGGTGACCGCATTCATCCCCTGCGTGGAGAACATGCCCGGCAGTCGTGCGCAGCGGCCCGGCGATATCGTGACCGCCATGTCCGGGAAGACCATCGAAGTTCTGAATACCGATGCCGAGGGTCGTTTGATTCTGGCCGATGCACTGGCGTACGCTCGCCGGCAGGGCTGCACGCACCTGGTGGATGCCGCCACCCTCACCGGCGCCATCGTGGTGGCGCTCGGCCACATCCGCGTGGGCCTATTCTCGAACAACGACTCGATGCGCGACCGCGTGCTGAGCGCCGCGCGCGCCGAAGGCGAACCCATGTGGCCGATGCCGCTCGACGACGATTACAAGGAAGGCTTGAAGAGCCCCTTCGCCGATATCGCCAACATCGGTTCCCGCTGGGGCGGCGCCATCACCGCCGCGATTTTCCTGAAAGAATTCGCCGAAGACACGCCCTGGGTACACCTGGACATCGCCGGCACAGCCTATCTCGACGAAGCCCAGCCCCACATGCCGAAAGGCCCCACCGGTTTGCCCGTTCGCACCCTGGTGCGGCTGGCTACGGATTGGAAGGACTGACGCTGACTCTGGCGTGCTTTAGAGCGCTGGTTATCGCCCGGACGCCATAGCAGGACTGAGCATACGTGCGCGACTGACGCTGTCGGTATGGCGCGTTCGGAGAATCCGCGGTTTCCGACGAAACCGTCCTCCGCTACACTTTCTTGTTTCACGCCCACGCGCCGCCGGCGCGAAACCGGGTACACTGCAAGGGAGCGCGGCCTTGATCAACGGAAAACGCATCGCAGTCGTTTTGCCGGCCTACAACGCCGAGATGACGCTGGAGGCCACTGTGCGGGAGCTGCCGGAGATCGTGGACGACCGTATCCTGGTCGACGATCATTCGCGCGATTCCACCGCCGAGGTGGCGCGGCGCCTGGGGCTCACCGTCGAAGTCCATCCCAAGAATCTTGGTTATGGTGGCAATCAAAAGACCTGCTACCGCATCGCGCTCGAACGCGGCGCCGACGTGATCGTGATGCTGCACCCCGATTACCAGTACAACCCGCTGCTGGTGACGCCGATTGCCACCATGATCGCTTACGGGGTTTACGATCTGGCGCTCGGGTCGCGCATTCTGGGCGGCGGTGCGCTGCGCGGGGGAATGCCGCGCTACAAGTACGTGGCCAACCGGTTTCTCACCGCGGCGCAAAACCTGCTGACAGGGGCGAAGCTCTCCGAGTATCACACCGGATTCCGTGCATTCAGCCGACAGTTGCTGGCGGCGCTGCCGCTCGAACGCAATTCCGACGACTTCGTATTCGACAACCAGATGCTGGCGCAGGCGGTGCTCATCGGAGCGCGCATCGGCGAAATCTCCTGCCCCACGCGCTATTTCGCCGAGGCCTCCTCCATCAACCTGCGGCGCAGCGTGGTCTACGGACTCGGGGTTCTGGGCACATCGCTTCAGTTGGCGTTGGCGCGGTGGCGCATCTACCGCGCGCGGATTTTTGAGTTCCCTCCGAATTCGTTTTCTGCAAAGGCGGACGTCGTGCTGCTCGATCATCGATGAGTTATGCTGGTCAGGCCATGTATTCCAGACGCCAGTTCGGACGGGTCGCTTTGGCGGCGGTGCCTTTGCCCATGATGGGAGCCAAGATCGATTCGCGGATCCACGGAGTGCAGTTCGGGCTCCAGAGCTACAGCTTTAACGGGTTGCCGCTCGAAGGGATCCTCGATGTGGTGATCGCTTCGATGGTGGACACGGGGCTCGGCGAGTGTGAAATCTGGTCGCCGCTGGTCGAGCCGCCGGAACTGATCCGCGAGGTTCGGGCGGCAAAAGATGCCGAAGAACGAGCCCAGGCGCATGCCAAGCTCGGAGGATGGCGCCTCTCGGTTTCGCTCGACTATTTTCGGAAGATCCGCCAGAAATTCGAAGATGCCGGCATCGAGATTACGGCATTCAGCGCTTCCCCAGGTTCCAGCGATGAGGAACTGAACCGTACCTTCGAAATTGCCAGGGCGCTTGGAGCAGAAATTGTGACCCTGGCTAGCCCTCTCTCAATAGCACGGAGGGTGGCGCCGATGGCCGAACGGCACGGTCTGCTGGTCGGGTTGCAAGGGATTCCGACGATGCATCCCACGAATCCCGACCAAATCGCGAAACCGGAGAACTACGAAGAGGGAGTGGCGCTTTCGAAGAACTTTCGGATCACCATCGATATCGGAGACGCGGTGGGCGGGGGTTATGACGCGCTGAAGTTCGTCCAAGATCATCACGAGCGTATCTTCCAGCTTTTCCTGAAGGACCGCACCAAGGCCGGAGTCAGCGTGCCCTGGGGCGAAGGCGATACGCCGATCGCGGCGATCCTCAAGTTGATTCGGGACCAGCGGTGGCCGATCCGCGGCTATATCGACAACGATTACAAAAGCACGCTCAGCCGCGCGGAGGATGTGAAGAGAAGCTTCGCTTATGCGAAGCGCGTGCTGGGATAGCGGCGCGACTCCCGAGAGCGCCCGCCAACGAGTATACATGAGCCAACCCATCGTCGCCAAGCAGCCGGAACAGCAGTTCGTGCAGGGCTTGGGTCTGTTCGATTCCACGCTAGTCGTGATCGCGGTGATGATCGGCTCCGGGATCTTCATCGTTTCGGCCGACATGTCGCGCCTCATCGGCAGCCCCGGCTGGATGCTGATGGCGTGGGTGCTCACCGGCCTGCTGACGGTCGCGGCGGCGCTTTCCTATGGCGAGCTCGCCGCCATGATGCCGCAGGCGGGCGGCATGTACATCTACTTGCGCGAGGCCTTTTCGCCGGTATGTGGCTTTCTTTACGGATGGACCTTTTTCACCGTGATCCAGACCGGGACCATCGCCGCGGTGGCTGTCGCGTTCGCGCGTTTTTCCTCCATCGTGCTTCCGGCGGTGGCCGAGGACCATTACCTTGTCCGGCCGCTTCACATCTCGTCCGGCTACGCGTTTTCGCTTTCCACGGCGCAAGCGGTGGCAATTGGTGTGATCGCACTGCTCACCTGGACCAACACGCGCGGCCTGGAATACGGCAAGATCGTGCAAACCGTCTTCACCTCGGCCAAGACGCTGGCGCTGGGCGCACTGGTCGTGGTGGGGCTGGCACTCGGGTGGAACGCGGCCGCGGTGCATACGAACTTCACGCATGCGTTTCGCCTCGGCACGTTCGATCCGGCGCTGGGCGTGCCCGCGGCTAGCATCTTCGGTCTGGTGGTGGCAATCTGCGTGGCGCAATCGGGATCGCTGTTCGCGGCCGATGCATGGCACGACATCACCATGGTGGCAGGCGAGGTGCGCAACCCCAAGCGCAACATTCCGCTCGCACTGGCGCTGGGTTGTTCGGCTGTAGTCGGGCTTTATCTGCTGGTCAACTTGGCGTATATGGCGGTGCTCTCTTTTCCCGAGATCCAGCACGCGCCCTCCGACCGCGTCGCCACCGCCATGCTCGAAAAGCTCTTCCCCGGCTACGGCCCCGTGCTGATGGCGGCCGCCATCATGGTCGCAACCTTTGGATGCGTCAACAGCCTGGTGCTGGCGGGCGCGCGCGGATACTACGCGATGGCCAAGGACGGCTTGTTCTTCGCACCCGCGGGCGTGCTGAACCGGGCGCACGTCCCGGCCTGGGGTCTCACGGCGCAGGGCATCTGGGCCGCCGTGCTGGTGCTGCCGCGCACTTACAACCCACTTACTCAGCATTACGGAAACCTATACAGCAACCTGCTCGATTGGGTGATTTCAGCGGCGCTGCTGTTCTATATACTGACCATCGCGGCGGTGTTCCGATTGCGGCATACGCGACCCAATGCCGAGCGCCCCTACCGCGTGTGGGGCTATCCGGTGCTGCCTGCGGCGTATATTGCGGGTGGTTCGGTGGTGCTGCTGATCCTCTTCGCGTACCGTCCGGCGACCACCTGGCCGGGAATGGTGATCGTCATCATGGGCGGGTTGGTGTACGCAGTGCTGAAGTTTGGGCGTCGAACGCGCCATTCGCAGTAGAATTCAGGTGTGGGCGGCCGAGACGCTTCGAAAGCTCTGCGATGCTCGTTCTGCGAGAAGGCACAAAAGTCCTGTCGGAAGCTGATATCCTCACCCGCGGGAATACGTTTGGGGTTAATTAGACGCCACTTCCACCGGGAATACCCCATAGTGTACATCTGCGATCAGTGCGTGGCGCGATGCGCAGCCGCCGTGGCTGGGCTGCCGACGCCGGCTGAGAACCGTCCCGTTAACGCGCCGGTCTGCTCATTCTGTCATGGTGGGCTGTTCCCCGCGAAGTTGGTACCCGCCCCCTGTGACCCGCCAACGGCGCTCATCTGCGAAGAGTGCCTGGCGGTCTGCATCAGCATAATCGAAGACGATCTGAAACCGGAAGGCCAGGACCAAGCTGCCGAAAGTTGACAGGTGGAAACGCCTGTCCCACTTTGCCGCCGAAGGTGGGGCAGGCGCTTTCGCCTGCCAACCAGCCTTACCGCTCTTCCAACGCGCCGATCGAGAGCACCTGGAAACCGCGCTCTTGCGGGCGCGCAGCGCGGGCCCGTCACGCCGCCGTGACAGAAACCTTGCCCGGCCGGCGGGCCCGTGGTCTGTTGCGGATGATGATTTCAATGTCCTGGTTGAGGGACATGAGCAATCGCATCAAGCGCTCCACAGAGAAGCCTTCTAGACGATATTTCGAAAGAGCCGAAACCTTGGGCTGGTTGATGCCTAACAGTCCCGCTGCCTTTCCCTGCGTGAACCCGCGGCGGTGCAGGACTTCATTGATCGCCATAGCCAGACGGACCTTGGTCTGTCGTTCACCGGCGTCCGCAAAACCGAGGTCGGCGAATACGTTTCCCGAACTCCGCACAACTCTTCCACTACGTTCAGTGCTAGATGCTGCCATATCGGTCCTCATAATCCTGCTGGGCCTGTTTTAGGCGCTGTGAAACGAGTCCCACGTCAAGCCTCGATGTCTGAATGCCCCTGCGCGACTTCTTCTGAAAACAATGCAGCACGTAAACGGCCAGGCGAAAACGAACTGTGTAGACGGTGCGATACGTGTTTCCGTCGTGGTCTTCCACAATCTCAAGTACGCCCGTACCTGCTCCTTTCCACGGCTTCGCCGCCGGGTGCTTCCCGCCAAATTGAGCGACGCTGAGTGCAGTGCCAATTCCGTCCTTGACCGCCTCGGGGAACTCGAGCAAGTCTCGTTTCGCGGAGCCGACCCAATACAGCGGCCGCTCGCCGTGAACCGGCCTGCGCATTCAGGGTGTCATCCCAGTTTTAGGATACCACGAGCGAGGTAGCCGCGAAAGGAGAAATCGGTTGGCCGGCGGAAGTGCCTTCCCCACGCTACCGCTCTTCCAGCGCCCCGCTCGAGAGCACCTGGAGACCGCGCTCCTGCAAGCGCTCGATCGCGGCATCGGGTTGATCGAAGCGGAATATGAGCACCGCCTTTTCGCCGCGCACGAAGGGGAACGCGTACATATACTCGATATTGATCGCGGTGCCGATGAAGGCCTCGAGAACGTCGGCCAAACCGCCGGGATGGTCCGGCACCTCGACGGCTAGCACCTCGGTGATCTTCACCACCGAGCCGGCCTGCTCGAGCAGATCCTTGGCCCTCTGCCAGTCCGAGACGATCATGCGCAGGATGCCGAAACGCTCGGTGTCGGCCAGCGACAGCGCGCGGATATCGATGCCTTCCCGGGCCAACAAGCGGCAGGGCGCGATGACGTGCCCCGGCTTGTTTTCGGAAAAAATGGAAAGCTGGTGGAGTTTCATGGCTGCACCGTACGCCGGTCGATCACTCGCCGGGCCTTTCCTTCGCTGCGTTGAATAGTAAGAGGCTCGACCAGCGTCACCTGCGCGCGGATTCCCAGCACGTGCTCAAGCGAGTCGGAGATCCGCTGGTTGAGCCGTTCGAGCACGCCGATCTGGTCGCTGAACGTCTCCGGAGTCACCTCGACCTGGACCTCGATCTGATCCAAGCCGTGTTGGCAGGTGAGAATGATCTGGTAATGCGGCAGCGTGCCTTCCACTTCGAGCAGCGCCGCTTCCACCTGGGACGGGAATACGTTGACGCCGCGCACGATTAGCATGTCGTCGCTGCGGCGCCCGATCCGCCGCATCCGCCGCAGCGATCGCCCGCAACGGCAGGAACCCGGCATCAGCGCGGTAATGTCGCGCGTCCGGTAGCGGAGCATCGGCATCGCCTGCTTGCTGAGCGTGGTCAGCACCAGCTCGCCTTCTTCGCCTTCGGGCAGCACACGGCCGGATTCCGGGTCCACGATTTCCGGATAGAAGTGATCCTCGAAGATGTGCAGCCCGTCCTGGTGCGGGCACTCGACCGCGACACCCGGCCCGATCACTTCCGACAGGCCGTAGATGTCGAACGCCTGGATGCCGGCCGCGCTCTCGATCCGCTTCCGCATGGATGCGGTCCACGGTTCGGCGCCGAAGACGCCGGCGCGCAGGGGCAGCGAGCGGATATCCACGCCGAGCTGGCCGGCGCGCTCGATCAAGTGCAGGAAATAGCTGGGCGTGCAGCAGATGGCGGTGACGCCGAAATCGCGCATGATCATGATCTGGCGATCGGTGTTCCCGCCCGAAATGGGGATTACCGTGGCGCCCAGCCCTTCCGCGCCATAGTGCGCCCCCAGTCCGCCGGTGAACAGGCCGTAGCCATATGCATTCTGCACGATGTCGCCGGCGTGCAGCCCGCAAGTGGCGAAACTGCGCACCATCACCGAGGTCCAGACATCCACATCCTGGCGTGTGTACGCCACCACGATCGGCTTGCCGGTGGTGCCGCTGGACGCATGCAGCCGCACGATATCCTGCATCGGACTAGCGAATAGACCGAAGGGATACGTATCGCGCAGGTCGGTCTTGGTGGTGAATGGCAGGGCGGCGATATCGTCGATGCTCCGCAGATCGCCAGGCTCGACGCCCCTTTCCTTCATGCGCGAACGGTGCAGTGGCACGTTCGACCAGGCTCGCTCGGCCATGTTGCGCAGCCGGCTGAGTTGCAGCTCCCTCAGTATCGCAGCGGGCAGGTAGTCGGGCGCGCTTTCGGGCTGAAAGGGCGCGGCACTGGGTGGTCCGGCTGTCACTGTGTTCATGCGATCACGACCCGATATGTTAACAACTAGCCGGTCTTGGGTGGGGCACGCTTCTGCTTACCCTCCGGGCTCCCATTTACGCCCGCACCCGGATAATATGGACCGTGGTGCCCGATATGTTCTCACTCAAAAGTGTCGCTTTTGTGATGGCCGCCTGGCCGCTGGTAGTCACAGCGCAGTCAGCCGCGAAGCCGGAAGATGCCGGCATGTCGACCGAACGCTTGCAGCGGATCCACGAATCGATCCAGCGTCACGTCGACGCGGGAGAGATCTGTGGAGCTGTCACCGTGGTGGCGCGGCGCGGCCGCGTAGTCCACTTTCAAGCGCACGGTCTGATGGACCTGGCGTCGAAGAAGCCGATGGAAAAGGACGCCATCTTTCGGTTGGCTTCAATGACCAAGCCGATCACCGGAGTGGCAGTGCTGATGCTGGTGGAAGAGGGCAAGATTCGCCTGAACGATCCGGTTTCAAAGTTCTTACCGGAGTTCCACGACATGAAAGTGGCGATGCTGCGCGAACGGGCGACAGGCGTAGCGGCCCCATCTGGCACGCCGGCGGCGCCCGATTTCTACGTAGTTCCGGCCAACCGCGAAACCACCATCCAGGACCTGCTGACGCACACATCCGGCCTGGTGAGCGGAGGTCTCGGCGCCTCGCAACTGTCGAAGATAGCGCCGCGCGGGCCTGCCGACACGCTGGCGAGCTACGTGCCGAAGCTGGCCACTATCCCGCTCGATTTCCAGCCCGGAACGCAGTGGGCGTACTCTGGCGGCGCCGGCCCCGACACGCTTTCGCGCATCGTCGAGATCGTCTCCGGCCAGACCTATGACGAATTCTTGCGAAGCCACATCTTCGAGCCGCTCGGCATGAAGGACACGTTCTTCTATCCGCCCGACGGCCGCCGGCCGCGTCTCGTCACCCTGTACCGGAGGACGCCCAACGGACTAGAGAAAGACGCGAACCAGGACGGCTTTTCGAGCCGGACGTACTTATCGGGCGGCGGCGGCCTGATGTCGACCGCATCGGACTACCTGCAATTCGCACAGATGCTCCTGAACGGCGGCGAACTGAACGGCAAGCGCCTGCTCGGCCCGCGAACCGTGGAACTGATGGCCTCCAACCACGTCGGCGATATGTTCAATGGCAAGCTGGGCCGGCCCGCTCATGGGATGGGCTTCGGCCTGATCGTGCAGGTGGTGGAGGACGACGTGGCGGCTGGCCTGCGCGTCTCCAACGGCAGCTTCGGCTGGGACGGCGCATTCGGAACGCAGGTGTGGGTCAACCCGAAGGAGAAAATGGTCACCCTGATCATGATTCAGACGCTGGTCTCGCCCGTGCAGCGCGATTTCGAAAACGCCGTGATGCAGGCGATCATTGATTAGAGCCGGCTGGCCTGCGAGACGAGAAAACGCTTGGCCCGCCTGGTCACACCCGGTAAGTGTCGGCGCGCCAATGTTGAACGGCGCGCTTGATGGCATCGGGGGCCATGCTCTCCTGCGCGGCGCGGCCGGCCAGAGCCGCGAATTCGTCGTCGCCGGCAAAACGCAGGGCGACGATTTGGCCCACACTGAGCCGCGGGTCGAGCAACTTGCCGGTCAGCACATAGTGCCGAAGGTTCTCCTCGGCACGGATGGCGCGATCTTGCGCCTTGAGCGAAAACATGCGGCAAAACAAAGCGATTATCAGCGAGGTGACGACCAGCACCACGATCAGCGACGCACTGTAGAGCCGCGCATGGCTGCCCAAGGACTTGTATAGGTTGACCAGCGATCCGATCAGCGTCAACCCCAGGACGCCCAAGAGTACAAAGTGGTAAGCCGGCACTAACTGCCGGTGATTGGCGTAGTTCTGTTCCCGCATGCATTCTCCTTCCGGCGCCGCTCACACAAGCGCGGCAGCGCGTCCGGATCAGAATAGCATGTTGCCCAGGCAACGGAACTCGTCCGCCGGCTCGGGGGCGGGGAACCGATTGCCCCGCCACCCGAATCCCGCCGCGAAGGCGTTATCGGCACGCGCTTAGCTTTTCTTCGCGGAAGGATGCTCGACTTCGAGGTTGTTCACCACATCGCCGAGACTCAAGCCAGCGCCCATGGCGCGGATGCCGGCCAGTTGTTTGTCGCCGTCGGTGGAGACCACGCCGCTTAAGGTCACGCGCCCGTTATCCACCACGATGTGAATGGAAGGCAGCGGACCGGCAGCGTACCGCGTCAGCGGCGCGTAGTTGAAGATGGCTCGCGCCACTTGACGTCGCAGACGCTCATCCATCGGCGAGGGCGGCAACACCTTGATTCCGTTGGTGACGCCGGTGACGCCGGGAATGCGCGCGACCAGCCGCGCCAGATCGCCTTTCTTGAAGGGCTCCGTCACCGCCCCGGTTAATTCTACCTGGCCGTCATGCACGAGCAGGCCGACCTGGTCCCAGATATAGTAATAGGGGTACGACAACACCGCGTGTCGCACCTGCTTGGCGATCTCAGCATCGGTTGCGGTCTTTGGGAAGCTGTCCTTGGTAGCCCCCAGAGCGGCGCCGGCCAGTAACGCCGCGGCCATCAGAATTCTGCTAGTTGCCCCTGTCCTCATGTTACTTCCCTCCTGCCTAGTTAGACAGTTGTCCGGGGCGTCCGGTTACATGAATGGCGCGTTGGTTGCAGGACGCCGGCTCGGGCTCGCCAGTTGCCGCTGCGCCAACCTCTGACAGTGGCGGGACCACGCGGCAGCCAGGCGCGCGTCCCGCTCGTCCACCAGGTGTATCAGCTTGAGCAGCCGGCGCTCGAATTCCGGGTGGCATTCCGGAGTCCGCTGCAACCGGTTGCGGGCTTCGGAGATGCGATCTTCCAGGTTGGCGGCCGGAGGCTCGGTCCCGATCATAGCTAACCATAGAGTGCCCGGCCGCGGAAGAACTTCTCGCCCAAAAAGCGGTTCGGGGCAATTTCAAAGTCGCGCCCCCGCCGGGGGAGGACTCTTCAGATCGGCTGAAAGGCTTCCACCGAACGTATGCCCTGCGATTCCAGCGCCAGCGCCATCTTCTTCAGCGCTGTCTTATGAATTTGCGAGATACGGCTTTCGTTGACGCCCAACAGGCTGCCAATCTCCTTCATTGTCATCTCATTGGTGTAGTACAGGAACACGACCTTCTGATAGCGCGCCGGAAGCGTTCCGAGCGCCCGGGCGAGTGTGCTTTCCAGTTCGCGCCGCTCGCACATGCGGTCGGGCTGGAGCTCGGCGGTGGCTGGGAACTCCCGCGGGCGCTCATGCTCCAGGTCGTCCCGCTGCGAAATCGAGATCTGACCGAGATGCCGCAACTCGACCTGAATGCGACGCAGGCGGTCGGTGCTGACGCCCAGTTCCGAGGCCACTTCGCTTTCATTCGGGTTGCGGCCCAGCTTGAAGGCGAGGTCGCTGGTCACCGCGTCAATCTGTTTCTGCCGCTTCCGCATATCCCTCGACGCCCAATCGAGTTGCCGCAAGCTGTCCAGGATCGCCCCCTTGATGCGGTGTTTAGCATAGCTGTGGAACTCCACTTTCTTTCGCCGGTCGAACTTGGCGACGGCGTCGAACAGGCCGAGTACGCCAGCATGGATCAAGTCGTCCAGATCGACATGCACTGGCAGGTTTTCGTGGACCCGGATAGCGATCGCCTTGACCAGGGGAAGATGTTCAAGCACGATTCGATCGCGAATCTCCTGCGAAATCCTGCCCTCTTTGCGGGCAGACACACTTGGCACCTTCATAAAGTTCCGTCCTTTTTTCGGATTTTCTTGGTCCGGTTCGAGCCGACCGGCGCACCTAGGAGTGCAGCCCTAGTGCCAAGGGACTTTAAGCCTTAAGTACCTGTTTTTCTGCGACTAGACGACGGAACACCCGTTCCGAAATGGAACGCGTTTCAGGTTGGAACAAAGGAGGGCTTCACGCGGGGTCAAAACGGAACTGAACATAACGCTTCCCATCGGCCAGTATTTGCCGAGGGTGGCTGGAAGACCGGCGGCCCTGAAGTCCGATCCGAGTGACGGGAAGCCATGGAGAGAGAGTGGCGCGGGCGTGCTACATTAGCGTCGAGTGGCGGGTGAGCGGTTCACGTTTACGGCCATTCGCTGTGACGGCCTCGTGGGGCACATAGAATGGAACGCGCACCGCTGGTGTACTGGATCCGCCATCTAGTGGGCAACACCTTCCGCCTTCTATTGCACCCAACCGCACTGGGGCGCTTCGCCCTGCTGTGTACGTTTCTGCGTCTCGAATTCAAACGCAAGATTCTGGTGGAGCTCTTCGGCAGGCGCCTCACCTCGGAACACGTCTTCGGGCAGACCATCCATTTCGGCGATTACAGCATCTTCACGCTGGTATTTGGCGAAGTGTATCTGAGCGGCGTTTACTACTTCCCGACCGGCATTAAGGCGCCGTTGATCATTGACGGAGGCGCCAACATTGGCGTCTCTGTGGCTTACTTCAAGACCGTCTACCCTGGCTGCCGGGTGCTGGCGTTTGAACCGAATGCGCGGAATTTCGAACTGCTGCAACGAACCGTGCAGGCGAACGGCTGGACGAATGCCGAGATCTATCCATACGGGCTGCATCGCACCGCCGGCCAACAGTGGTTCTTCGACTACAACGGACTCCCGGGATCTCTCTCGGGTGGTTTCTGGGAGCCGGCGGAAGCGGGGCCGGCGAAGAGCAGAACAATGGTCGAGACCGTTCGACTCTCCGACTACATCACCGAAGACGTCGACCTAATGAAACTGGATGTCGAGGGATCGGAGATGGCAATCTTGGAGGATCTGATTGCAGCGGGCAAATTGGAGCGGGTCCGGCAGATCATCGGGGAATACCATCACCACGTGAAGCCGGATGAGGATAGGCTGGGCGAATTCCTGTCTCTGCTGGAGCGCGCGGGCTTCGGATACCATCTTTGCGCCGTCTTGCCGCTGCCGTTTCCCCAGCGGCGGGTGCAGAACTTTATGTTTAGCGCTTACCGGAAGGCGAGGGGATAGGCCTCAAACAAGAGTTGGCGGCTTGTGATACGCTAACCGGAAACCGGGAGGCGAAATGGAAATCCCGGCTGAAAGCCAATGCGGAGGAGGACGCATGCCATCCAGACTGACTAACCTATCGAAAACCCTGACTTGGAGC
>CAWJLI010000165.1:0-10795 GCA_963843095.1 Bryobacterales bacterium
CGCGCCATCTTCGTAGGATTCGACCTGGGCAGCGTGCCTTCGGCGGCCAGCGTACAAATTATGCTGACGGCGCCATCCGGCGCCCAAACAAGCTATGCATGTTCGGCTTCCCCGTGCCGGGTGATGGTCGACGACCGCCAGGGAAGCCACCTGTACCGCATAAGCTATATGTCACAGAGCGGTCACGTGCTGGCTCAGTCACAGACCGCTCTGCTCGATTGACGATCCGAGACGCAGGAGGCAGCAGCACACCAAGTCCGGTAAGAGCCGCCTGATTGCCGTGGGTCCCACGGGGTTGGGCATCCATGACGGACACGATCATTCAAGCGCTACTTGGCTAACAGCTTGCGAATAGATTTCAACTCTTGCCGACGCTTCGCGGTGGTCTTCGGGTATGCCATCTTCAGTTCGTTGAGCGCGTCACGGACAATTTGGGAGACGATCAACCGGGCATTCTCCTTGTCATCGGCGGGAACCACATACCAGGGCGCGTGATGGGTGCTGGTCGCGGTCAAACAAGCCTCATAAGCCTCCATGTACTGCTTCCAGTATCGCCTCTCTTGGATGTCAGCAAGACTAAATTTCCAGTTTTTTTCCGGCTCATCGATACGCTCGAGGAATCGCTTTCGTTGCTCCTCCTTCGATAAGTGGAGGAAGACTTTGATGATCCGCGTCCCATTCCTATAAAGATGGCTTTCCAGGTCCACGATGGAGCGATACCGCCCCTCCCAGATGGTTTTGTCGTCGCGTAGCTCTTCCGAAAGCCCCTGGCTGCGAAGGATCTCCGGATGCACTCGAACGACCAACACTTCCTCGTAATAGGAACGGTTGAATATGCCGATCTCCCCGCGTTCGGGAAGCCGGCATGTCGTACGCCAGAGAAAATCATGTGCCAGTTCCTCGGCGCTGGGCTGTTTGAAGTTGAAAACCTGACAGCCCTGCGGATTCACCCCGGACATGACGTGACAGATGGCGCCGTCCTTGCCGGCGGCGTCCATCGCCTGAAAAATCAGCAGGCCCGCATAGCGCTTGGACGCATAGTAAAGGCGTTGCAGGGAGCTCAACTCCGCGACGTGTTCTTCCAGGAGTTTTCGATAGTGTTTCTCCGACTTGTAAAACGGCTTCACCATCGTCGGCCACGTTTTGAGTGCGACCTTTTTTCCGGGCCGCACGCGGAAATCCTCTGAGTTGATTTTCATCTTCAATCCTTCGTCTCAAGAACGGTAAGTGCGTTACAACTCTGGTTCTGCAAACCGAACGCAGCCAATCTCGCGGAGGTGGACCTGTAATCCGTGTGGAGAATGCTTCGGATCCCCAGACCTTCCGCGACCTGGACGAACATCGGAGTGTTTTCGATATAAACTACCTGCCCGGCTGGCGCCTGAACAATATCGAGCGCAAGCTGAAAGATCTCCGCGTCGGGCTTCCGGGCGTGGACGAAGCAGGAGGAAATAAACGCATCCACGAACCGGTCCAGCTTGAACTTTCGAATCCGGTATGCATTCACTTCCCGCGCTTCGTTGCTGACCACGGCGATCTTCAGACCATACCGGACCTTGAGCTGCGCGACTAACTCGATCATCGCGGGGTAAGGTTTCGATTGTGCGAACATGAAGCGGCGGAACTGGGCACGGGTGAACGGTCGCTTTTCGTAGAAGACCACCCGCCCTAAGTACTCATCGAGCGTAATCTTCCCTTCTTCGTGGACTTCGAAGGTCAAGCGATGCCGCTCCTCCATCTCCGCCCACTCCAGATTGAAGTGCCTCGCCGCCCGCCGACGAGCGTGATGATCCCACCCGTCGGTGAGCAGTACACCGCCGACATCCAGAAACAATGCTGTGATTGGCATCCGTACGTTCCCAGTTCTCGCGGCGCGCGCTCCCGCCGCTGCTTATTCCATCACGGTCACCCGCAAATGCGATCCAGCCGCTCCGCCGCGATACACGCGCTCCATCGCCTTCTGGAAATCCGACGAATGGGCATTCGGAATATCCAGAAACTGTTGCGGGTTCCGATCCACCAGCGGGAACCACGAACTCTGAATCTGCACCATGATGCGATGCCCGGAGCGGAATGTGTGCAACACATCCGGCATCCAAAACTCGATCTTCTCCGTCTTGCCCGGCGTGAACGGCTGCGGCTTCGACATGCTGTTGCGGAACTTGCCCCGGAACGGCTCGCCGCGCACAAGTTGCTGGTAACCACCCAGGTAGACGCCTTTGACATTCGGATCCGGGTCGGGATAGTCGTTCGGATAAACGTCGATCAGCTTCACGATAAAATCCGAGTCGGTGCCCGACGTGGATACGCGCAACACGGGCGTGATCGGTCCAGCGATCGTGACGTCGTGGTCGAGTGGCTCCGTTTCGTAGGTCAACACGTCCGGCCGCGTGGCTGCGAAGCGTTGGTCGAACGTCATATAGTCCGCCGGCATCCCCATACCGGGAGCGACTTCGCCCGTCGAAGGAACCGGCTTGTTGGGATCGCTCGAATATTCGTCGAAGCCCGCCGCAGCCGGCGCGCTCCAGGAAAGCTTGCCGTCCGCATCGAGATAGAGCGAGCGCACCGTGGCGTTCTTCGGCGGCCAGGCGTCGAAGCGATGCCACTCGTTACGTCCCGTCTCAAACACGATCGCCTTGGGAACACGGCTATCTACAGTGGCTTTCAGTCCGTTGCCCTTGCCCTTCAAGTTTTGAACAAAGAACGGAAGTTCGATGTTCTCCTGGAAATACTCGGATGTATTCGACTTGAAGTTCAAATTGCCCAACGTATCTCCGGGATCGCGTGCCCAACCGCCGTGCCGCCACGGGCCCATCACCAGCGTATCCGGGGCAGTGGCGCCATTCTTCTCCAAGGAGTCGAATAACTTCAACGGTCCCGCGAGATCCTCGGCATCGAACCAGCCGCCCACCCACATCACCGCGGGTGTCACATTCTTCATGTACGGAGCCTGTGCGCGCGATTGCCAGTACTCGTCGTAAGCGGTGTGCTGGATGGTGTCGTCCCAATAGGCGCTCTGGTGTTTGAGATACTTCTCGTTGGCGTTCGATATCGGACCCATGCGCAGGAAGAAATCGTAAGCGTCCATCGTGCCAGGTTCGAAGCCGGTCCTCGGCTGCGGCCGCTCCGGTTCCCCATTGCGCGGCAGGAAGCCCGAGTAAAAACGAAAGTTCGCGGCCAGATGGAACGCGCCGTTGTGGTACCCGTCGTCCCCATTCCCCACGTCGCCCATCGGCGCCTGGGGCGAAACGGCCTTCAGCGCCGGATGAGAATCGATCAAGCCGTGCGCCGCGAAAAAGCCCGGGTAGGAGATCCCCCACATACCGGCCTTGCCGTTGTTATTGGGAACGTGTTTCACCAGCCAGTCGATGGTGTCGTAAGTGTCGGTGCTCTCATCGGTGTCCGTGGAGCTGTCGTAATGCGTCTTGTGCGGGCGCACGTCCACAAACGTGCCCTCCGACAGGTAGCGGCCCCGCACATCCTCATAGACGAAAATGAAGCCCTCTTTCTCCGCGGCAAAGGACGGGCCCACCTGCGGTTTGTAATTGTCGGCGCCATACGGCGCGACGCTATACGGCGTCCGCATCAGGATGATCGGATACGCCTGCGGTCGCGTCTTTCGGGACGTAGGCGGCGGCGAACAGCCGCACGCCGTCGCGCATCGGAATCCAGTATTCATACTTGGTGTAGTGCGCCAGCGTGTAGGCCAACTGCGTGCGCGTGACCTCGGTGAGAGGTGGCACCGCAGGCGGTTGCGCGCGCAGCGCCGCGGCTGCGACGAGTAAGCTGAGGATCGTCAGTTTGCGAATCGCCATCGGCAGGTTATCGTATCAAATTTGCTCGCCTCACCGTAATCCCGATAATTCGGCTGTCACGGCGTGGTACAATGAAAGCTCTGGAAGTTGATCCGCAACCCCTTCTCCCCTGATTGGCGAGTCGGCTCGCCGGTTTTCCTCCTCAAACGACTAACGACTCATGAAGAATTTCTCCGAACTCCCCCTCTCTGCTCTGCTCAAGAGCAATCTCGCAAAGCATGGATTTACCGAACTGACCCCCGTGCAAGCCCAGGCCATCGAGCCCGCGCTGGCCGGCACCGACCTGGTCGCCACCGCGCAAACAGGCACCGGCAAGACACTGGCGTTTGTACTGCCTCTGATTCACCTGCTCGGCAAGCAGCCGCCACAACCCGGCATTCGCAGCGTGATTCTGACTCCCACCCGCGAGCTCGCCATGCAGATTCACGAAGTGTTCGCCAAAATGGCCGCCGGCACTGGAATCCAGGCCACCGTGGTGGTCGGCGGCGTCAGCGAGCGGACCCAATTGAACTCGATCCGCAAGGGATCGCAGGTGCTGCTCGCCACGCCGGGCAGGCTCTACGATTTCCTCAGCCGGCAACTCGTGGATCTCGGCAAGGTCCGCATTCTGGTTCTGGACGAAGCCGACCGCATGCTCGACATGGGCTTCCTGCCCACCGTCAAACGAATCATGGCGGCTCTGCCTGCCGACCGCCAGACGATGCTGTTCTCGGCGACCATCGAAAGCTCCGTCAAGCACCTGGTCGCGACGCAGGTCCGCAACGCGGTCCGCATCGAAGTCGGTTCCACCACCAAGCCGGTCGAGCAGGTCGACTTGCATCTCTACGAAGTGGAGCAGGATCGCAAACTGGGCCTGCTGCAAACCATGCTGCGCGACGAGGACGGTTCCTTTCTCGTGTTCGCCCGCACCAAGCGCGGCGCCGACCGGCTATCGAGCGGCTCGCGCGCGAAGGCGTGAAGTCCGCCGCCATCCACGGCGACCGCAGCCAGAACCAGCGCAACCAGGCGTTGCGCGGTTTTCAGGACGGGCAATACCGCGTCCTGGTGGCTACCGACGTGGCGGCGCGCGGAATTCACGTGGAAGGGATTTCGCACGTGGTGAACTACGATCTTCCGCAAGTCCCCGAGGACTTCATTCACCGCGTCGGCCGCACCGGCCGCGCCGGCGCGCGTGGAACGGCTTCGACCTTCGCCACGCGATCCGAGCGTGCGGAGGTGGCCCACATCGAGCGCACCTTGACCACCCATCTGATCCGGAGGCCGGTGGCGGACGGCGTTCCCTGCGAGCAGAGATCCGCTCCCGTCATCGTCATGCCCTCCTCGATACCTGCGCGGCGGCTTTCACGCTCCTTCGGACCAAAAGCGAAAACCCGCCGCCTGTACGCGGTCTAACCGCGGCGCCAAAGTGGGGCAGGCGCTTTCGCCTGCCAACCGCGGCCATTGAGCCCGCCTCACATCTCTTTGCGATCGGCCTTAACCACGTGCGCGTCCGGCACCGGGGACGAACGATATACCGAGACGTCCTCGACGTTCATCAACACCATCGTCGGAACGCCGGATGCCTTCTGCGCCTTGACATGTTGCAGGTCGATTCCCTTCACCGTATCCAGCACAAATGCCGGCCGGCGGTCTTCCTGCATGTAACCGACTTCCACGTTGTTGAATTCGATTCCCGTGGCGTGGCGGATAAAGAAGCCATAAGCGGGCAACATACCGAACATGGAGGGCTCGGGATATTCTTTTTCCCGCTCCGGCGTCGAGTACGGTTCGCGCGGTGGCACACCGCCGGAAGCTCTGAAGAAAAACGTGTTCACTAACTCCGCCGGCTGCTTCGCGACCTGATCCAGCGTCAGGCCGCCGCGATAAAGGATGCGGATATCGCTCAGCTTCACGTCCTCCACGTCGTGGCCGGGAATGCCGCTGATGATCGAACCATACCGCGGATCGGCATCGTACACAACAACGTTGCTGATGTTCACTCGCCGCAGCGATCCCACCGGGGTTCCCTCCGGAGCCCGCATCCGGCTGCCGAGGCGGAGGAAGATCGGGGCATTGGAAACCTCGCGCATGGTGATGTTCGAAATCGCGATGTCTTCCAGGTGCGCCCCGTCAACCGATTCCAGGGCGAGGCCGCGCGAGCGGTCGAAGACCACGTTCGAGATCGTGATGTTGCGGAAATCGCCTTCCGATTCCGTGCCGATCTTGACCCGCCCCGTGGGGCCGTCGCGGTCCGGAGCCTGCTTGACCGTGCGTTTATACGTGCCGTCCAGCAGCGATCCGATATCGTAACCGCTGACCAGACAGTTCACGATGGTCACGTTCTCGGTCGGACGCGCGAAGCCAAGCGCGTGCGTGCCCTTGAGCACGATGGCGTCGTCGTTCGGCGTGTTGACGCTCGCATTGGAAATCCGCACGTTGCGGCAGGAGTCCACGTCGATCCCGTCCCGGTTCGTGTCGATCGTCACATTGTCGATCGTCAGGTTATCCACGCCGGTGGCCAGGATGCCGAAGTGTCCGCCGGAAAGAATCGAAAAATCGCGCAGGGTTACTTTCCGGCAGAGTTTGAGCGCGATGGCTTTGTCGCCGGCCGCGCCGCGTTCGCGCGCGAGTGCCTTGCCGCTGATCAGGACGGGGCCCTGGATCGAAACGTTCTCCAGCCCCTCGCCCCAGATGAGACTGTTGTGGAAATGGCTGTGACCGAAATCCTGAAACTTGTCCCATTGGTTCGGTTCGGCTGCGTCGTAAGCCTTCGGATCCGCCGACGCTTCGAGCGTCGTGCCAGGCTCGAATTGCAGAGCGAGATTACTCCGCAGGCGAATCGAACCGGTGACGTAGGTTCCCGCCGGGAAGTACACTGTCCCGCCGCCCGCCGCTGCCGCAGCTTCAATTGCCTGGTTGATGGCGGGCGAGTCGAGCGCCTTGCCATCGCCCTTTGCCCCGTAACTCTTCACATCGAAAACGGCGGCGTGCCCTTGCGCCGGAACGAACCACGCGGCCAGCGTGAGCACGAGCCAACATTCCACCCAACGTCTCGTCATTCCAGCTCCTTCGCTCAAGAATCTATTCTGCCACGTAACGGAACAAACGGAGGTGGTATCGGGGGCTTGCGTTAATGGAAAGGCGTTCCCAGCGTGCTGACGCGCGCGATTCCGCAACATTCGTCGAATCAGGGAGGGCATTTCAGAGCTACTCACCGTCAGGGAGTGGCCGGGTACGGTTTCAGCGGCCTCTTCGCTCAGTGGCCAGGAGGAGGCGGGGGTGGCGCGGGCGCGCCGGTAGTGCCGGTTCCGGTACTTGGGCCGTTGCCAGTGCCGGTGCCGGTGCTGCCGCCCGGTTTGCCTTTGTCGCCTTGCGCTCCGATGCCGCCGCCGACGGAGCCGATCCCCGGCCCCACGTGCCCGCCCAGTAACACCTGGGCCATCGCCTGCTCGGCGGCTCTCAGGACGAGGCGCATCGCCGCGTGCTGGTTGATCTGTTGCGGGATCAACGGCCGGTTCGGTTCGACGAGGATGGATTCACCCGGCTTGAGAAGCACCGAGGGGCCGGGCGCGGTCAGGTTGCGGACGTCCACCAGACCGTCATCCAGGGTGACGAAGGTGGTTCCCTCCTCATCCTGCACTTCTACATCAAACACGGTGCCGCGCACGGAAATCACGGCCGTGGGCGTTTTGACGTCCTTCGGATTGGGACCCTTGGAATGTTCGATGAAAACCTTGACCCGTCCGATGAACAGGTCCAGCAGGTCGGTGATGCCCGGGGTTTCGCGGAACACCACCTTCGAGTTCG
This sequence comes from Bryobacterales bacterium, assembly GCA_963843095.1. Classification (GTDB taxonomy): domain Bacteria; phylum Acidobacteriota; class Terriglobia; order Bryobacterales; family Bryobacteraceae; genus Bog-375. The sequence goes on from CAWJLI010000165.1 coordinate 7,602, forward strand.
AATACACATCGAAGGTGCTGCCGTCGGAGAGTTGGAATCGGGCGAAGCTATCGGGACCGGTAACTATGGTTTCGTGCAGGCGCAGGCGGTCGCCGACAGAAAGCGGCCGCAAGTATCCCGCGCTGTCCAGTACGGACACCCGGTTCAGTTGTACCAGAACTGTCGCCGCACTCTCGTCCTGAGCACGGAGCGATGCCAGCGACACGATGACCGTTGCCGCCAGCAGCAGCGTAGACCGATACCGCATGTGCTTCAAGCGCCGGACCATATCAAATTTCGGGACACGAAACTCTAAACCAGCGCCCCTAGCTATTTCTCCTCAAGTCTAGCACTAAACTTGCATTGCACATAGAGTGCCGGAAGGAAGCAGGCGTCACAAATCGAGTGATATCAGGTATTTGATGATTATTTCCCATCGGAAGTTGAGCTAAAATGGGATTGCTCGTGTGTCATAAAGGAACACTCCGCGTTTCATTATGGTTCGCCACCGCGGCTTTCTTGGCCAGCGCGGCGGGGTTCGCCCAGACGGCGCCCTCATGGCGAAAGGTGGGGAGTGCCTCGGTTAATTTGCAACTGGCGGGCCCGGCCACAGGACCCATCGAGCAGGTCTGGTTCTCTCCTGGAGGCGGGGTGCTTTACGCACGTTCCACCTCGGGCGCGGTGTTCGAGACCGCCGATTATGAAACCTGGACTCCGGTGGCCGCCGCCCTTGAGGCGCCAGCCGCCCGGCCTGCCACCGCCGCGCGCCTGCCGGAGGCCTCCGCGCGAATTCTCGTTTCGCCTTCCAACCCCAATGTAATCTTCGGTTTGGGCAGGCAGCTCTACCGCTCCGAGGATGGCGGCCACGCTTGGCACAACCTGACTGCGTTCGGCTCCCGCTCGGTGATCGGTGATGGCGTGAACAGTGTCGCGGTTTCACCGGCGGACGCCGATCAACTGGTGGCGGCCAACGATTTTGGCGTGTGGCGTTCGCTCGATGGCGGGCTGTCCTGGTCGGCGCTGAATCTGGCGCTGCCCAATCTTCCGGTGCGCCGCATCCTTTCCACCGTCACCGGAACGTCAGGGACGATCATCGAGGTGGAAAACCTGGGCACGTTGGAGTTGCCGCCCAGCGGCTCGCTGTGGCAACCGGTGGACGCGAACCCGCCCGATGCCATGCTGAATGCGCTGTTTTCGAACCGGATGGCGACCGAAATCACCGCCGTGGCGCAGGCGGGCAGCGCGCTTTACGTGGGTTCGGCCGACGGCCGCATCTGGGTATCGCCCGATGGCGGCCGCACCTTCCCTGCCCTGGCATGGCCGACCGGCGGCGGACGCGTGGAGCGCATCTTCGCCGATCCCGCTGAGCCGCGCGTCGCGTTGGCGGCGCTTTCCGGCGCCGGGCCCCACGTGCTCCGCACCACCAACAGCGGCGGCTTCTGGGATCCGCTCGATTTCAACCTGCCCAACCGGCCGGCGCACGCAGTGACCGCGGACCGCGCGGCGGGCGCTGTTTATGTGGCGACCGACGCGGGCGTGTTTTACGGCGTGGCGGATTTGGAGAACGCGAGTCCCGCTCCGGTGAACTGGGTGAACCTGTCTACGCGGCTGCCGGCGGCGCCTGCCTTTGATGTGCGCCTGGATCCGGCGGGCGTCCAGCTTTACGCCGCGTTCGACGGTTACGGCGTGTACGCCACTGCGGCGCCGCACCGCGCGCGCGCGCCGCGCATCGTCAATGCCGCCGATTTCAGCACCCGGCCCGCGGCGCCCGGTTCGCTGCTGAGCGTGGTGGGAGCGCAGGTGAGCCGCGCGGCAGCCGCCAACCTGGAATTTCCCGTGCTGGCCGCGGCGGAGGGCGAATCGCAGGTGCAGGTCCCGTTCGAAGCGGTCGGCCCGAGCGTAGGGCTGGCGCTCGATACCACGGCCGGCAGCTTCACTATCCCACTCGCGGTGCAACCGGTTTCGCCGGCGATCCTGGTTTCGCGCGACGGGGCCCCGGCTATATTCGATGCCGATAGCGACCTGCCGCTGGATGGACGCAGTCCCGCGCATTCCAACGGGCGTGTGAAGATTCTGGCCACCGGCCTGGGTAAGGTTCAGCCCAACTGGCCCACCGGGATGCAAGCGCCTCTCGAAGATCCGCCGGCGGTGGTTGCGGCGGTGAGAGTCTTTCTCGATGGCGCCCCGCTCCAAGTCACGCGCGCCACGTTGGCGCCGGGGTATGTCGGTTTCTACCTGGTGGAAGCGCAACTCCCCGCCCTCACCAACGCCGGCACCTCGGAGCTGCACCTCAGCGCCGCTGGCCAGGACAGCAACCCCGTGCAGATCGTGATTGAGCCGTAGGGGGCGCACACAGCCTTGGCGGAAAACGGCGCCGCCCGAGCGCGGCCACAGCTTGACTCCTTCTTTCGGCTGGGGTGTGTCAACGGTTGTCCGGTTACGCGATCCGGATGGACATGTGCGGCACATGATTGTATGCTGAGAACATGTCGAAGATGATCCAGGTGAGGAACGTCCCGGACCACGTGCATCGCACGCTGAAGTCGCGAGCCGCTCGCGAAAGCCTGAGCCTGTCCGATTTCCTCAAAAAGGAATTAGCGCGTGCGGCGGAGCGGCCCACCATGCAGGAGTGGCTGGATCGCGCAGAGGAGGCGGCGCCCATTCGGACCAAGCGCAGCCCCGCGCAAGTAATCCGCGAGCTGCGCGACTCGCGATGATTGTCCTGGACGCCTCCGTAGTAGTGGAGCTGCTCACCAACGGCGCCCTGGCTGACTCCATCCGCAGCGACCTCTCCGGACGCGATGACTCCTTCATTGTTCCGCATTTGATCGATGTCGAAGTGATGAGTGCAATTCGGAGGCTGGCGGCGAGTCAGCGCATAGGGACGCATCGCAGCAATCAGTTTCTCGCCGGACTCGTGGCGCTGCCCGCGGAGCGCTATTCGCACACGCCGTTGATTGGCCGCATCTGGGAACTACGGCACAACTTCACCGCCTATGACGCCGCGTACATCGCTCTGGCTGAAGCAATGGACGCCGTCCTCTACACCAGCGACGAGAAACTGTGCAAAGGCCACCTCGGCGCCCGCGTCGTGCTTTTCGCCCCATAAATCCCTGCCGAACGGCGGTTACGTACCGTCCGTCGCTGATTCCTAGCCAAATGGAGCACTGGCGCCTATGCCGCACAGCTACCCTTTCTTTTTTCGTTTCTTTTTC
>CAWJLI010000166.1:0-11028 GCA_963843095.1 Bryobacterales bacterium
TCGCGAAGCGGTGATGGCTCGCGAGAAGTGGACGGCCGACAAGCGCAACGAAGATCCGTTGCTGTTTTCGAGCCACCCCGATTTCGTGACCTTCCCTCCGGACGGGCCGCTGCGGCAGATCACCATTCAGCAGGCCCGGGAGATGAAGGAGCGCGCGCCGTTCCTGCCGAACCTGGGCGCGCGGCGCATCTTCCTGATCGATCACGTGGATCGCGCCAACGATCAGGCCGCTAACTCGCTGCTGAAGACGCTCGAGGAGCCGCCGCCGCACCTGATCATCATCATGACCGCGCAAAACGCCTACGACCTGCTGCCCACTATACGCTCGCGCGCCGTGCCGTTCCACTTCGCGCCGCTGGCCGCGCCGAGATGGAGCAATTCGTAAAGACGCGCGGCCTGGACCGCCCCGAGCGGCGCGTCGCGCTCGCGGCCGGCAGTCCGGGCGTCGCCGTCTCGATCGATCTCGAGGCTTATGACAAGCGGCGCGCCGCCATGCTGGCGCTAGCCAAAGTGGCCGCCGGCGCGGCGCCGTACAGTTCCTGGCTGCCGGTTTCCGAATCAATCGCGCGCAGCAAAAGCGAGAAGCTGGAGCTGCACCTGGACGCGCTCTACGGCCTGCTGCGCGATCTGCTGATCCTGCGCGAGGGCGGGGGGAAATCCGCAACCAGGATATCCGCCGCGAGCTGGAAGGGCTGGCGGACAAAGTGGAGTTCGCCTGGATTCGCCGCGCGGTGGCGCAGGTGGATGAAATCGTGCGCCTGTTGCGGCGCAACATTCAGAAATCGATCGCGCTCGACGCCCTGATCGTGACCCTGCGCGGGTGACGCCGTGGCTCGGGCTGTCGTGCCTGCTCAGCCGGGAATCTCTCGGCTTTTTTCTCGCAGGCGCTATGGAGAAATGCCGCTCAGACCCGCACCAGCACTTCGCGCAGCCGCTCCCGCGTGAGGAAGAATTTCACCGATTGGAAATCGGCAAACAGCTTTTCCAGCCCGCGGTTGTTGAACAACTGCACCGCCGGGCGCGTGCCGCGCTGGGTCAATTGCAGCGAACTCAACTCGAGGATGCGGAACGTGTAGCAGGGAACCCGTTCGAGCTTGTCGTCCGACTCGAAGAATGCCAGCATCTGGCTCTTCTGCCGCGCGATCTTGCGCACCCGCGATACCACCGCCTCCAGTAGTGCCGGCGCCAGGTACTCGAGCGAGTCCCACAGCAGGACGCCATCGAAATGGTCGTCCGGATAGTCCAGCGCCTGCCGCAAAAAGAAATCGATCCGGCCGGGATTGGAATGATCTACCGTGTCGTTGGGACCGAAGGTCTCGTGGAGAATTTGCAGAAAATTTTCGGAATAGAGCCGGTGCCCCAGGCTGGTGATGAAGTTCACGTTCTCTTGCGAGGCGCCGCCTAAATCGAGAATGGTGAGACCGGACTGCCCTCGGATATCCAGGAAGAATTCTTCCAGCGCGCGGCTGCGCCGCGTGGTGACCACTTCCGGCTCGTCGGGGCCGCCATGGCGAAAGTGGCCCGGCGGCGGGCCGCCGCTGGACGCGGAACTTCGCCCCTGGCCACGCAAAAGATTCTTGAGTGGTCCTGGCAGCGGCATTGGCTACGTGGCTTGCCTCAGCGTTTCACTTCGGCGGCGGCAACAACCGGCGCCGGAGGAGTGGCCGCCGGTGCGGCCGGTTGCGGCTTGATGGCAGCCCGGACAGGTTCCGGCTTGATGATATCGATGCTGCCCTTGAAGTACGCGCCGTCCTCGATCAAGATGCGCGCCGTGCGGATGTCGCCCACCAGACGCGCGTCCTTGCGGATCTCGATCCGGTCGGCCGCTTCCACGTTGCCCTGAATGGTCCCTAACGCCACCACTTCACGCGCCTTGACGCCGGCATGGATGTTGCCGTTCGGGCCGACGGTAAGCTTGTGCTCCAACAACTCGACCGTGCCTTCCAAGTCTCCATCGACATACAGGTCTTCCTTGCTGAAGATCTGGCCGACGATCTTGACCGCTTTCCCGATACTGGCCATTCCACTGCGGGCGTCCACATCGGATCGTGCGATAGGCGTGCTGGACACTGGTGCTGCCTCCTTCTTCGATTCTGAAAAACTGGGAGCCGAGGGTGTAGCCACCGGACTTGGCTGGTAGCTGGCTGGCGGGACGGCCGGCTTTGGCGGTTCGTCCTCCCGGCGCTTATTCCACATGCGGGCGCCCTCCTGAATTTGGGATGATTTCGTTCATGGTGCTGCCTCTCCAGTCTAACAAGGGCGGGCCGAAAAAGGGCAAGCGAGGTCTGCCGGCTGGGAGGGCGCGTTTTCTGGGGCGATTCCGCACATGCCCGGCTGCCGCATAATCAAAACATGGCCGAGGGATTGCGTTTTGCGTGCCAGTCCGGATGCATCGCCTGCTGCACGCAAAGGGGTTTGTCTATCTGACCGAAGCCGATGCCGAACGCATCGCGGAATACCTGGGCCTGAGCGCACGGGCATTTGCGAAACGGTATTGTTACCGAACCCGCCGCCAGCTTCGCCTGCGCGTTCCGCGCGAAGCGCAGTGTCATTTCCTGCGCGATGGCGGATGCTCCATTCACGCTGTCAAGCCGACCCAGTGCCGCATTTTTCCCTTTTTGGCCGGAGCTGGTGAAGGAAAAATGCGGCACTGGGTCGGCTTGACGGCGTGAATGGAGCATCCGCCCTCGCGCAGGAAATGACACTGCGCCTCGCGCGGGACGCGCAGGCGAAGCTGGCGGCGGGTGCGGTAGCAATAGCGCTTCTCAAATGCCCGCGCGCTCAGGCCCAGGTATTTCGCGATGCGTGCGGCATCGGCTTCGGTCAGATAGACGAAACCACTCTGCGTGCAGCAGGCGGTGCATCCGGACTGGCACTCAAAACGCAATCCCTCGGCCATGTTTTGATTATGCGGCAGCCGGGCATGTACGGAATCGCCCCAGAAAACGCGTCTTTCCAGCCGGCAAACCTCGCTTGCCCTTTTATGGCCCGCCCTTGTTAGACTGGAGAAGCAGCACCATGCACGAAATCATTCCAAATTCAGGAGGGCGCCCGCATGTGGAATAAGCGCCGGGAGGACGAACCGCCAAAGCCGGCCGTCCCGCCAGCCAGCCACCCGCCAAGCCCGGTGGCTACACCCTCGGCTCCCAGTTTTTCAGAATCGAAGAAGGAGGCAGCACCAGTGTCCAGCACGCCTATCGCACGATCCGATGTGGACGCCCGCAGTGGAATGGCCAGTATCGGGAAAGCGGTCAAGATCGTCGGCCAGATCTTCAGCAAGGAAGACCTGTATGTCGATGGAGACTTGGAAGGCACGGTCGAGTTGTTGGAGCACAAGCTTACCGTCGGCCCGAACGGCAACATCCATGCCGGCGTCAAGGCGCGCGAGGTGGTTGCGTTAGGGACCATTCAGGGCAACGTGGAAGCGGCCGACCGGATCGAGATCCGCAAGGACGCGCGTCTGGTGGGCGACATCCGCACGGCGCGCATCTTGATCGAGGACGGCGCGTACTTCAAGGGCAGCATCGATATCATCAAGCCGGAACCTGTCCGGGCTGCCATCAAGCCGCAACCGGCCGCACCGGCGGCCACTCCTCCGGCGCCGGTTGTTGCCGCCGCCGAAGTGAAACGCTGAGGCAAGCCACGTAGCCAATGCCGCTGCCAGGACCACTCAAGAATTTTTTGCGTGGCCAGGGGCGAAGTTCCGCGTCCAGCGGCGGCCCGCCGCCGGGCCACTTTCGCCATGGCGGCCCCGACGAGCCGGAAGTGGTCACCACGCGGCGCAGCCGCGCGCTGGAAGAATTCTTCCTGGATATCCGAGGGCAGTCCGGTCTCACGATTCTCGATTTAGGCGGCGCCTCGCAAGAGAACGTGAACTTCATCACCAGCCTGGGGCACCGGCTCTATTCCGAAAATTTTCTGCAAATTCTCCACGAGACGTTCGGCCCCGAACGACACGGTAGATCATTCCAATCCCGGCCGGATCGATTTTTTTTTGCGGCAGGCGCTGGACTATCCGGACGACCATTTCGATGGCGTCCTGCTGTGGGACTCGCTCGAGTACCTGGCGCCGGCACTACTGGAGGCGGTGGTATCGCGGGTGCGCAAGATCGCGCGGCAGAAGAGCCAGATGCTGGCATTCTTCGAGTCGGACGACAAGCTCGAACGGGTTCCCTGCTACACGTTCCGCATCCTCGAGCCGAGTTCGCTGCAATTGACCCAGCGCGGCACGCGCCCGGCGGTGCAGTTGTTCAACAACCGCGGGCTGGAAAAGCTGTTTGCCGATTTCCAATCGGTGAAATTCTTCCTCACGCGGGAGCGGCTGCGCGAAGTGCTGGTGCGGGTCTGAGCGGCATTTCTCCATAGCGCCTGCGAGAAAAAAGCCGAGAGATTCCCGGCTGAGCAGGCACGACAGCCCGAGCCACGGCGTCACCCGCGCAGGGTCACGATCAGGGCGTCGAGCGCGATCGATTTCTGAATGTTGCGCCGCAACAGGCGCACGATTTCATCCACCTGCGCCACCGCGCGGCGAATCCAGGCGAACTCCACTTTGTCCGCCAGCCCTTCCAGCTCGCGGCGGATATCCTGGTTGCGGATTTCCCCCCCGCCCTCGCGCAGGATCAGCAGATCGCGCAGCAGGCCGTAGAGCGCGTCCAGGTGCAGCTCCAGCTTCTCGCTTTTGCTGCGCGCGATTGATTCGGAAACCGGCAGCCAGGAACTGTACGGCGCCGCGCCGGCGGCCACTTTTGCCAGCACCAGCATGGCCGCGCGCCGCTTGTTGTAAGCGTCGAGATCGATCGAGACGGCCACGCCCGGACTGCCCGCCGCCAACGCCACGCGTCGCTCCGGCCGGTCCAGGCCGCGCGCGCGGACGAATTGCTCCATCTCCGCGCGAGCCAGCGGCGTAAACTGGAACGGCACCGCGCGCGAGCGGATTGTGGGCAGCAGGTCGTAGGCGTTTTCCGCAGTCATGATGAGGATCAGGTGCGGCGGTGGCTCCTCGAGCGTCTTCAGCAGCGAGTTGGCGGCCTGGTCGTTGGCGCGATCCACGTGGTCGATCAGGAAAATGCGCCGCGCGCCCTGGTGCGGCAGGAACGGCGCGCGCTCCTTCAGCTCCCGCGCCTGCTGGATGGTGATCTGCCGCAGCGGCCCGTCCGGAGGGAAGGTCACGAAATCGGGGTGGCTCGAAAACAGCAACGGATCTTCGTTGCGCTTGTCGGCCGTCCACTTCTCGCGAGCCATCACCGCTTCGCGATTGGCTTCCAGGCTCAAATCGTCCTGTTCGATCGCCGCCGGCCGCGGCAGCAGGCGCGCACCCAGCCGGCGAGCAAGCGTGGCTTTGCCCACGCCTTCCGGCCCGGCGAACAGCAGCGTTTGCGCCAGCCGGTCCTGCGCCACCATCTGCTCCAGGGCCTGCGTCACCTGCGGGTTGCCCCAGAAGTTGTCAAACATACTGGCTCACCAGCCGCCAGATCTCGGCTTCGATATCATCCATCCCGGCGCGGCCGTTGATCAGCTTCACCCGTTCCGGCTCGCGCGCGGCGAGCTCGTGGTAAGCGCGGTAGACTTCGCGGTGGAACTCGAGCGACTGCTCGTCCATACGCGTCTCGCAGCTGGTTTCGGCCTGGTTGCGCGCGTGCGCCCGCGCCAGGCTGGTTTCCGCGTCGATATCCACCAGCAGGGTCAGATGCGGCTTCAGGCCGCGGCAGGCGATGCGGTCGAGCGCCATCACGTTCTCCGCGCCCAGCCCGCGCCCGTAACCCTGGTAGACCAGCGAGGAATCCGTGAAGCGGTCGGCCAGCACCACTTCGCCGCGCTCGAGCGCCGGCAGAATCCACTCATCCACGTTCTGCGCGCGCGAAGCGAAGTACAGCAGCAACTCGGCGGTGGGACACAATTCCTGGTTGGCGCCATCGAGCAGAATGCGTCGGATCTTGGCGCCGATCGGCGTGCCGCCGGGTTCGGCCGTCTCGAGCACCGTGCGCCCCATTGCCCGCAGCCGCGCGGCCAGCCGCCGCATCTGCGTGGTTTTTCCCGAGCCGTCCATGCCCTCGAAGGTGATGAACAACCCGCTAGCCGGCATTCCGCACCTGTGGCGCACGCACTCGTGCGTGCCGCGTCGGCACTCCTGTCGACGCCCGGCGGTCTGAAGAGAAGACGCGTCGAGAAGAGTCTCGACGCTCGACGCACGAGTGCGCGCGCCACGTCGGGAGGGTGTGTTCAGGCCTTATTGGCACACTGTTCGGAGTGACGAGAGTCGTGATCAACTTCCACTATCTCACGGGCTCGCAGTTGGCAGGTCGGGGACCTGCCCCACCCAGCCAGCAGCCTTGGTCATTGGGTGGGTGATTTGCCCCACTGCGACAGGCTCAGGCTGTAAGGTGTCGTATTTGTCATCAATCTCCCCCATCCAGGCATGGCCCATCAAGTGCAATGTCGCACTACACTGAAACAGAGGAGCCAATGAATTTCGATCAAACCCCGATGCTGGTGATCTGGGAAGTGACGCAAGCCTGTGACCTGGCGTGCGTCCATTGCCGCGCTTCGGCCCAGTCCGAGCGCGCCGCGAACGAGCTGACCACCGAACAGGGTTACAAGTTGCTCGATGAAATTCGGCGCTTTGGCGAGCCGCTGATGGTCTTCACCGGCGGCGACCCGCTCAAGCGGCCCGACCTGTTCGACCTGGCCCGCTACGCCGTCAAGATCGGCCTGCGCACCAACGTCACCCCTAGCGCAACGCCGCTGCTGACCAACCAGGCCATCGACCAGTTCAAGGAAGCCGGCATCTCGCGCATGGCGATCAGCGTGGACGGTCCCGACGCCCAAACGCACGACGATTTCCGCGGCATCCCCGGTACCTTCGACCGCGCCATGATCGCCCTGCGGCACGCGCGGGACATCGGCCTCGACACGCAGTTCCAGACCACCGTCACCCGCCGCAATATGCACCGGCTTCCGGAAGTGGCGGAGATCGTCAAGGAAGTGCGCTCGAAGATGTGGAGCCTGTTCTTCCTCATCGTCACCGGCCGGGCGCTCGAAAACGACGATCTCGCCGCCGCCGAATACGAAGAGGTCTTCGCCTTCATGTACGAGCTCTCGAAGACCGCATCCTTCGGCATCAAGACCACCGAGGCCATGCACTACCGACGCTACGTGGCGCAGCGCATCAAGGCTGAGCACGGCGCCACCGAAAACGAAAACGCCAAGGGCGTGGCTTTCCGCACGGCAGGCGTGAGCGACGGCAAGGGATTCGTGTTCGTGTCACACACCGGTGAGATTTTCCCCTCCGGCTTTCTGCCGGTGAGCGGCGGCAACGTGCTGCGCGATCCACTGACCGACGTCTACCGCAATGCCGATCTTTTCCGCTCGTTGCGCGATACCTCGCAGCGCGGCGGCAAGTGCGGCGTCTGCGAATATCAGAAGATCTGCGGCGGTTCCCGCTCACGCGCCTACGCCTTAACCGGCGATTACCTGGCCGAAGACCCGCGCTGCACCTACCAGCCGCACCTGGCCGACGCAATAGCGGGGTGAGCGCGGAATCGGCGCCGCGACCGCGTGGCGCGGGCCGTCAGGCCTGAAGAGCCGAGAGTCATCTCGGCTTTTCTTCCCGCCGCGCCTGCGTGATTTTCAACCAAGCGGTCGCTTTGGGACCTCTGCTGCCGGTTACTTACCCTTCCACGCGAGCGGACACGAGGCGACCCTTGACTGACTATAGTGATCGCCTTCCTCGCCCACGCCGCGGGCCGGTTTGACGATAATGATTCCGATGCGAGAGACCGTGCTGCCCCTGCCCCGGACTTTGTTGGTGGCGCTCTCGCTGTGCGCGACCGGTGGCCTTCGCGCACAGGAATTGAAGCCCGCGACAGCGCACGCCTTCGATTGCTACGTGCAATCCGCGGAGGCGCGCCTGAACGCCCGCAAGGCATTTCTGGCGGCGGATTTGGACGCCGCCTTGAACGATCGCCTGGTTCGAGGCCAGCGTGTCGAGACCTTCCCGGCCAACGGAGCCAATCCGCATAAACTCCCCGCGGCCCATCTCTACGACTGGATCGGCAGCGTCTTTATTCCCGGTTGCACGGCAGATCGAACCATCCGCCTGCTTCAGGACTACGACCACCGCGCGCACTACTTCCCCGATATGGTGTCGGAATCCAAGCTGGCTTGCCGGACCGGCGACGGCCATTTTCAGTACTCTATGCAGTTGAAGGAGACGGGGCACATCGAGGTCCGCAGCGACGTGGTATGGGAGCGCGTGGACCAGCATCGCTGGAAGTGCCACTCATACGCCACCAGCCTGCGCGAAATCGGCTCGAACCACGGCTACCTGCTGCGGCTCTACTCCTACTGGCGCGTGGCGGAGGTGGAGAAGGGCATCTACGTGGAGGGCGAATCCATCTCGGTCACCGCCGAATTCAGCGCTATCTCGCGCGCGCTCGGATCGGCGCTGCTGGGCCTCAGTCCGGAGAAGACCTTGCGGCACTCGCTCGCTTCCATACGCGAACGAGTGCTGAACCAGAGCCTGCAGTTCGCCGGCCCGGCCACCGGTTTGCCCGCCTGCGGCGACGCCTTTCGCCCGGCCCGCTGCGAAGCCGGGCAAGGCAATTGAAGGCGGCAGGCGTGCGAGGTGGAGAGACAGGGTTCCCAGTTGCTTGACCGCTCCCTTCGGTCGCGGCTCCATGCGTTCAGAGCCGCGACCGGAGGGAGCGGGGAGAGTGCTATTTTGTGACGGGCCCGAAACCAGAGGCCCCGGCGCTCACTTGCGCGGCTTCTTGGTTTCCTTCGGCCGCTCCAGTATCGACTTCAGGAACGCGACTTCTTCCGGCGAATAGGGAGTGCCGTCCTGGCGGAAGATCTCGTGGAACCAGACGGCGGGCTGGCGGTCGATGTACGGGGTTTTCCAGGAATCCCACGGCAGGTAGGTTTGCGTTTTTCCCGCCACCAGCCCCCAGTTGTAGGCGCCGATGTTGTGCTTCTTGGCGATCGGCAGGATGCTCTGGAAGGTGCTGCCATTGGGCCGCGCCATATACTCGGTGCACAGGATAGGACGGTGCAGCGCTTCCAGCCATACCACGCGCTTCTCGAATTCCTCGGGCTTCGCGTAGCTGTGGAAGCTGACGATGTCGGAATTGTCGAGCTGGATTTTCTCCATCGGGGTCAGCTTGTCCGGGCTCGACCAGTCGCCGCGCCATACGCCTGTGGTCAGCGGCTGCTGGGGCAGGCCGCCACGCGCGAAGGTGAAAACTTTGGGTAACAGCCCTTCAACCAGCGCGACCTTGTTGGCCGGGTCGGTGGCGCCGTAGCTGCCATCGTTGACATTGTCCGGCTCGTTCCACAAGTCCCAGGCCAGCACTCGCTTATCGTTTCCAAAATCGTTGACGATGGTTTGCACGTAGGACAGCACGTTGTCGTATTCCTTGGGATTCATCAAGGCCTGCGCGCCGGGGCTCTGCACCCAACGGGAATTATGGATGCCCGGCTGCGGCGGCCGTTGCGGGCCGACCTCGGGGAAAGGATCCCAGCACGAGTCGAAGAGCACGAACAGCGTCTTAATGTGGTGCTGGTCCGCGATCTTGAGGTACACGTTGATGCGCCGTTCGAACCCGGCTGGGTCCTTGCGCCAGACCAGGTAGTGCAGAAACACGCGCATGGTGTTCATGCCCAACCCTTCGGCCAGCCCCAGTTCGCGGTCTATGGTGGTGGGGTCGAACGTGTCCGCCTGCCACATTTCGAGTTCGTTGGAGGCGGTGGAGGGAATGAAGTTCGCGCCCACCGGCCAGGCTTCGCGCGCGTACCACTGCTCGGCCTCTGCTTCCGTCCAATGCCGCTGCTGCCGAGTCCGTTGTTGCCCAAAAAGGGACAGCCCGACCAGCAGACACAGTCCGATTCGCCATGGTTTCATGTTGTGCTCGCCTTGATTGTAACGTGCGGGGCCGGCCGTCCGGGGGAAGACAGAAGACAGGAGTCGGGAGTCAGAAGTCGAAGTCGGGAGGAACGGCGCCGCAAGTCGGAATCGTACTTCTAAACTCCTGACTCCTGACTTCTAACTGAGCGATTTCACCAGGCCGTCGATGGCCTGGAGGCTACGCCAGAATTGCGGCAGAAGGTCGAGGCGCAGCGCGTTGGGGCCGTCGGAAAGCGCTCTCTCCGGCGCGTCGTGCACTTCGACGAAAATGCCGCTCACGCCCACCGCGACCGCGGCGCGCGCCAGCGGTTCGATGAACTGCGGCTGCCCGCCGGACACCGCGCCGGCGCCGCCGGGGAGTTGCACACTGTGGGTGGCATCGAACACGACCGGCCACCCCGCATCGCGCATCATCTTGAGGCCCCGCATGTCCACCACCAGGTTGTTGTAGCCGAACGAGGAACCGCGCTCCGTGATGACCACCCGGGAATTGCCGGTGGAAGCCACTTTTTCCGCGGCGCGGTGAATATCGTGCGGCGCCACGAACTGTCCCTTCTTGATGTTGACGATGCGGCCGGTGCGGCCCGCCGCCAGCAGCAGATCGGTTTGCCGGCACAGAAAAGCGGGAATCTGCAAAATATCGGCCACCGCGGCCGCCGGTTCGGCCTGCGCCGGCTCGTGGATATCGGTGAGGATCGAAAAACCCTGCGCATTGAGCCCGGCCAGTATACGCAGGCCTTCGACAAGCCCCGGCCCGCGATAGGCGTTCAGGCTGGTGCGGTTGGCCTTGTCAAACGACGCCTTGAAGACAAAGCCGTCGCCCACGGCGTTACGAATGCCATGGGCCATGCGCTCGACGTGCTCTTCGCTTTCGATCACGCAAGGCCCGGCGATCAACACCAGCGGACGGGGGGCTCCCTGGGCCCGGCCGAACGCGCTGAACTCAAAGGCCATGGGAATACGTCGTCTCGGCCCGATCCCGGCTCTCGGCGCCTTGCCGCTGGTGGTACTCGTAAGCGGCGCCGATGAAGGCCTTGAACAGCGGATGCGGCTCCATCGGCTTGGATTTGAACTCGGGATGGAACTGGCAGCCCAGGTACCACGGGTGATCGGCGATCTCGCAAATC
>CAWJLI010000167.1:0-42266 GCA_963843095.1 Bryobacterales bacterium
TCGACGTAGGTGTTGTCCGGCGTCTCGCCGGTGATGCGCAGGCCGGCCGCCTTCAGCCGGTCCTCGTACTCGCGGTTGAATTCATAGCGATGGCGGTGGCGTTCCTGAATTTCGCGCGCGCCGTAGGCCCGGTAGGCGAAGCTCGTCTCCGCCAGCTTGCACGGCCAACTTCCCAGCCGCATGGTGCCGCCCAGTTCGTCCACGCCCTTCAGTTCGCGCAGCTTGAAGATCACGCGGTGCGGCGTGCCGGGGTTGAACTCGGTCGAGTTCGCGCCCGCCAGCCCGCACACGTTGCGCGCGTATTCGATCACCATGGTCTGCATGCCCAGGCAGATGCCGAAGTACGGAACCTTGCGTTCGCGCGCGAAGCGAATCGAGTTGATCATGCCCTCGATGCCGCGCTCGCCAAACCCGCCGGGCACCAGGATGCCATCGTAGCCCTCGAGCTGTTTCTCCCAGTCGGCCCCAAGCACGCCTTCGGCTTCGATCCAGTGAATGTTCACTTTCAACTGGTGCGCCAGCCCGCCGTGCAGCAGAGCTTCCTTGAGGCTCTTGTAGGAATCCTCGTATTCCACGTATTTGCCCACCAGGCCGATGGTCACTTCGTCGCGCGGATGCTGCATGCGCTCCACCATGGCGTTCCAGCGGTCCAGGTTGCGCTCGCCGGTATTGAGGTGCAACAGGCGGCAGACGATGTCGTCCACGCCTTCGCCGGCGAACATCAGCGGCACTTCGTAAACGCTCTTGACGTCGCGCGCCGTTACCACGGCTTCCACGTCCACGTCGCAGAACAGCGCGATCTTCTCTTTCATGTCCTGCGAGATGAAGCGCTCCGAGCGGCAGATCAGGATATCGGGCTGGATACCGATGCCGCGCAGTTCCTTGACGCTGTGCTGGGTGGGCTTGGTCTTCAGCTCCTGCGCGGCCGCGATCCAGGGGACCAGCGTGACGTGCACGAACAGGCAGTTGCCGCGGCCCTGTTCGTGGCGCATCTGGCGGATGGCTTCGAGAAACGGCAGCGATTCGATATCGCCCACCGTGCCGCCGATTTCGGCGATCACCACGTCGACGTCCTGCGCCACCCGCTTCAGCCCGGCCTTGATTTCGTTGGTGACGTGCGGGATCACCTGCACGGTCTTGCCCAGATAATCGCCGCGGCGCTCGCGGGCGATGATCTGCTCATAGATGCGGCCGGAGGTCAGGTTGTTGCTCTGCGTGAGCTTGGCGTGGGTGAAGCGCTCGTAGTGGCCGAGGTCGAGATCGGTTTCGGCGCCGTCGTCGGTGACGAAAACCTCGCCGTGCTGGAACGGGCTCATGGTGCCCGGATCGACGTTGAGGTACGGATCGAATTTCTGGCAGGTGACCTTCAGCCCGCGGCTTTCCAGCAAACACCCGATGGAAGCCGCGGCAATTCCTTTGCCCAGCGACGAGACCACGCCGCCCGTTACGAATATGTATTTAGCCATATGATTTCACCCCCGGCATCATGGACGCTTCGAAGAGCCGCGAGACCCGTTCCAGGTCCTCGGGCGTATCCACGCCCAGCGACTCATAGTCGGTTTCGATTACGCGCAGCGGAAAACCGTTCTCGAGAGCGCGCAGTTGCTCCAGGCGCTCGGCGCGCTCGAGCGGGCCCACCGGCAGGCGCGAATACCCCAGCAGGAAATCGCGCCGATATACGTAGAGCCCGATATGTTTGAACCAGACGCCGCTCTGTTCCCGCGCGTAGGGGATGGGGCAGCGCGAAAAGTAAATCGCGTCTCCGGCGTGGTTGACGACCACCTTGACCACGTTGGGATCGGCGATCTCGCGCGGGTCTTCGATCTTCTTCTTCAGCGTCGCCATCACCACGTCGCGATCGTGAACCACCGGCAGAATGGCGGCGTCGATGGCGGCGGGATCGATCAGCGGCTCGTCGCCTTGAATGTTGACCACCACGTCAGCCTCTTCGGCCGAGGCGACTTCCGCCACCCGGTCGGTGCCGGAGAGGTGATCGGGGCGAGTCATGCGCACTGGAGCTCCGAAACTCCGGGCCGCTCGGTAAACCCGCTCGTCATCGGTGGCGATGATCGTGCTCGACAGGTAACGCGACTGGCAGGCGCGCTCATAGACGTGCTGCAAAACTGTTTTTGAGGAGAGAAGCGCCAGAACCTTGCCAGGAAAACGTGTAGAGCCAAATCGCGCAGGAATCACGCCCAGAATTTTACGGGGCACACGCGATCATACCATAAAACCCCTGTGATAGACTTGGTGTAGAAATGCTGGCCTGACAGCTATGCTCCTGTCCCGGTGTGAGCTGCCCGTCGTCCTCGCCGCCTTCCTGGGTTTCTCATTTTGGGCGCAAGCTCAGGAACCTGGTGGCTCTCCCGCCACCATCGCGCCAAGGCCCAAGGCGACCGGAAAAGAGCAGGTTCTTCCCAAGGCGAATATCCGCGTGGATTCCACGCTGGTGCTGATCCCGGTTACCGTGACCGATCCCATGAACCGCTTCGTCACCGGCCTGGAAAAAGAGAATTTCAAGGTGTTCGAAGACAAGAAAGAACAGGAAATCAGCCAGTTCTCGAGCGAAGACGCGCCGCTTTCGGCGGGAGTGATCTTCGATTGCAGCGGCAGCATGGGCCACAAGCTGGAAAAATCGCGGCTGGCGGTTTCCGAGTTCTTCAAGACCGCCAACCCCGAGGACGAATTCTTCCTGATCCAGTTCAACGATACGGCCAATCTGGTGCAGCCCTTTACGCAGAATCTGGAGGAAATCCAGAACCGCTTGACGTTCACTTTCTCGCGGGGCCGAACCGCGCTGCTGGATGCCGTCTTTCTCGGTTTGCACACCATGCGGCAGGCGAAGAATCCGCGAAAAGCGCTGCTGATCATCTCCGACGGCGGCGACAACAACAGCCGGTACACGGAAGCAGAAATCAAGAACCTGGTGAAGGAAGCGGACGTCCAAATCTATGCGATCGGAATTTACGAGGAAGGCCCGGCGCGCGCGCGAACCCCGGAGGAGAGCGCCGGACCGGCGCTGCTGGCCACCATCGCCGAACAGACTGGCGGGCGGCAGTATGAAGTGGACAACTTGAACGAACTTCCGGACGTGGCGGCAAAAATCGGCGTGGAATTGCGGAACCAGTATGTGCTGGGGTATAGCCCGCAAAATGTGGATCGCGACGGCAAGTACCGCCATGTGGTAGTGAAGGTGATTCCGCCGCGCGGCTTGCCGCTGCTGCGGCCCTTCTGGAGACTGGGATATTATGCTCCTTCGCAATAGCTGGCGGGCGCCGGCGCTTTTCATCGCGCTGACCGCCTTCGGCCAGGAGAAACCCGCGGTTCCGCCCGCCGCGGAGGACGCGGGTGTGGTTTTCCGTGCCGACACGCGTCTGGTGGTGTGCCATACGACGGTGGTGGATAAGAACGGCCACCTGGTCACGGACCTGCCCGAATCGGCTTTTTCGATTGCCGAAAACGACGCGGTGCAAGTTATCAAGGCGTTCAAACGGGAGGACGTGCCGGTTTCGCTGGGGCTGATCATCGACAACAGCGGCAGCATGCGCGAGAAGCGCGCCAAGGTGGCGGCGGCGGCGCTGGGCCTGGTCAAGGCTTCCAATCAGGACGACGAGGTCTTCGTCGTCAATTTCAACGACGACGCTTACCTCGATCTGCCCCACGGCAAGGACTTCACCAACGACATCACCGAAATGGAAGAGGCGCTTTCGCACCTCGATGCGCGTGGGGGCACCGCCATGCGAGACGCCATTCGCATGTCCATCGACCACGTCAAGCAGAAGGGCCACCGCGACAAAAAGGTGCTGGTGGTGGTGACCGACGGCAACGACAATTCAAGCGTCATCAGCCTGGAGAACCTGGTGAAAGCTTCGCAGCAGAGCGAAGTGCTGATTTACGCGGTGGGCCTGTTGAGCGAGGAAGATCGCCGCGAAGCCGTGCGCGCCAAGCGGGCCCTGGAGGAACTGGCAACGGCGACCGGCGGCGAAACATTCTTCCCCAAGGATTTGAGCGAAGTCGACCGCATTGCGGCGGACGTAGCCCGCGATATCCGCAGCCAGTACACCATCGAGTACTCGCCGAGCAACACCGCCATGGATGGCTCCTACCGCCGGATCCGGGTCGCCGTGAATGCGCCGGGGCACCTGTCGGTGCGGACGCGCAGCGGTTATTACGCCACTCCCGACCAGGGGTCGCCGCTGCCCAAGGGCGCTAACGCCCTGAAATCGAAATAGTGCTCGTTCTTCTTTGGCGCATGACGCGCGGCGACCGCCTGCGCCCGTGGCGCAGCCCATACCCGCGCTGGCGTACCGAGTCGACGCACGCACTCTCCAGGCGGACTGTCAAGACGACCTTCGTCGCTCTATACTGTTAGTCTGCCCCGAATCGAAAGCATTCTCATCCGCTTTTGCGGGCCAACGGCCCATGAGGGCAGGCGACAGAAAGCGATTCTGTCCTACCTCCTTCACCGTCCCGCAGGCCGGAATTCGAGCGTGCTGGCGGCGTCGATTCTGCGGAACTGCATGGGGAAGCTGCGGCCGGCGTAATAGTCGTCCCACTGGTCGCGGTAATGGCTGGACAGCGCCTGGCCGGATTGGCCGATGGTGACGTTGAGCAGCGAGCGGTCCCAATCCGCCAGATCGGCGTCCATCCGCATGGAGGGCGCCAGGCGGGCGGTGACCTGCTTCACGCTGACCGGTGAGCCGCTCATGGGCACGGGTCCAATGTCGAAATTTTTGCCGATCCACGGGATCCGATGGATAACGGGATTGGGGACGAACATCGTCGAATAAGCGCCGTACTGCCAGCGCTGGTGGTCGCGCCCCTGGATGCGCTCGCCCTCTTCGACCGCGTCCACCAGCGCGGTCAGGAGCATCTCGTCGTAATCGGCGAACCAGCCGGCGGGGCGCTCGCGCAGCAGCTTTTCCACCACGGCGTAGCTCATCGGAAAGTCGTATTGACCCGCGGCGCCGGGGGCGGCGCTCTCGGCCAGCGCCGTACGTACATGGCCAAACGCCAAAGCCATCAGGAACGGCGCGCCTCCGCGAATTTCCATTTGCCCGTTCCAGCCGCGCAGCATAGCGATCACATCCTCGAGGTTGGTGACGTGCGCATGACGGTTGTCGTAAGCGGCCACCAGTTGCCCGGCCAGGAACTTGCCGAACGCCGAGTACACGTCGCACTGGACGCCGAGCATGTCTTCGGCCCGCCAGCCCTGGCGGGCCTGTAGGCGCGCCCGCACCTGGTGTGCGCGGTAGGGCGGCGCAAAGCGGCCGCCGACCGGATAAGAATAGCTGTTCGGAAACGGGTCCTGGTTGGAAGTGGCGATGATGCCGCCGGGCGGGTTGAAGGCGGTGGGGAGCTCGCTAAACGGGATGAAGCCATCCCACTCGAAATTGCCGGACGATCCATCCAGAGGCACGTCGCCCGCGTAGCCCCGGCGCACGGGCAGCTTGCCGGCTACCTGGTAACCGATGTTTCCATCCGTATCCGCGTAGACGAAGTTGGAGGCCGGTCCCGGCAGGCGCTCCAGGGCGGCCCTGAATTCCGCCCAGGTTTGTGCGCGGTCGATATCGAGGAACGGGTACTGAACGAAGCCGGATTCGGCGGCGACCCACCGCAGCGCCATTGCTGCGTCGCTTTGATTGACAAACAACGGCCCGTGGCGGGTGACCCAGATCGGCATTTCCTCGGTGTTCTGGCCCTTCACGCGGATGATTTCGCGTTCCAGCCGCGCCTGCTCTGCCTGGCCGCGATAGAGGTAGCGGCCGGTGCGCGGATCCAGCTTTTCGATGTACAGATCCTGGACGTCGAATCCGAGATTGGTTATGCCCCAGGCGATGCGCTGGTTGTGTCCCACGATGATTCCGGGAACGCCAGGCAACGCCACACCGGAGACGTCGATGCCGGGCGCCCGCAGGTGGGTCATGTACCAAATGCCCGGCAGCCCGTACTCCAGGTGCATATCGTTAGCCAGCAGCGGCTTGCCGGAAGCCGTGCGGACGCCCGAGAGGACCCACGCATTGGAGCCCGGCGGCGGTTCGCCGGCGCCGCGCGCGGGAAACAGAAAATCGACTTTGTGCGCGTCGCCGTGAGCCAGCATGTCGCTCTTGAGCAAATCGTCGCGCCAGGAAGTGCTGAGAGTGCGAAACATCTGCAGGCAGATCAGCAACGAATCCACCACGCTCCAGGGACGTGGCTGGTAGCCGAGCAGGCGGAATTCGAGCGGCAGATTGTCGAGATGGCTATTGACGAACGCGTTGACGCCGCGGGCGTAAGCTGCCATCGCGGCGCGATCCGGCGCCGGCAAATCGACATAAGCGCGCTCGGCGATGCGGCGCATCCGCAGGCGGCGCGATTCACGGTCCGACTCCAGCGCCGCGGCCCCGACAACCTCCGACAGGTCGCCGGCGGCCACACGGCGCAGCGCATCCATTTGCCACAGCCGGTCCTGCGCGGTCACGTAGCCTTGCACGAACAGGGCATCTTCGAGGCTGGAAGCTGCGACGTGGGGCACGCCGTGCGCATCGAATCGCACCACGGCGGGCGCCGCCAGCGGAGCTTCGATGGACCCGGAATGCCGCGGCAGCGGCCGCCAGACGCACCAATACACCAATGCCAGGGCTGCCACCACGACCACGGCAACAACCAAGTTTACGATCTTCACCATTCGCGCCAGTGCGGAATGTGGCATTCCGGGCAAACTCTCTTTCAGGGCTTGGAGGCCCGCGACCGCTCCCTCTGGTTGCGGCTCCGAGCGCGCATCCAACAACCGCTCCCTACGGTCGCAGCTCGGAAACACATCGGAGCCGCGACCCGCAAGGAGCGGTCGCCGCGGTTACTACAGAACGAGTCCACCTCTCATCATAAACGCTGCGGGCGCAACCTTTTGGTTGGAGATCTCGGCTAAAATGTGGTCGGCGGACTGTGGCCTACTACCCATTTCGAATCGTTCTCGTCGCGCTGCTGATTGTGGTGAACGGCTTCTTCGCGGGCGCCGAGGTGGCGCTGCTTTCGGTGCGGCATTCGCGCCTGCGGCAAATGGCGGAGAACGGCGCCGCCGGCGCGCAGGCCGCTCTCAACCTGCTTTCGAATCCGGGCCGGCTGCTGTCGGTGACGCAAGTGGGCGTCACGCTGGCCAGCCTGGGGCTGGGCTGGGCCGGCGAAAACACCCTGTATCAGATGCTGGCTTCCAGGCTGCCTCCGCAGCCAAGTCCACTGGTTGGCGACATTCTGCATGGCGCCTGCCTGGCACTTGCCTTCCTGGTGATCTCGTACCTGCACGTGGTGCTGGGCGAAGTAGTTCCCAAGAATCTGTCGATGGCCCAAGCCGACAGGATAGCGGCGATCGTGGCGCCCGCCCTGCTGGTCTTTTACCGCGTGTCGCTGCCATTCGTGGTGGTGGTGGAGCGCTCGGCCGGCGTCATCACCCGCGCGCTGCATTTGAAAAACGCGGCGCACGGCGGTCACTCGGCCGAAGAGCTGAAGCTGATCGTCAGTTCGAGCCGCGGCCTGGGGTATCTGCCCGAGGCGCAGGAGGACATGATCCACCGCGTGCTCGACCTGGACTACGTGGTGGCGCGCGAGATCATGGTGCCGCGCAACGACATCGTTTCGGTGGAAGCCGGCGCCAGTCTGGACGACGTGCTGCGCACGATGATTGCGGAAAAACACTCGCGGCTGCCGGTCTACCGGGGCTCGCCCGAGAAGATTGTCGGTATTCTGCACTACAAGGACCTGCTGCCGGTCTGGGAGGAGCGGCGGCGCGCCATCCGCTCCGGCAAAGCCAGCCGCAGTTTCCACATCGGCCGGCTGCTGCGCCCGCACCTGGTGGTGCCGGAGACCAAGCCGCTGTCGCAAATGCTGGAGCAATTCCGCGCCGGCCACTCCCACATGGCCATGGTGGTGGACGAATTCGGCACAGTGGTTGGGATGCTGACGCTGGAGGATGTGCTGGAGCACCTGGTGGGGCGCATCGAGGATGAGCACGATGAGAAGGACGTGCGCCGCGACGCGGATACGGGTGAGATCGAACTGGACGGCGCCACGCGCATCCGGGATTTGGAAACCGATTTCGGCATCGAGATCCCGGCGGACGCCGGTTTCGAGACGCTGGCCGGTTTTTTGCTCTTTCGGCTGGGCGCCATCCCGCGCGCAGGCGACCACGTGGAACACGAGGGCCGCCGCTACACCGTGCTGGAGATGGACCGCAACCGAATCGCGCGGGTGCGGGTGGAGAAGGTGGCGGAAACCGTTTGACGAGGCGGGGCGTCCGCGGCAGAGCCCGGCCGCCCACAGTTCACCCCCCGTTGTGGTATCACTGAAATCTGGATTTGTCATGCCAAACGACGAAGCATTGAAAGCGGAAATTGAACGGTTGCGCGCCGAAAACGAAGCGCTGAAGCGGCCTCGAGGGCAGATGTCGCTGAAGGTGAGCGAAAAGGGCGGCCTGTCGGTGTACGGACTCGGCCGGTTCCCGGTGACGCTCTACCGTGAACAGTGGGAAAAGCTGATCGGGATGGCCGACGAGATTCGCCAGTTCATTCACGAGCACGACCACCAACTGAAGAAGAAGGAATAAGCAAGTAGCTCGCCCCCGGGACATCTCGTCATGCTCGAAAGCCGGGTGATGCTCGAAGCGTTTCAGACGGCTGGCGTCCGGGGTGTGCTGCACCGCCCGCCGTTTCCGAATGGCGATGCCTTCGCGCTGACCCATGGCGCGGGCTCGAACGCCAACGCGCCGCTGCTGGTGCGAATGGCGGCGGCGCTGGCCGAAGCCGGGTATCTGGCGCTGCGTTACGATCTGCCGTTTCGCATCGCGCGCCCCAAAGGGCCTCCTTTCCCAGCCATGGCGGCACGGGACCGGGAGGGTGTCGCGCACGCGTTGCATGCTTTGCGGAAGCTTGTAGATGGTCGCACCTTCGCCGGCGGTCATTCGTACGGCGGCCGGCAGACCGCAATGGCCGCCGCGGAGAACACCGAACTCGCCAGCGGTCTGCTGCTGCTCTCCTATCCCTTGCATCCACCGCGCAAGCCGGAGCAGATGCGCACCGGCTTCTTTCCCGACCTGCACACGCCGGCGCTTTTCGTCCATGGCACGGCCGATCCGTTTGGCACGGTCGAAGAGTTGCGTGCGGCGATCACGGCGATTCCGGCGCCTACTGGTCTATTCGCGGTGGAAGGCGCGGGCCACGATTTGAAGAGCGCGCCGGCCGCGGAGATCCTGGAGCTCTTCAGTCGCGGCGCGAAAGCGCGATAAGATGGAAGACCTTATGGCTCGCTGCCCTTCGTGTTCCCGTGAGTTCACTGAGGCGGGCCGGTTCTGCCCCTGGTGTGCCACACCGGTGGACGTCTCGTCGGCCGAAACCGTGATCCTGGCTCCAGCGGTTTCGGCGCCGCCATCGGCGTCCAACCCGGTGCTGGCGACCTCGAGCGCCGTGGATGAAGGCCGCTTCCTGCCCGGAACCTTGCTGGCGTCGCGCTACCGTATCGCTGGCCTGTTGGGCCGCGGCGGCATGGGCGAAGTGTACCGCGCCACTGATCTCACCCTGGGGCAGGCTGTGGCGCTGAAGTTCCTGCCGGAAGCCGCTTCGCGCGATGAGCGCGCGCTGGCGCGCTTCTATAACGAGGTCCGCATCGCCCGCCAGGTCACGCACCCGAATGTGTGCCGAGTATACGACGTCGGCCAGGTCGAGGGTCTCGAATTCATTTCGATGGAATACGTCGATGGCGAGGACTTGGCGGTGCTGCTGCGCCGCATCGGCCGCCTGCCGGTGGATAAGGCCGTCGAGACCGCCCGGCAGATCTGCGCCGGCCTCGCCGCCGCGCACGAAAAGGGCGTGCTGCACCGCGACTTGAAGCCGGCCAATATCATGATCGATGGCCGCGGCCAGGCCGTGATCATGGATTTTGGGCTGGCCGGCTTGAGCGCCCAACTGCAGGGCGACGTGCGCAGCGGCACTCCCGCCTACATGTCGCCGGAACAACTGGCCGGTTCCGAGGTCACGTTCAAGAGCGACATTTACGCGCTGGGACTGCTGCTGTACGAGCTGTTCACCGGCAAGCGCGCTTTCGAAGCCGGCACGCTCATGGACCTGATGCAGATGCAGGAGCGCGCCCAGCCGGCCAGCCTGACCACGCTGGTGAGGGAATTGGATCCGGCCGTAGAGCGCGTGGTGTTGCGCTGCCTGAATCCTGACCCGCGCCAGCGGCCAGCCTCCGCGCTGGCCGTCTCCGCCGCGCTCCCTGGCGGCGACCCGTTGGCGGCTGCGCTGGCGGCTGGCGAAACACCCTCGCCGGAACTGGTCGCCGCCGCCGGCGAAACCGAAGGGCTGCGGCCGGTGGTGGCGCTGGCTTGGCTGGCCGTCGCGCTGGTGTTCACCGCCGTGGCCGGCTTCGTGGGCTCGAAATACACTCTCAGCGCGGAAGTGCCGCTGGACGTCGCGCCCGCTGCCCTGGCGCACCAGGCGCGCCAGATGCTGGAGGGCTTCGGCTACACGACGCGCCCAGCCGACGCCGCGTGGGGTTTTGACGAGTTTCCACTCTACCAGGACTATTTGAAAACTCACCCTGACCTGGCGGCGCGGCGCTGGCGCACTCCGACCGCCGGTTTTCCGCCGCTGGTGCGTTTCTGGTATCGCGAGAGTCCGCAGGATCTGACCGGTATTTATAGCTTGAACACGATTCCGAATTACATGGACCCGCCGCTGGAGAGTTCGGGCATGATTCGCTTGCGCACGGACCGAGAGGGCCGCCTGCTGGACCTCGAGGCGGTTCCGCCCCAGAAGGAACCGCCGGCTGTTCCCGCACCCGCCTTCGATTGGAGCCGGCTGTTCGCAGCCGCCGGTTTCGACCTGGCCAAATGGCAGCCGGCCGAACCGGAGTGGACGCCGCTCGCCAACTGGGATGCGCGCGCCGCCTGGACCGGTGCCGATCCAGTCACCGCCTCCGCGCTGCGCATCGAAGCCGCGGCCTGGCGCGGGCGACCGGTCTTTTTCCGCGTCATCGGTGGCTGGAGCAAGCCGGAGCGCATGCAAAGCGCCTCAGGCGTCCAGGCGCCTTGGCTGGTGCTGGTGGTGATCTATATCGCCTTCGCCGCCGCGTGCTTCATCGCCTGGTTCAACCACAAACAGGGGAAGGGCGACAAGCGCGGCGCACTGGCTTTGGCCCTGTTGTATTTCATCTGCTGCGCCGCCGGCCGTTACCTCGCCACGTCCCATTCCACCACCAGCCAGGAGATTGACACGTTCTGGCGCGTGGTGGCAGTGGCAGGCATTAATGCCGGCTTGGCGTGGATTCTGTATCTCGCACTGGAGCCTTGGGTGCGGCGGCGCTGGCCGCACACCATGATCGGATGGACACGGTATGTAGCCAAGGGTATCCGCGACCCGCTGGTGGGCCGCGACCTGTTGATCGGCACCGCCGCCGGAGCCCTGTTTGCCGTCGCCACCTACATTCAACTGGCGTGCCATGGCGCCAGTGGCGCTCCCAACATACCTGCCTTCGGCGCGCTCACCGGGATCCGCCACAGTGTGTATCTGCTCACGCAGTTGATATGCAACAGCATCTTCACTTCCCTTTTTCTCTTCTTCGTGTTCTTCGTGCTGCGCGTGCTGTTGCGTAAGCAGTGGCTGACCGCTCTGGCGTTCATCGCGCTCACCACCCTGATCATCAGCGGGCCAGGCTCCAATTGGATCGATCGTCCATTCCAGGCCGCTTACGCCGCCTTGTTTGCTTTCATCCTGCTTCGCTTCGGCCTACTGGCGTTGATGGTGGCGATTGCCGCGCAAGACGCTCTTGGAAACGTGCCCTGGACCGCCGAACCGTCGGCGCTGAACCTGGTAGCCCTGGCGATGGTGGCCATCGTCGCTGTGTACGGCTTCCGAACTTCGCTGGCTGGCCGGACCATTTTGCGCGGGGACCTGCTGTAAGCCTGGCTCGGGCTACAGCGCCATTCCACGCGCCTGGTTGCCGGTGTGCTGCGGAACTTCACCCACCAAGAGTCGCGGCTTGTCGAGTTTCGCGACTGATTCTGCGTAAGTTAATGATTCTGCGCTGTGGCAGGGCAATTGCACATTAGCCGGCATGGCATATGTAATCACAGATACCTGCACCAAGGACAAGTTGTGTATCGAGGCTTGTCCGGTGGATTGTATTCATCCGAAAGAGGACGAACCGGGTTTCGCCGACGTCCCGCATCTCTATATCAGTCCCGTGGACTGCATCGATTGCGGCGCGTGCATTCCGGTCTGCCCGACCAATTCGATCTACACGTTGGAAGATCTTCCGGCGGAGTTGGCGAGTTTCGCGGAAGCCAACGCGGCCCACTACAACTGATCCGCGCTGCGGGCTGAACCGTTATTCAGGCTGAAGTGTTTACCCGTGCGGCTACCTACTTCCGAAAAAAGAGGCAGCCGTGGTCGCGTCTCTGAGCGCCGATCGGTGCCGCGACCAGAAGGAGTGCTCCGCGAAGCGTGACAGACTACGCGAGGCACTGCGTAAGCCTATCCCAGAATTCGGGGAAGGATACCGAGGCAGCTTCGGCGCCTTCGATGACGGATGCGCCGTCGCCCGCGAGCGCGCCCACGGCAAACGCCATCGCGATGCGGTGGTCGCCGTGAGAAGCGAACTCGGCGGCGTGAAACTTCTGCCGGCCGGGGATGGCCATTCCATCGGGAAGCTCATCGGCTTCGATGCCGGCGCGGCGCAGGTTCTCGACCACGGTGCGTATGCGGTCGGTCTCCTTGATGCGCAGCTCGCCGGCGTCTTTCACGACCAGCCCTTGCTCGGTGGCCGCGCCGAGCACGGCCAGCACGGGGATCTCGTCGATCAACGCCGCGGCCAGCGCGCCATCGATCGTGCCGCCGCGCAGTTCGGAATGGCGCACCACGATATCGCCCACCAGTTCGCCGTTGTGGCTTTCCAGCTCGGGGATGCGAATGTCGGCGCCCATCACTACCAGAAAATCGAGCAGCGCCGAGCGCGTGGGGTTGAGGCCGACGCCGCGAATGGTCAGCTCCGAGCCGGGCACCAGCAGCGCGGCCACAACGAAAAACGCCGCCGAGGAGAGATCCGAAGGGATGGCGAGCTCGCGCGCGGTGAGCTTCGGACGGCCGGCGAGCGTGATCGTGCGGCGCTCCACGGTGAGATCCGCGCCGAATTCGCGCAGCGCGATTTCGGTGTGATCGCGCGAGCGCACCGGCTCGGCGACCGTCGTTCGCCCCGCCGCGTACAGTCCGGCCAACAGCACGCATGTCTTCACCTGCGCGCTAGGAACAGGCAGCACGTAGTCGATTGCGTGCAGCGCCGCGCCGGAGATTTCGAGTGGCGGAAACTTATCCTCGCGCGCGCGGATGCTGGCGCCCATTTGGGTGAGCGGCTGCATGATGCGCTGCATGGGCCGGCGGGAGAGCGATTCATCGCCGAAGATGCGGCTCGCGAACGGCTGCGCCGCGAGAATGCCGGAGATCATGCGGATGGTCGAGCCGGAATTGCCGGCATCCAGATCGCCGGCGGCCTGCCGCAGACCGTCCAGCCCGCGGCCATGGATGACGAACTCGGTGCCGGAGCCTTCGACTTCGATGCCCAGGGCGCGGACGCAGCCGAGCGTCGAGTGGCAATCGGCGCCGGTCGAGTAGTTGCGGATGCGGGTGGCGCCCTCGGCGATGGAGGCAATGAGAGCATACCGGTGCGAAATAGACTTATCGCCCGGCAGCGTGATGGTGCCCGAAACCGAAGAAGCAGGGTTGATGACCTTTCTCATGCGCGATCTTTCATTGTAAGATGCGAGGGGAGCGCCGGGTGAACGTTCGGCGGCGGAACGGTTGTCGCCGGCATCGTTGCCTTTTCACCTTTTTCAGGCCGGTTTCACTGTTGTGGAAAGGTGCGATGTTGCGGCATAATGTTTTTCAACGGAAGTGCCTAGTCGGGGACTTACCGTCATCCCGGGAGCGCGCCTAAGGCCCTCGGAGGAAAGGGCTGACGATGCGCGCTGCATATGTCGGATGTGCCATTCTGATCCTGTTGGCGGCCGTGCCCGCACGAGCCAACCTGATCACCAACGGCGGTTTTGAGGCCGGGAATTTCACGGGATGGACCGTGTCGGGAGCCAGCTTTAACTGCGGCGATGTAGTGTCTGGCATTAGCGATATCGGTCCCCATTCCGGAAACTACTCGGCGTGCTTCGGCAACCCGACCAGCTTGTCCTTCATTTCCCAAACGGTCACCACAGTGCCCGGCCAGGAATACGAAATCAGTTTCTGGTACGCGCAACAGCCTCCGGATCAGTCGCCTTCCAACCTGGCCGAGATCCTCGTCAACGGCAGCGTTGTGACCGGCGGCTCGGACGTGCCCGTTATGGGGTGGACCTTCGCCGAAATCACCGGAATCGCCAGCGGTTCTACCACGCAAATTGGGTTCGGATTCGAAAATGGGCCGGGACGGTTTGCCCTGGATGACGTGAGCGTCGACCCGGTGCCTGAGCCAGGCTCCGGCATTCTATTCCTGGGAACTGCCGCCGCGTTGCTCGTGGCCGGACGCCGCAAGATCACCCAGCGCGCCTGATTCCTGGTGACCGCCGCGCGGAATGAGTGCCGCCCGTGACGCCGCACGTCCCGGCGCAGCGGCAGCGCTGAGGATTTCGCCTACCCTCGGCCTGTTGTCTGCGTATAACTACAATATGTCCACTTTCTTGCACGACTTGCGTTATGCGTTTCGGAACTTGGGGAACGCGCGCGGATTCGCCCTGGTTGCGGCTCTCACGCTGGCCATCGGCATCGGCGCTAACACGGCTATTTTCAGCATCATCGACACCATCCTGCTGCGGCCGCTGCCGTATCGCAACCCAGGTCAGTTGGTGCGGCTGAACGAGACCGAATCGGCGCCGGGAAAGTACCCGTTCGCCTTGCCGGACTTCGTGGATTGGAAGGCGCAGAACAGCACCTTCCAGGACATGACGCTATTTGCGTGGCCGCACGACATGAACCTCAGCGCGGGAGGACGGCCGGAGCATGTGCTCGCGTTGCCCACCGAAGCGAACTTCTTTTCCCTGCTGGGCGCCGCGCCGCTACTGGGCCGAACCTGGGCTGCCGGCGAAGACCAGAAGGGCAAGGACGACGTGGCCATCCTCAGCTACGGCCTCTGGCAAAGCCGTTTCGCTGGAGATCCGCGCGCGGTGGGGCAGTCGATCGAGCTAAATGCGCGAAAGTGCACCATCGTGGGTGTGATGCCGGCGAGTCAAACCGGGCGACCCGCTGATCTTCGTTTCGACCGCCGGACTGCTGGCCGTGGTAGCACTGATCGCGTGTTACCTGCCGGCGCGGCGAGCGGCGCGGCTGGACCCGATGGCTGCGCTAAGGTACGAGTGAGATCGGCGGAGGTTCTTCCGAAGTTTTACGGCTTGAACATCTGCTGAACCACCTGCTGGGTGGCCGCGACCTGGTCGAGGGTTCCGCGCACGGGCAGGGCTCTTTGCGAGAAGCAAATGTATGTCCGGTCCAGCTTCGCGGTGAGGCGAGCCTGGGTGGCGATGTCCACAAATTGCTGCGCCGTCGTCGAGCTCGCAAAGTGAAAGACGTGCACGATCTGGTCGCTGCCCGGCACCTGAAGCTCGTGGTCGGCCGGTTCCTGGCTTTGCGCAGCGGCGGAGTCCCCGCCGGCCGGCAGATCCAGTTCGTCCACCAGCCACTCGGCCAGCGCCATCTGATCGGCCGTTCCGCGCAGGATCAGGGCTCCTTGTGGAATGTAAGGAAGTACCCGGTTCACATCCGCCAGCGTGCGCAGCGCATTGGTGATTTCCTGTAAGTCCTGTTTCGTCTCGACATGGGCCAGGCGAAACACGCGCACCGCGGGATCGCGGTTGGCTTCCTCGAAATCGTACGCAGCCGACTCATGGATCGGCGAGACGGGTTGATCCAGTTGGTTCAGCAGCCATTCGGCCAGTGCGGCCTGGTCGGGGGTTCCGCGCACGACCACGGCTCGTTGCGCGCTGTAAGGACGCACCCGGCTTATGTCCCCGATCGTGCGAATCGCAGCGGTGACTTCGTTGAGCCCTTGCGGCGTCTCGATGTTAGTCAGGCGAAACACGCGCACCGCGGGATCGCGTTTGGCTTCCTGATAAGCGTATGCGGCCGGCTGATGGCTCGATGGAACCGGCTGATCCAACTGGTTCAGCAGCCATTCGGCCAGTGCGACTTGGTCCGCCGTTCCACGCAATGAAAAGGCTCCATGCGCCGTGTCCGCGGCTATTTTCATGTCCGCGATCGCTTGCACGACGACAGTCATTTCCTGAAGGGCCTGTTCCGTGTCGGCCTGGTTGCAATGAAACACACGAACGATGTCCGGCTGAGCGGATGTCTGTCCGGCGGCCAATGCAGCGAACAGGGCGGTCAGGGCGAATGCAAGAGCTCTTGTGCGCATGGGCACTCCTTACGATGTCATTTTAGGACGCCGGGCCGCTCCCTAACGCCTGACCGCTCCCTATGGTCGCGGCTCCGTTTGCCAGTCAAACCCATACCGGAACCCATTTTCCGCGATGCCCCGCAGCTCCGCTTCGCTGAAACCGAACGCGCGCGCGGCCAGGCGGTATTCGTCTGTCAGCGTGCAGCCGAACATGGCGGGATCGTCGGTGTTCAACACGATCGGCACTCCGGCGTCGTACAAAGCGCGAATCGGGTGATCCTCGAGACGCGCGACTACGCCGGTGATCAGGTTGCTGGTGATGGAGATTTCGAGCGGGATGTCGCGGTCGCGCAAATGGCGCAGCAGGCCGGGGTCGCGCACGGCGGCGATGCCGTGGCCGATGCGTTCGGCGCCTAGGACCAGGGCTTCCCAAACCGATTCCGGTCCCGCGCTCTCACCGGCGTGAGCGGTGAGATGCAGGCCGGCGGATTTGGCGAACGCGAAAACTTCCTTGAACCATTCGGCGGGCCCGCGTTCCTCGCTGCCGCCGATGCCGAGGGCCACCACGCCGTGGTCCTGGCGCGCGGCGGCGAGGCGGGCCACTTCCCACGCAGGCTCCACGCCGAACTGGCGCACCGCATCCAGAATCCAGCGGACTTCAACCGGCGAATCGAGCGCGGCGTCGTGAATGGCGTCGAAAATGGGGGCGAATTCCTGCTTCTTCCACAGCACCACGCCTGCCGCGATGATGATTTCCGCGTAACGGACGTTCTGCGCCGCCAGGCGCTCCAGCAGGCGGCGCGTGATCAGAGCGTAATCCTCTGGCCGGGCCAGGCGCGTCACCACCGCGCCGAAGGTTTTCAGGAAGGCGTTGAAGTCGGGGTAACCGTAAAGCGCGCGCAGTTCTCCGAGCGGCGTGGCCGGGTCCAGTTCGTGCAGCGTTTCGGCGTCGACCGACCCTTCCAGGTGCAGGTGCAGCTCGGCCTTGGGCAATTGCGCGGCAAAATCTTGCATACTCGGCTATTATTGAGATTCGCATATTTGTAACGGGACCTTGTCAGCTCCTATGACCGCGGCAGAGATTGAATCCATCGTGGGCGGGTATCACGGGGATGCCTTCCGGATCCTCGGCCCGCACAGCGTTCGCAGAAAAGTCGGGCAGGCGCGCTGGGAAGTGCGCGCGTTCCTGCCGCAAGCCGAAACCGCCGAGGTGTTGTCCGACGGCCAGGCCTGGCCGATGGAAAAGAGGAACGCCGACGGCTTCTTCTGTGCCCAAATTACGGGCGATCCGCAGCGGTATACCCTCCGCGCGCACCTGTGGGATGGGCGGGACATCGAGATCGAAGATCCGTACCGTTTCGGCCAGTTGATCTCCGATACCGAGATCTACCTGCACGGCGAAGGCACGCTGCACGAAGCCTACCGCACGCTGGGCGCGCACGTGGCGGAGTCCGACGGCGTGCGCGGCGTGCGCTTCGCGGTGTGGGCGCCGAACGCGGAAAACGTGACCGTGGCCGGCGAGTTCAACGATTGGGACATTCGCCGCCACCCGATGCGGCGCCGCAACGGCGGCTTTTGGGAGCTTTTCATTCCCGGCCTGGGCGAGGGCACCACGTACAAGTACAACGTGCGGTCGCGCTTCGCCGGCCATCAGCAGCTCAAGGCCGATCCGTACGCGTTCGAGTGCGAGACGCCGCCCAAATCGGCGTCGGTGGTGTGGAACATCGACCGCTACCAGTGGAACGATGCCGCCTGGTTCGAGCAGCGGGCGAAAACCGACTGGCTGAAATCGCCGGTGTCGATTTACGAAGTTCACGCCGAATCGTGGATGCGGGATCCGCAGGGCCAGCCGCTCAAGTACCGCGAAATGGCGGTGAAGCTGGTCGAATACGTCCTGCGGATGGGCTACACGCACATCGAGCTGCTGCCGATCATGGAATACCCGTTCTCGGGCTCATGGGGCTACCAGGTGATCGGCTACTTCGCCCCCACTTCACGTTTCGGAACGCCGGACGATTTCCGGTACTTCGTGGATTGCTGCCACCAGGCGGGCATCGGCGTGCTGGTGGATTGGGTGCCCGGGCACTTCCCCAAGGACGCGCACGGGCTGGTCTTCTTCGACGGCACCGCGCTTTACGAACACGCCGACCCGCGCAAGGGTGAGCAAAAGGAATGGGGCACCCTGGTCTTCAACTACGGCCGCAACGAGGTGCGCACCTTCCTGATTTCCAACGCCCTTTTCTGGCTCAAGGAGTATCACATCGACGGTCTGCGGGTGGATGCGGTGGCCTCCATGCTGTACCTGGATTATTCGCGCAAGCCGGGCGAATGGCTGCCCAACCAGTTCGGCGGCAATGAGAACCTGGAGGCCATCGATTTTCTGCGGCGCTTCAACGAGCTGGCGCACAAGGAGCCGGGCGTCTTCACGGCGGCGGAGGAATCGACCGCGTTTCCCGGCGTTTCGAAGCCCGTCTACCTGGGCGGGCTGGGCTTCACCATGAAGTGGAACATGGGCTGGATGCACGACATGCTGGACTACTTCAGCAAGGATCCCGTGTACCGCAAGTACAACCACAACCACATCACCTTCAGCCTGCTGTACGCGTTCACGGAGAACTTTGTCCTGCCGATTTCGCACGACGAAGTGGTGCACGGCAAGGCGCTCGCTGTTCAGCAAGATGCCGGGCGACGAGTGGCGCCAGTTCGCCAACGTGCGCGCGTTCCTGGCGTACATGTGGGCGCACCCCGGCAAGAAGCTGCTGTTCATGGGGCAGGATATCGGCCAGCGGGAAGAGTGGAACAGCGACGGCCAGGTTCGCTGGGAGTTGCTCGAATTCGATTACCACCGCAAGCTGCAAGCGCTGGTGCGCGAGCTGAACCGCATCTACCGTTCCAGCCCGGCGCTGTACCAGGTGGATTTCAACTACCGCGGCTTCGAGTGGGTGGACTTTCACGATTCGGGAAACTCCGTGATCGCCTTCCTGCGGCGCGCCGAAGATCCCAAGGACTTCATCCTCTTCTGTTGCAACTTCACGCCCGTGCCGCGCAAAGACTACGAGTTCGGCGTACCCGAAGAGGGCTTTTACGAAGAGATCCTGAACACCGATTCGGAGCTGTTCGGCGGTTCCAATCTGGGCAATGGCGGCCTGGTGTCCACGCGTCCGATTCCCAAGCACGGCCACGAGTTCAGCATCGCTGTGACGCTGCCCCCGCTGGCCGTGGTGGCCTTCCGCAGACGGTAAAGGGACTTCGCCGGCCGCAAGCAGAACCGAATACGCGCGCCTTCGGGCCGCTCGTCGCTCCTAACCCGCCGCCCATCGTGAATTGTTTGCCGCAGGCTTCGTCTGGTGTTTACGATGAAGAGTCCTCCTGTAATCCATTTACGGTTCCTTGCACCCCGAAACACGGGAGCCGGCTGAAGCAGGTGGAGATCGAACTTTAGTCTGCACTCCCGGCATTGCCCGGTACTATGCTTGGCATGATGAAGCGTTGTCGAGTGAGCCCGGTGCTCTTCGGCATGCGCGGCTACGTCCGTAGAGACTGGCGGCGGTTCCGCCTCTGGGGTATTTGGCTCCCGTTACTGTGCGCGCCGCAGTGTTTCGCGGCGGCTTGGGCGGGTCCGGGAACCTTGCCCAGTGCATGGGCGCTGCCGGTTGAGATCAAAACGGCTCCGGCATTCGATGCCGTGGTGCTCCCGATGCGTGGTTCGTTCGCACAACATGACGCGGCGATCGAGCGTCTTCATGCCGGGCTGCGTTCGGCCGGCGTCGAGCCGATCGGCCCGGTCTTTGGCCACTACGCCAACGACCCTGCGCAGGTGCGCGAAGAGGACCTGCTGTGGGAGGTCGGGTATCCAGTCCCGCACGGGACCAGAGTCGTCGCACCATTCGAACTGAGAACGTTCGGGGCACAGTTGGTGGCTACCTTGCGTCTGCACGGCCCTTACGCGGAGAGTAGCCACAATTGGCCGGCCCTGTTCGAATGGCTTGCCAAGAACGGCTATTACGCTAACGGAGGGTCCCTCGCGTTCTGGAGTGTCACTTCGACGCCCGACGGTCTCTACACTCCCGAGACCGAACTCCGCGTCCCGGTGGGGCGAGTCCGGGTCCTTCCCTTGCTCTTCCGTTACTTGGTTTGCATTTGGGGCGCTTACGTCTTCGCGCTATTCTCAATCGTCTATCTTCGGCAACGACGACGGCGCCGGCTCTCTCTCTGGGCCGGCCATTTGTGGGCTCTCCTCGGCATTTCTTGCGCGGTTCTCTACTTGCTGCCCCTGCTCGGTGAACTCCTGTACCTGTACGCTCCTCTGAGTTACCGCCGCTTCGCGATCGTGGACGAATGGTCGGGGACCGCCGGGATCGTGATTCCGCCGCTGCTCGCGCACCTGTTCTTCCGCGTCACGCGTCCTGACTTGCCGAAGCCTCTGCTGTTTCGGATGGGCGTGATCGCCATGTACGGAGTGGGCGGTGCGCTGGCCTTCAGCACCTGGTTCAGTGGTTTCCCCGCACCGTGGACGGACTTGGCCGGCCAGGTGGGCGATGGATTTGTAGCGGTTGCCGCCGCACTTGGCCTGACCATGGTCGCGCTCTGCCGCGCCAAAGGCACCATCACGAACCCCGAGCGCCAGGCGTACGTGACACTATTGGCTGCGACAATCGGGGTTTCGCTTCTTTGCGTAATCTTCGCCGGAAGATTTGCGTACGGTTTCCTGGAACCGGCGCTTCGCGCGATGCCGATCCCGCTATTCTTCGCGACCATGTACTACAACGAACGAGCGGTCTTCTTCGACATCGTTGCGAAGCGGGGTCTGTTCACGCTGGCGATGCTGATTCTGCTGATGAGCTACTTCGCTCTGGTTCCATCGTGGTTGTGGAGCATCCGGTTGGGATGGCTGGGGAGTTGGGTGTATCCCCTGTCGGCACTCCCATTAGCGATCGTCGCGCCTGAGCTGTACGGCCGCCTTTCCTCATATCTCGATCACCGTTGGCTCGGGCGGAACCTGTCTCCAGCCGAGGCGCACCGGTCCTTCCTCGCTGGCCTCGCCACCGCCACGACTGAGGAAAGCCTGGTAGGCGCGGCCGAGCGGGGTCTCACCGCGATCTATCATGCCGCCGCCCGCATCACGCTCGGTTCAGGGGCGGATTCTTCGATGGCGGGGACCGAGAGTTATGAAGCGCCCATCGTGTCGCGAGGCGAACGCCAAGGGAGTGTGCGGGTGGCGACGCCCGCCGGTGGGCGGCCCTTCCTGAGCGAGGATCGGCAGCTCCTCATTTCGCTGGCCGAATCCCTGGCTCTTGCGCTGGAGAATGTCCGGCTACGCGAGAAAGAGTTGCGGCAGGAGCGGCGCGAACACGACCTCCTGCTCCATGCCAGCCGCGCCGAACTGAAGTCCCTGCGGGCGCAGATCAACCCCCACTTTCTCTTCAACGCCCTGAACTCGATTGCCGCGCTGATCGCGATTGAGCCGGAGCAGGCCGAACTCACGGTCGAGCGCCTGGCCGAACTGTTCCGCTACGCTCTGCGCCGGTCGGACAAGGAATGGGTGCACGTCGAGGATGAGATGGCCTTCGTGCGGTGCTATCTCGATGTGGAGGAGACTCGCTTTCACAGGCGCCTGAAGGTGCGTGTGGAGCAAGACGAAACCGCGTGCAGGGCGCTGGTGCCTGCCATGATGGTACACACGCTGGTGGAAAACGCGGTCAAGCATGGCATCGCGACCACGCGCGGCGCCGGGAGAATCGAGGTCCGCGTTTCCCGGCAGGACGGCGCGCTCCACATCGAAGTCCGCGACAGCGGTCCCGGCTTCGTCGATGGCGGCGCCGATGCGCTCAATGCGCCGGGTCATGGCCTGAAGAATGTTCAAGACCGCCTGCGAGCTCACTTTGGGCAGGATGGGCGTCTGACGTTTGGCCGCGACAAGGGCGCGTCGATGACCACGGTTGCGATTGCCATGCCCTTTCTGCTGGTCGCACCGGGTGAACCCGCCGGAGCGTCCCGATGAATGTCCTGCTGGTCGACGACGAGGAACTGGCTCGCAGCCGGCTCCGGAAGCTGCTGACCGCCTACGATGACGTGACTGTTGTGGG
The DNA here is from genome assembly GCA_963843095.1 of Bryobacterales bacterium. Taxonomy (GTDB): domain Bacteria; phylum Acidobacteriota; class Terriglobia; order Bryobacterales; family Bryobacteraceae; genus Bog-375. The sequence goes on from CAWJLI010000167.1 coordinate 22,482, forward strand.
AGAGGCCGGCGACGGCGAAGAAGCCATCCAACAGGTCGCCGAGTTGCGGCCGGGCGCCGTTTTCCTGGACATCAAGATGCCCGGAGCAGACGGCCTCGAGGTAGTCAGGTCGCTCGGTTCCCGGCGGCCCAAGATTGTCTTCTGTACCGCTTTCGACGAATACGCCGTCGAGGCTTTCGAACTGCACGCCGTCGACTATCTCCTCAAGCCCGTGACGCGTGCCAGGCTGGCTGTGTGCATCGAACATCTGCGGCGGATTCCCGCGGCGGAATGGGACTTGGCCGTCGAGCGGATCGCGGGCAGCGGCGCAATGGGCGCGGCGCGTTTCCTCGCGCGTTGCGGCGCCAAGTACCGGGTCATCGGCCAGAAAGAGGTTGAGTACTTCAGCTTTGAACAAGGGCTGACCGCGCTGCACACGGCCACGGGGCGCTTCGCGATGGACCCGACGCTCAACGTGCTGGAGAGCCGTCTCGACCCCGGCCAGTTTTTCCGCATCTCCAGGGGCGTCATCGTCAGGCTGGATGCTGTCCTGGAGGTGGCTCCCTTGATCGGCGGTTACGGAGAGGTCCGGCTCCGCAACGGCATGTGTTTTCCGGTGAGCCGCCGGAGATTCCGCAAGCTGCTCGAAAAACTCGAAGGGCGCCGCGCGGCCGAGCCTCGCTGAGGTACGACAGCTTAGGCCGGTTGTGCTCGCCTTCGGGCCGCTCGTCGCTCCTGCCGACCGTCCATCGTGAATCGTTTGGCGCGAGCCTTGTCCTATCCTTACGATTGGTATGCCGGGTGCTGGCTGGAGGACAAAGAACATGAAGCAACTCATCGCGTTCTTCTCAGTAGGTTGCCTGACACTGCTCTTGACCGGCTGTCCCGATGATTCGGAGCTTCCGACTCCGCCTCCGCCTGTCCCGCTCGATCCCCAATACGTAGCGTGCATTTCGACCGTGCCAGTCAATGCCGGCAACCCGAACGAGCCGGTCATCGCGCTGATCGGTCCGCGGGTCATCAGCCAGCCGCTGGGTAGCGTTTACGCTGACGCAGGGGCAACTGCCAGCGATCCGCACGATGGCGACATTACGAGCCAGATCGTGGTCACCGGACTGGCCGACCTGAACACGAACGCCATAGGCGACTACCTGGTTAGATACAACGTGGTGGATAGCTCCCAGTTGCCGGCAGTCGAGGTGGTGCGGGTGGTGCGCGTGACTAACGGCACATTCACGGAGCAAACCCCCAGAGACATCGGCAGCACCAGCGCCCATTTGCCCTATTACGAGCACCTGCCGGTGAACTACAGCAACAACCCCGCCGAGACGTTTCCCTTACTCGTCTACCAGCACGGTTGGAGCGGGGCGCGGTTTACCCCCGACGGGACCGCCGTTCAGTTGCCTCTGTCCGGGCTGGCGAACGGCGACCTGGTGGGATTGATCAACCATGGGCTTTGGGACGATTCGCGTCCCTTCATCGTGCTCTCTCCGCAGAGGTGCGTGGATCCCCTGACTTACGTCGTGACCGCGTGGGAGACGAAGCTCTTCATCGACTACGCCATCAACACTTACAAGGTCGACCCGTCGCGCATCTATTTAGGCGGTTTCAGCCAGGGCTCCGGCGACACATGGGACTATGTTACGAACTTCCCTCACCAACTCGCGGCTGTAGTTCCGATATCCGGTCCCTACGGAACTTCGTCAGGTTGCCTGCTGAAGGATACGCCGGCCTGGGCGTTTCAGGCTGCCGACGACCCGTACGTTCTTCCTCAGGGCCAAATCGATACGGTCAACTCCATCAATGCCTGCAATCCGCCCGTACGTGCCAAGCTAACGCTTTTCCCGACTGGCGGCCACTCGGACCAGACCATGAACCTTGCCGGTCTCGGACAGGGCCTGGCGCCTTACGATGTCTACGACCAGAGCATCTATGACTGGCTGCTGACGCACAGCCGCTTGACGGTGACCCCGTCCGCGATCGCGTTGGGCGGCTCGGCCACGTTGAACTGGTCGGTTGCGGGCGCCACCTCCTGTGTGGCATCCGGCGACTGGGTAGGGTCGCGGGAGACGGGTGGGACCGAATCCGTTACGCCGGCCGCTCGCGGCTCCTATCGCTATGTGTTGACCTGCACGGGATCCAGCGGCCCGGTCGTGCAATCGGCGGCGCTTACGGTAAAGGAAGCAGAGCCGCCCCCTGCGCCGGCGGATCCAGGGGTGGAGTTGCGCTAGCTCCGATGTGAGCCCCGAATCGACAGAAGTGTATCCATTCGTCCGTGCAGTTAGGGAAAAGCATAGCTGCACCTGGGGTTGCGACGAAAGCGCGGCTATAATAGAAACGTCGTGGCCAAGCCCAAAGACCTCGAGGTGCGCCTGGAGCGCACGGAACAGCAACTGCGCCTCTTCCAGAAGATCAGCCGGTTCATGGTGCGGGAAATGAGCCTGCAGGAGGTTCTGCAAGGGGTGGTTTCGCTGGTGGTGGAGTACACGCAGTGCGATTCCTGCCTGGTGTACCTGGCGGATGGCGAGGACCTGGTGTTGTGCGCCTCCAACACGCCGCACCCTTCCACCATTGGCAAAGTGCGGCTGCGGCGCAAGGAAGGCCTGACCGGTTGGGTGGCCAGCGAGCGCCGGCTGGTGGCGATCTCTCGGGAGGCTTACAAGGACCCGCGCTTCAAGAAGTTCGGGGAATTGCCGGAAGACACCTATGAGGCGTTTCTTTCGTCTCCGGTGATCGCGCGCAACCGCGTGGTTGGGGTCATCAACGTGCAACACCGTATGCCGCACCAGCACACCGGGAGCGAGATGGAGGTGCTGACCACGGTTGGCGAGCAGATCGGGTGCGTGCTGGTGCTGGCCCGCATGTCGCCGGACGCGGTGGATTCGGCGAACCATGTAGACCTGGTGCTTTCCTCCGGCCCGGTTTCGATGAAACAATAGGAACGTGAGCTTCAGCCTGTTTCGATGGGCCAGCGCGCTGGCGGCGTCCGCGGCGCTGGTGGCTCCGCTCGCCGGCCAGCGATGGGAATCTCAATACGTCTACGATCAGGACAAGTCCGGGCTGGTCTTCACGGACATGGCTTTCCCGTCGGCGCAGCGCGGCGTGGCGGTGGGCTACATCGCGGATGGGAAGCGCGAGGAGCCAGTCTCGCTGGTGACCTCGGATTCCGGCGAGCACTGGCTGCGGCAGCCGCTCACGGAGATGCCGGTGTCCTTGTTCTTCCTCAATGAGAACCTGGGCTGGATGGTGACCACCAAAGGCCTTTGGCGAACCACGGAAACCGGCCGCAACTGGGTCAAGATGCCCAAGCCGCCGGCGGAAGTCCTCCGTGTCGCGTTTCTCGATGAAAAAAACGGGTGGGCCTTAGGCGCGCGGAAGTCGATTCTGGAAACGCACGACGGGGCGCAGCATTGGAAGCCGGTGGCAGGGGCCGCCGTTCCGCCGGGTGATCCGCTTTACAGCGCCTATACGTGGATTGCTTTCGCCAATCCGGAGACCGCGCTGATCAGTGGCTGGAACATACCGGAACGCCGTTGGGGCGACCAGGCGCCCGATTGGGTGGACCCGGAGGCGGCGCTGCTGCACTCCGACCTGCCCCACCTGAATTACACCCTGACCACCCACGATGGCGGCAAGACATGGACTTCCCGTGCAGCCTCGTTGTTTGGCGAAGTGGAACGAGTGCGCCTCCTGCCGGACGGGCGCGGCCTGGGGCTGACCGTCTACGCGCAAGGCTTCCACTACCCGGCGGAGGTCTACCGCATCAACTGGCACACCGGCAGGAACGTCAGCATCTACAAGACCCCGGACTTTGCCGTCAGCGACATCTGGCTGGCTCCGAATGGCACGGCTTACCTGGCCGGCACGAGCGTGCAGGGGAAACTGCGCGACGTGATCCCGGGCAAAGTGCGGGTGCTGACCAGCACGGATTACGTCGTGTGGAAGGACGTGCCGGTGGATTACCGTGCCGAAGGTCATCGCTCGATCCTGGCGGCGGTGGATGAAAACAATATGTGGATCGCGACCGACATGGGCATGATTCTGAAACTGACGCCGGCCAAGTAGCGTCTTCCGATTTTGAGATCCGGTTCCCTTCCCAACCGCCGCGCCTGGGGTTATAATCCAACTGATTCACAGCAGGAATTTTGGGAGGACTATTGCCATGAACCGATGCGGTCTTTGGATGGCGGTTTTGCTGGTTGCCGGAGCCGCCGTTGCCGCGGCCCAGGATGTGGACACCGACTATCAGGCCTTGCAGGATGCGGTAAACAAGAAGGATGTCGCGACAATCAAGAAGCTGGCCGCCGAGACCAGCGCCCTGGCTCGCCAGGAGATCGCCAAGCCGGGCGACACCGCCGATCCGGATGCGGCGAAGAAGCGCCTCGATGACTTGCACGCCATCGACACCTACACGGAATACGCGCTTTACGCTACCGCCGCGCAGTCCGAAGCGCCTGTAATGGTGGACCTGATTGCCACTCTGGAGAAGCAGAACCCCAAGAGCAAATATCTGGACCTGGGCTATGGGCCATACCTGGCAGCTCTCGCCAAAACCGGCGCCGCAGCGAAGATTCCGGAGACTGCCGAGAAAGCCCTGGCGAACTTCCCCGAGAATCCATACCTGCTGGACCCCCTTTCCCGCAACGCGGCCTCGCATGGACAGAACGATCGCACGATAGCCTATTCCACACGCCTCATTGCGCTGTGGAGCTCGCATCCCAAGCCGCCGGAAGGGCTGAGCGAAGCCGAATGGAACCGCGAGCGCGACGCGACGCTCGGCCCCTCCTATTACATGGCGGGCATGGCTTATGCCGCCACTTCGCACTGGGTGGATGCCGACAAGAACCTGCGCGCCGCTCTGCCTTACGCGAAAGGTAATCCAACCACGAACGCGAACGCCCTGTTCCAGCTTGGTATCGCCAACTACCAGTATGGCAAGATGACCCTGAACAAGGCCAGGGTTCTGGAAGGCGCCAAGTTCAGCGAGCAGGCCGCCGCCATACCAAGCAGTGTTTCGCAGCAGGCCTGGAAGAATGCCCAGGTCATGAAGGCCGAAGCCGACCACATGCGCTGACCGGCCGGCGCGGCCGCGCGCGTAAAGTACAATCAAGAGTCGGAGTTAAGTGCCTGACCGACCGCTCCCTTTGGTCGCGGCTCCGATGCGTTCAGAGCCGCGACCAAAGGGAGCGGTCGTCTGCAATGGAACCGATTACTCCCTGACGGATACTTAGACTCGTGGCTACTCGAAGAATACTCGTGACCGGCGGTGCCGGATACATTGGCTCGCACACAGTTCGTCTGCTGCTCGAACGCGGCTATGACGTGGCGGTGGTGGACAACCTTTCCAGAGGGTATCGGCAGAACGTTCCAGCCGGGCGCCTCTATGAAATGGATGTCGCCGACACCAACGCGCTCACCGGGTTGATGCGTCAACGGAAGACCGAGGCGGTGGTGCATTTTGCGGCCTTCATCGCGGTGGGCGAATCGATGGTGGTGCCGGAGCGGTACTTCGTCAACAACGTGGCGGGTTCGCTATCGCTGCTCACCGCCATGCTGGGCGCGGGCGTGAAGCATATCGTTTTCTCCTCCACCGCCGCCGTGTACGGCAATCCGCACGCGGTTCCGATTCTCGAAACCTTCCCCATTCAGCCCGTAAATCCCTATGGCGAATCGAAGGTGATGGTGGAAACGGCGCTCGGCTGGTTCGATCGTATCCACCATCTCACCAGCGTCTGCCTCCGCTATTTCAACGCCGCCGGGAGCGCGCCCGATGGCGCGCTGGGTGAGCAGCACGAGCCGGAAACGCACCTCATCCCGCTCATCCTGCGCGCCGTACTCTCCGGCAAGCCGGTCACGGTTTTTGGCGAGGATTACGATACTCCCGATGGAACCTGTATCCGCGATTACATCCACGTGGAGGATCTGGCCGAAGCCCACATTCTGGCGCTCGAATACCTGCTGGCAGCGGGATCGAGCGACCAGTTCAATGTGGGGACCGGCTCCGGCCATTCGGTGATGGAAGTGATTCGCGCGGTGGAAGAAGTCACCGGGCAAAAGGTGCCGTACATGATGGGAACGCGGCGCGAGGGCGATCCGGCTCGCCTGGTGGCGAGCTCCGATAAGCTGCAGTCCAAGCTGGGCTGGCAGCCGCGATCGAGCGAGTTGAAGACCATCGTGACGCACGCCTGGAATTTCGCGCGGCCGCAAGCGTAGCGGTTCGCGCGGGGATCGGAACACGGGATGAAACCGGCATTCTTTCAATCGGCGGCGGACTTTCGCGACTGGCTGGGCCGGCACCACGCCACCGTGCGCGAGCTGCTGGTCGGGTTCTACAGGAAAGAGTCGGGCCGCGGCGGCATCACCTATCCGGAGGCGCTGGACGCAGCGCTCGCGTTCGGCTGGATCGACGGCGTCCGCAAACGACTCGATGCGGAAGCGTATACGATCCGGTTCACGCCGCGGAAACCGGGCAGCACCTGGAGCGCGGTGAACATCGCGCGGGTTGGGGAGCTTACCGCTCAAGGGCTGATGAAACCGCCGGGGCTCCGCGTGTATGCCGAGCGCGACGAGCGGAAGACGCGGCAGTACTCGTACGAACGCGAGCAGGGACAGCTCGATCCGGCGCTCGATGCAACCTTGCGCGCCAACCGGAAGGCGTCGGCGTTTTTCGATGCACAGCCGCCTGGCTACCGGAAAACCGCGACCTTCTGGGTGATGAGCGCGAAGAAAGAAGAGACGCGCGCGCGGCGGCTGGCCCACCTCATCGAGCGCTCGGCGAGCGGAGCCCGTATCGATCTGCTCAAGCCGAACCGGAAATAGTGGCACAGCACCGGCGGTCTTTGCCGCCGGTGTCTTGCGGTCGAAGAAAAGGAACCGTCGACAAGATCGCCGGCACTACCGCGGCGCCGGCAGATCCTGCGGGGAAATGACGCGCGCTTCCATCCAGCCGGCCTGGCGCAATCGCGCGGGCGAAGCGGTGAACGCCAGCTTGTAGCTGGTTTCCTCGACCGGCCCCTCCACCGCGGGCCTCGGTTGCGGATAGACCAACGCCAGGTACCGCAGGATGGCGTAGATGTCGCCATCCTCGGGCTGGCGCAGGCTGTAGCCGTTGGAGCGGAAATGGACGGAAGTGCCCTGCGCGGAAAGCCGCCATGCCAGGAACGCGCAGCAGTGAATGGCGTGTTCGAACCAAACGTCGAGGCTGGGCGGCACATCGCGGTCCAGGAACAGCTCCACGGTGCGCTCCTGCTCGCGCGCGAATTCCCGCACCTGCAAGGCGCTGGTGTGCGCGGTGGCCTTCCAGTCGACGTGGCGCGAGCTCTCCAGCGCTTCGTAGGGGCGGATGCGATAGAAGTCGCGCCCGAGGCCGCGAAAGTATGCCTCCATTTCCTCGCCGATGGCCGGCAGCATCTCCTCGAAGCCGGGCAGGGGGTCGATCGGCGGGTAGACCAGCGTCTCGCGGAGCAGGGTGACGCGCGCGGTTTTGCGGAGGAATCCGAACGGGAACGAGGTGGAGAACGCGAATCCGTTTTCGCGGTAGGCGCCACGGCGCGGAAACCGGGCTTCCACGGTCTTTTCGAGAGTGACTCCGGCCGCGATGAGCGGGAAATACACGGCGGACTCCAGGCACGCAGCACTCGCGTCCGGGATGCCTTCCACGCGAATGGAAAACGAAGGCATCAGCCATTTCACGTTGCGCACGCGCATTTGGCCGGGAAAGCCGCGAGTGGCGAAAACGTGCTCCGGCGCCACGAAATCGACCTCCAGCCCGGCCAGCGAGAGGCTGCCGAGCAGACCGGAAACCAGCAGCGTCGAGAGCATCGCCGCCAGCACCAGAAACAACAGGTTGTTGGCGGAGACCACCGCACCCAGCGCGGTTGCCGCAAGCGCAGCCAGAAACCACAGCCCGCGGCGCGTGACGCGATAACGAATGCGCCGCTCCAGAGCGTGCCGGAAAGTGTGCCACCGTTGGCGCATGCCCAGAGCCGATTCTACCGCCCGCGGCCGGGCGGTGCATTACAATCGTGATGTATGCGCCGCAGTCTTGTTCTCGCGCTGGCTTCCGTGGCGATGCTGTTCGCCCAGAAGCGGCCGTTCGATGCGAACGCCCTGCTGGAACTCAAGCGGATCGGCGATCCGCAGATTTCGCCCGATGGCAAAACGGTGGCGTTCACCGTGCAATCCGTCGACCTGGCCGCCAACCGGAAACCCCAGCAGGTCTGGACCGTGCCGATCGATGGCGGTGCGCCGCGCCAGATCACGCACGACGGCGACAACAACACCCGTCCGCGCTGGTCGCCCGACGGCAAGCGGATCGCGTATATATCGAACCGCGGCGGCTCCGCCCAGATCTGGCTGATGGATCCGGACGGCGGCAATGCGAAGCAGGTCACCAGCCTGGCGACCGAAGCCGACGGGGAGACGTTCTCGGCCGACGGGAAGTACCTGGTTTTCTCGAGCAGCGTCTATCCGGAATGCGGCGCCGACGACGCCTGCAACAAAAAGAACCTGGACGACGACGGCGCCAATCCGGTGAAGGCGCGTGTCTACAAGGAGCTGCTCTACCGGCACTGGACCGCCTGGGCGTCGCGCCGCCGCAGCCATCTGCTGATGGCACCTGCCGCCGGCGGACCCGTTCGCGATCTGACGCCGGGCGACCGCGAAGTGCCGCCGTTTTCGCTTGGGAGCCCGGACGATTACGATATTTCACCCGATGGCGGGGAACTCTGCTATGCGGTGAACCTCGATCCGGTGCCGGCTGTCAGCACCAATACCGATCTGTTCGTGTTGCCTCTGGGTGGCGGCGCGGAGCCGCAGCAACCCGTGAAGATCACCAGCGGCCCGGGCGCCGATGACACGCCGCGCTATTCTCCCGACGGCAAGTATCTCGCCTGGCGGGCGCAGGCGCGGGCCGGTTACGAGAGCGACCGCTGGCAGTTGATGTTGCTCGAACGCGCCACCGGAAAAGTCACCAACCTGACCGAAAGCATCGACCGGTGGGTGAACAACTTCGTCTGGGCGCCCGATTCGAGCAGCCTGTTCTTCACCACCGGAGATCGCGGGAGGCAAGCCATCCAGTGGATCTCGGTGAAGGGTGGCGCGATGCACGTAGCCGCGGCCGGCGACAGCGAACTGGACGACATGATGCTGACGCGCGATGGCAAGACCATGGTCTACACGCAGCAGACCGGCGAATCGCCCGTCGAGATCTACCGCGCCGCTTCCTCCGGCGGCGCTCCCTTCGGCGCTTACCCATTTGAACGACGCCGTGCTGAACTCGCACCAGCTCACGCCGCTCGAGGAATTCTGGGTGGATGCGCCCGATGGCGCGCACATTCACAGCTTCCTGATCAAGCCCTATGGCTTTGACCCGGAGCGCAAATATCCCGTCATCATGCTGATCCACGGCGGCCCGCAAGGGAACTGGGGACATAGCTGGACCTACCGCTGGAACGCGCAGGTGTTCGCCGCCGCCGGTTACGTGGTGGTCGAGCCCAACCCGCGCGGCTCCACGGGCTACGGGCAGAAGTTCATCGACGAAATCAACGGCGACTGGGGCGGCAAGGTATTCGACGACATCATGGCGGTCACCGACCACGTGGTGGCCAACATCCCGTACGCCGATGGCAGCCGCATGACCGCGGCCGGAGCCTCGTACGGCGGCTACATGATCGACTGGATCCTGGGCCACACGCAGCGCTTCAAGGCGCTGATCACTCACGATGGCGTCTACGATATGACCAGCGAATTCGGCGCCACCGAGGAGTTGTGGTTTCCGCTGTGGGAAAACGGCGGCACACCCTGGGACAAGCCGGAAGATTACCAGAAGTGGTCGCCGTCCAGCTACGTCAAGGAATTCCACACGCCCACGTTGGTCTTCCACGGCGAGCTGGATTTCCGCGTGCCGGAAACGCAGGGGCTGGAGCTGTTCACCGCGCTGCAGATGCAAAAGGTGCCCTCCAAGCTGGTGGTTTTTCCCGATGAAGGACATTGGGTATTGAAGCCGCGAAACAGCTTATTCTGGTATCAGACGTTCCTCGATTGGCTGGATAGCTGGGTAAAGAAATGAGAATTGCTCTTGCGGCGGTACTGGCGGCCTTACTGATTGCCGTGGCGTTGCTGTTGGCGCTGTCCGGCCACACGGCGATCCAAGTGAGCCCGGCGGTGACGAGCATCGGTATCAGCACGCCGGTCACGGCCCGGCTTGTCAATCCACACGGGGTGCGCGCAGTGCGCGGATTCGTGGCGCAGGGAGGTGCCGAGTACCCGGTGTTCGAGTCCAGGAACGCCGCCACGCGCCTGCTCTGGCACCGGCACGAAGCGCCGCTGACGGTGATCTTCGACGCGGGCAAAAGCCAGGCCGCGAATCTGAAAGACGGGCCGGCACAACTGGTGGTGGAAGCCGTATCCAACGATTTCGCTGGCCACACCGATTCGGCGTCGTTTGACGTCACCGTAGTACTGGAACCGCCGCGGGTGGCCGCCGACGGCCAGCGGCATTACATCAACCAGGGCGGCGCGGAACTGGTGGTCTTGACGCCGGGCGGCAACTGGAACGAAGCGGGAGTGCGCGTCGGCAATTACACCTTTCGCAGTTTTCCGATGCCCGACCACTCTGCGCAGCGGTTCAGCATGATCGCCTATCCCTGGGATCTGCCCGGAAACGTAGTGCCGGTGGTGTATGCGCGCAATGCGGCCGGCGCGGAGGCGACCGCGCCCGTGACGGTCACCATCAAGGCGAAGAAGTTCCGCGCGCGCGATTTTGACTTGACCGATGCGCTGGCGGAAAAACTGGTACATTCGGTGGATTCGAGCGGCACCCTGGCGCCCGGCAAAGACCTGCTGGCGCGCTTTCTTTTTATCAACGGCCCTATGCGCCGCGCCAACAACCAGCAGCTTGCCGATCTGCGCCTGCAGACGGAGGAGAAGATTCTCTGGGCGGGCGCTTTTATGCACTGGGGCAAGGAAGAAGCCAACTTCGCCGACTTGCGCGACTACATCTACCATGGCCAGAAAGTGGATCAGCAGGTGCACCTGGGCTTCGATCTTTCCGATGTCGCGCATGGGCCCGTCTTCGCCGCCAATAACGGGCGCGTGGTGTGGGCGCGGGATTTGGGAATTTACGGCAACTGCATTGTGCTGGATCACGGATACTCGGTCCAATCCATCTATGGCCACTTGAGCGAAATCGGCGTCAAGGCGGGCGACTGGGTCGACAAAGGCCAGCGAATCGGAGTCGCGGGTGAAACCGGTCTGGCCGGCGGCATTCACGTGCATTTCGGCATGCAGGTGGATGGCGTCCAGGTCAACCCGCGGGAATGGTGGGACGAGCACTGGATCCATGACCATGTGCTGATCCGGCTCCAGCCCGAAGCCAGCCATAGCCCGAAAGCCGCCGCAGCACCCGCGCCGGCCAAGCCGCACCATCACAAGAAGAGGCGCTGATTGCGACACTCAAAACACCGGCGGCAAAAGACCGCCGGCGCTACCGCAGTAGCTCTCAGAGAATCTGTTCCATCACCGAGATGAGGTAGTCGCGGTCGAACGGGCCGGAGTGATACGTGCGGGTCTCAAAGTAGCGCCACATGTTGCGATTCCGCTCCAGGGTGTAGAACAGCGGCTGCTCTTCGATCAGATCCTTGTCCAGCATTTCCTGGTTGAAAGCGCGGACGGAACCCTCCAGAATGTAGGGAATCCGAAAGTCCTCGGTCGAAATCAGCTCCGCGGTGGCCGCGTACGCAACCTGCAGGATGCGGCCGTGGACGTTGATCTGCAGCAGGTTGGGCGCGTCGTCGCTATAAGAGGCGGCGCGATATTCGGGCGGGTCCAGCAAAACCACGCGGTCTTCGAGCATGCCATTGACGGCGGCCACAAAGTCCGCGCAGACCGAGTGCAACTCGCGGGCGGCGGCACGCCGCATGGTTTCCACTTCATGCACGCGGCGCAAGCGGCCTTCGTCTGTTTCCGCCAGCGATTGAATGCGCTGCGCCAGCCGATGCAAACGGTCCTGTTTGGGCCATGAGCGCAAGCGCCGCACTGGTGTGTCCTCCCGTACCATAGTGCCCGACCGGGTGTGGGCAGCGCAATGCCCGCATTGGTCTAACTGAACGAACGGCGCCCCAGGCCCTCGACCAGTTCGCTCGAACGGAACAGATCCACCGTGTCCAGGTGTACTGCCATGAGAATGGTGTCGGCCGCATCCATGGAAAGCGACCTTTTCCCTTTCAGGACGTTATGGATATGAGGTTGGGAAAGGCCGGTCAACCGGGCGGTACCCCGCTCCGTGAGTTCGCCGCTGCGGATTCTTTCCCGCAGCGCCGATAGCAGGCGCGATTCGAGTTGCCTGAAGCCGGTCATATGGCTGGACGGTCGCCGGCCCTATTTCTAACTGAAATAGTCCAGTACTAAAGCCATTGAATCTGCGTTTGAATTATCACACAGAAAAATCATAGGACAATGGCGCGGCAGTTCCAGTAAGTGCCTAGTAGTACTGGAGATAGCGTGAAGTAATACCTTCGGTTAAATAACTATTTATATTAAATTGATTTTAATTAAATTGACGTTTTATATTGTCGGCGTAAATATGTGAACAGCTTAGGAAAATCGGGGCGGCTGAACCTGACGGGTGCCGTCACCGGGAAGGACATTCTCTAAAACATGCGTTGGAACCGATCAAACGCGGTGGGTGTCGCTAAGGCATCGTGCGCGTACTGCCATGGATATGGCACGCGTTTTGTAAGGATTGGAAAGGAAGTGCCCTGCAACTGCGCCTTACGGGCTATCTTCAGGGCCTGTTTGGCGCGTTTTCGCGATTGCGCCGAATCCGGCGCCTATCTGGGCACGGTGTCACTGGAGTTTTGCAGCGGCCGTAACAGCCGGCGGGTTTATTCCCGGAAGTCGGAAGAGTACATGGCGGATTTTTGCCTAGTCAGCCGCCGAGTGTTGGACGATGAGGAGCACCGCATATTCCGCTATCATTTTCTGTTGGGCGCGGACTGGAAGCTGTGCTGCCGGCGTTTGAACATGGACCGCGGCAATTTCTTTCACGCGGTCTACCGGATCGAGCAGAAGCTGGGCCGGACCTTCGCGGAACTGGAGCCCTATCCGCTGTACCCGCTCCGCGACTACTTCAGCGGCGTGATTCACCGCCAGGTGTTGCCGCTGTCGGCCTGAATTCCGCGGCCGCGGCCCGGAGACGCCCGCCGGGCCGCGGCCGCGCGGAGACCCGCAAAGCGCGCGGACGCCACGCGCAATCGCCACAGCTAAACTGGAAAGATGCCCGCGCGCACTGACGAGGTCTGGAAGACATCCGCTGTCGCCAAGGTCTACCTGGAGGGTGTTCGCGCCGCGATCCCGCTGGCGCAAGAACAATTAGACGTGATGCTCCGGCTGCTGGCGGCCGGCGAACGGCCGGTGCGGGATTTTCTAGATCTCGGCTGCGGCGACGGTGCGCTCGCGGCGGCGATCTTCGAGCACTTCCCACAGGCGCGCGGCGTGCTGGTAGACTTCTCCGAACCGATGCTGGAGGCGGCCAGGGCCCGCTTCGCGCGACAAAGCGACGCCGTGCGCTGCGTCAACGCCGACTACGGAGCCGCATCCTGGACCGCGTCCGCGCATGCCTTTGGCCCGTTTGACGCCATCGTGTCGGGTTATTCCATTCATCATCAACCGGACGGCCGCAAGCGGGAAGTGTACGGGGAAATATTTGGGCTGCTGGCGCCCGGTGGCCTGTTCCTCAACCTGGAACACGTCGCCTCGGCGTCGCCCTGGGTGGAGTCGGTGCACGACGGCCTTTTCCTCGATTGCCTGGAGCGGCATCACGCCGGCCGCAGCCGCTCCGAGATAGAGAAAACCTATTATGCCCGTCTCGACAAGGCGGCGAATATTCTGGCACCGGTCGAAGCGCAATGCCAGTGGCTGCGCGAGATCGGCTACACCGACGTCGATTGCTATCTGAAGGTGTTCGAACTGGCGGTGTTCGGCGGCCGCAAGCCAGCGGCCGGCGCGCCTTAAACCGTTTTGCGGCCGCAACCAGACTTCTGACCTCTGACTTCTGACTTCTGTCTTCTGTCTCCTGCTACCGAGCGATGCGGGCGCCGCCGCCGCGCATCAGGCGCAGCACTTCATCGAGCGTGGCCATCGAAGTGTCGCCTGGCGTGGTCATCGCCAGCGCGCCGTGCGCGGCGCCGCAATCCACCGCCCACTGCGGCGGCTGGCCGGTGAGGAACCCATAGATCAATCCCGAGGCGAACGAATCGCCGCCTCCCACGCGGTCGAAGATCTCCAGGTCCGGCCGGTGTTTGGCTTCGTAAAACTGGCCGTCGGCGTAGCAGATGGCGCCCCAATCGTTGCGCGTAGCCGTGGTGGCCTTGCGCAACGTGGTGGCGACCACGGCGAACGGAAACTCGCGCAACACCTGCTCGATCATCTGCCGGAACGAGGCCACTTTGAAATCGCTCAGGCTTTCGTCGACGCCGGGAACCTCGAAGCCGAGCGCCGCCGAAAAGTCCTCTTCGTTGCCGATCATCACGTCCACCAGCGGTGCGATGCGCCGGTTGACCTCTTGCGCCTTTTGCTTGCCGCCGATGGCTTGCCAAAGCGAGGCGCGGTAGTTGAGGTCGTAGGACACCACTACCCCGTAGCGGCGCGCGCCTTCGATGGCCTCGATCGCCACGGCGGGCGTGGATTCGGAGAGCGCGCAAAAAATGCCGCCAGTGTGGAACCAGCGGGCGCCGTGCCGGCCGAAGATGGCGTCCCAATCGATTTGGCCGGGCTGGAGCTGCGAGACGGCGGTGTGGCCGCGGTCGGAACATCCCAAAGCCGCGCGCGCGCCGAATCCGCGCTCGGTGAAGTTCAGCCCGTTGCGCACCGTGCGGCCGACTCCATCGAATGGCACCAAGCGCACCAGCGATTGGTCGACGCCGCCCTGGTAGATCAGGTCCTGCAACAGCCGCCCGACCGGGTTGTCGGCGAAAGCGGTGACGATCGCCGTATCGAGACCGAAGCAGCGCTTGAGGCCCCGCGCGACGTTGTATTCGCCGCCGCCCTCGTAAACGTCGAAACTGCGGGCCGTGGCGACCCGCTTGTCGCCGGGATCGAAGCGCAGCATCACCTCGCCCAGCGCCACCAGGTCCCAGCGGCAATCCTGTTTAGGTTTGATCGACAGTGGCATGGTTGTATTGAATCGCTAGAATAGCAAGCCGCGGCCGCGGGTGAGCGTCTGTTGGGATGCTCTCTTCAGACGCCCGACAGTGGTCCCTCAACCCCGCCCTGCCGCCTCTTCGGCCAGCACCAGTGCGCCCAGCACGCCGGCGCGGTCGCCCAACTCCGGAAGCACGACGAAGCTCTCCATCTCTTCAACGATCTCCGCCGCTTCGATGTATCCGTTCAGCAGCCGGGTCAACTCCGCGCGCACCATCGGCAGCAGGCACGGTTGGTGCGACACGCCGCCGCCGATCACGATCCGCCGCGGCGAAAGCGTGCACACCAGGTTGTGCAGGCCGAGCGCCAGGTACTCGGCTTCCAGCGCCCAGGCCGGGTGCGTGGGCGGCAACTCCCGTGGCGCCATGCTCCAGCGCGCGCGCAACGCGGGCCCGCTTGCCAGGCCCTCCAGGCAATCGCCGTGAAACGGGCAGCCGCCGCCGTATGGATCACGGGCGCGATCGTGCGGAATCCGCAAGTGGCCCATTTCCGGATGCAGCAGCCCGTGCAGTAGTTTTCCATTCACCATCGCACCGCCGCCAATGCCGGTGCCCACAGTAAGGTAAAGGAAATCGGCGAGGCCTCGCGCCGCGCCCCACCGCGCTTCAGCCAGCGCGGCCCCGTTCACGTCCGTGTCGAAACCCACCGGCACGCCCAGGCCTCTGCCGACCGTGCCCGCCACGTCCGTCCCGCGCCAGCCCAGCTTGGGCGTGCAGGTAATGTAGCCGAAAGTGGGCGAGCCCGGATGCGGATCTACCGGCCCGAACGAAGCAATTCCCACCGCTTTCAGCTCGCCGCCCGCCTCCCGCCGGAAGAACTCGACCACCGACTCCAACGTCTCCGCCGGCGTGGTGGTCGGAATCTGCGTGGTGATCAGGTCCGCAGGCGTGGCGCCGATCCCGCAAACGAATTTGCTGCCACCAGCTTCAATTGCGCCTAACACGTCGATTCGCTCCTCACGTCCCGCCGGTTCCGATGTGGCGATCATAACACCGCGGCCCGGGTGAGATAGGACGGACCATCGTCCTCTGTGGTTTGTCACTTTTCGCTTAAGTACGACGCATGACCGACGACCAAAACCGATCGTCTGTCCTACCTTGCATCTGGCCGCCAACACCCTTCTCCCTGCCCCACGTTTTCTTCCTCGGCCCACTTCCGCTACACTGGTCTTTCTTTTGAGCCGCCGTGAACGCCGTCGAGTTCCAAGCAGTTTCCAAGAGCTACGCCATGTACCGCGCGCCGGGCGATCGGCTCAAGGAACTCGCGTCCTTCAATCGTCTCAAGCGCCACACCGATTTCTGGGCCCTGCACGACGCCACCTTTGAGATCCGCCGCGGCGAGACCTTCTGCATCATCGGCGAAAACGGCTCCGGCAAGAGCACGCTGCTGCAAATCGTGGCCGGCATCCTGGAACCGTCGAGCGGGAGTGTGCGGGTTCACGGGCGCGTTTCGGCGCTGCTCGAACTGGGCGCCGGTTTCAACCCGGAGTTCAGCGGGCGCGATAACGTGTATCTGAATGGCTCCATCCTCGGCCTCAGCACGCGCCAGATCGACGAGCGCTACCGCGAGATCGAATCGTTCGCCGAAATCGGCGAGTTCATTCGCCAGCCGGTCAAGACGTA
The DNA here is from genome assembly GCA_963843095.1 of Bryobacterales bacterium. Lineage (GTDB taxonomy): Bacteria > Acidobacteriota > Terriglobia > Bryobacterales > Bryobacteraceae > Bog-375. The sequence goes on from CAWJLI010000167.1 coordinate 39,284, forward strand.
TTCGAGCGGCATGGTGGTGCGGCTGGCCTTCGCGGTGGCCATCCACGTAGATCCGGAAATCCTGCTGGTGGATGAAGCGCTGGCGGTGGGCGACATCTATTTCCGCCAGCGTTGCATGCGAAAGGTGCACGAGCTGCGTGCGCGCGGCGTTACCATTCTATTCGTGTCGCACGCGGTCGGCGACGTGAAAGCGATCGGCGACCGGGCGCTCTGGCTCGAGCGGGGCCGCATCGCGGAAATCGGCGACCCGGCCGCGGTGGTCTCGCACTATCTCGCCGCCATGACGGAAAAGGACTCCAGCTACCGCCTGTCCGACGCCTCCGCCCCGCCGCGCGCGCTTGCGGGCGCGGTGCGCGCGCCCGAGATTGTCGAGACTATTCCCAACATCGACCACCGCTTTGGCGACGGCCGCGCCGAAATCCTCGGCATCGCCGTGCTCGATGAGCAGGGCCGGTCGCTCCAGTTGCTCGAACCCGGCTCGAGCATCGTGGTGCGCATCAGCGCGCGCGCCAAGGACTCGCTCCCCATGCCGATGGTCGGTTTCATGCTGCGCAACCAGTTGGGGATGGACTTCGCGGGCACCAACACGGCCCGCGAAGGCACCCCCCTGCCGCCGCTCCACGCAGGCGATACGGTGACGGTCGATTTCCACCTCGAGTTGCCCGAGCTGTACCCCGCTTCCTTCTCTTTTTCACCGGCCATCGCCGATGGCCCGCTTTCCGGCTACGCCATGTGCGACTGGATCGACAACGCCATCGCGCTGCAAATGAGCCGCACCGAGGGCCAGATCTACGGCTACGTTCATCTGCCCTGCCGCGTGGAAATCAACGCGCGCCTGGCGCCCGAAGTGGAGCAAAGCCTTGGCTGAGTTTACCGGCGAGCGTCTGATTCCCGGCCAGGTGGATGTCGATCTGCTCAACGAGCACCTGGCGCGCTACGCCTTCGCGGCGCGCCTGGCGCACGGCAAGCGCGTCCTCGACGCCGGCTGCGGCGCCGGTTACGGCTCGGCCGAACTGGCCGGCCAGGCCGCTTCGGTGATCGGCGCCGACGTGGCCGCCGAAGCCGTCGATTTCGCCCGCGCCCACTACGGGTTGCCCAACCTCGCCTTCGAGCAGGCTTCCTGCGAACGCCTGCCGCATCCCGATGGGTCCTTCGACCTGGTGGTGGCCTTCGAGGTGATCGAGCACCTCGAAGGCTGGCGCGAATTCCTGCTGGAAGCCCGCCGCGTGCTCGCTCCCGGCGGCCAGTTGATCGTCTCCACGCCCAACCGGCTCTACTACACCGAATCGCGCGGCATGCACGGCGCCAACCCGTTCCACGTGCACGAATTCGATTTCGAGGAGTTCCGCGGCGCGCTCGAAGCGGTCTTCCCGCACGTGGCGCTCTTCCTCGAAAATCACGTCGAGGGCGTTACCTTCCAGCCGCACCAGGCGGGCTACACGGTCGAAACGCGGGTGGATGCCGGCGATCCGCTGCCCGACGATTCTCACTTCTTCGTCGCCGTCTGCGCTCACCGCCCGCAGGTCGGCAACCCCACCTTCGTGTACGTGCCCCGCGCCGCCAACGTGCTGCGCGAGCGCGAGCGCCACATCGCCCTGCTCGATGGGGAACTCGCCCAGAAGAACCAGTGGCTCGAAAAGGCCCAGCGGGATCTCGCCGAATTCGAAATTGAGCAACGGAAACTGCTGGCCGACCTGGAGCGAAGCAATCAGTGGGCGGATGCGCTCAACCGCGAACTCGAAGAGCGCCGCGCGCGGGTGGACTCTCTGCAACGGGAACTCGCCGGCGAGCAGGAAACGGCCCAGGCGCAGATTCTCCAGCTCCAGCGCGAACTCGCCGGCGAGCAGGAAAACGCGCAGGCGCAGATTCACCGAATCGAGCAGGAACTCGCCCGCGAGCAGAAAAGCGCCCAGGCGCAGATTCTCGAGATCGAGCGGGAACTCGCCCGCGCCCAGGAGAACGCCCAGGCGCAGATTCACCAACTCGAACAGGAACTCGACCAGAAGATCGAGTGGGCGCGCAGTATTGACGCCTCGCTCGAAAAGGAGATTGCCGAAAAGAAACGCGCCGTGGATCTGCTGCACTCGACCGAGGCCGACCTGGCGGACCGCACCGCCTGGGCGGAACGCCTCGACGGCGAAGCGACCGCGTTGCGCGAAGAGCTGGCCCGCGCTTCCGGCCAGTTGGCTCTCTACCAGGCGTCGCGCTGGGTCAAGCTGGGTAAGAAGGTCGGCCTCGGCCCTGGGCCCGCCGCCCGTTGACATGCTCTTCCTCAAACGTCTGCTGCGCGCGCTGCCGCTGCTGATCCTCTCGCCGTTGCTGGTGGTTGCGAGCCTGCTTGCACTTTGGATCGCCGACGCGCTCTGGTTTCTGGAGCGCGGCCGCCGGGTGCGCGCCAATCCGCCGGCGCGGGAGCCGGAGCCGGCCCCTGCCGCGGCCAGCGTGGTTATCCCCAACTGGAACGGCTGCGAGCTGCTCGCCCGGTATCTGCCCTCGGTCGTCACCGCGCTGGCGGGCAACCCGGCCAACGAGATCGTCGTGGTCGACAACGGGTCCACCGATGACAGCGCCGCTTACGTGCGGGCCCATTTCCCGCAAGTCAAATTGGTGGCACTGGAGCGGAATCTCGGCTTCGGCGGCGGCTCGAACACGGGCTTCCGCGAGGCGAAAAACGATATCGTCGTGCTGCTTAACAACGATATGCGCGTGGAACCCGATTTTCTTGGCAGCCTGCTCGAAGGCTTCGCCGACCCGGCGGTGTTCGCCGTCTCCTGCCAGATCTTCTTCAAAGACCCCGACAAGATTCGCGAGGAAACCGGCCTGACGCAGGGCTGCTGGCAGGATGGCGCGCTGCGCGTACGCCACCGCGACGACCCGGCGGTGACCGGGCTGTTTCCCTGCTTCTACGGCGGAGGAGGATCCTGCGCTTTCTCCCGCCGCAAATTCCACGAGCTGGGCGGCTTCGACGAGCTGTTCGCGCCCT
>CAWJLI010000168.1:0-7897 GCA_963843095.1 Bryobacterales bacterium
GTCATCGCTCACAACCAGCGGCGACCACCACCAGCCGGAGGCCGCGGGCGCTACCACCGGCGGCTCGGTCGCCAGCAGTTCGTAGCCCCGATTGTAGGGAGGCCTTCCCGCGGCGTACTGGAAAGCTACGCCAACCGTTTCGATTTCATCTCCGGGCGCCATCGCCGGCAGCGCCGGATAGAGACGCTCGTCTCGAACGGGGAAGAAAATCCGGTAGAAATCCTTGTCCGAGCCGATCATCAAGTAGGGGCCGGCGGTGGTGGAGCCTCTTCCGATCAGGTGTCCCTTCACCCGCGCCAACCTGCCCAGGGCCTTGAACCGCTGGAGGTCCTCAATGGACGCGGTGGCTGCCTGGAACCCGGCTGCGCGGAGCACCTTCTTTATGCTCCCTACGTCCACCATCACCATTCCGGCGAGGGTGATGACGCTCCCGCTGGCTTCCACCACATCCCCCGGGAGCAAAGCGTCCAGCAGGGTCGACGTTGACGGCGTATGCAAGGCCGCTCCCGAGGTGCCATCCTGGATGGTCAGAATGGTGTACTCGGGGAAATGGAAAGGCAGCGCGTTCACCGTGCCGCGAATCGACACTTCCTGGCGCGCATGCACCGCGCCGTAGTCCCGCGGGGTGCGGGCGTTTAGCTCGCCGAGTGTCAGCGCAGTCTGGGCTAAGCCGCTTCTGGACGCCGCCAGGGCGACCAATAGCAGCGCTAAGCCTTTCAAGACACGCACTGTTGGGCAGCGAGCCATGCGTGCAAATTCTCGCTTAAGAAATTATTGGCACAAATGTTAACATACGGCAAGTTATCTTCCGTAGTTAATATTCCTACTATCCTCATCCCCGCATCGCGGGCCGCCTGGACACCCGACTTCGAGTCCTCAAAGACGATACAATTCGACGCGGCAACCCCCAGCCGCTGGGCTGCCAGCCGGTAGATTTCCGGGTCGGGTTTTGGCTTCCGCACCTGGTGCCCATCCACAACCACCTGGAAATACGGGCGGATACCGCCTTGATCCAGCACCAGCGCCACGTTTTCCGGTTCCGCGTTGGTGGCCACCGCCATCCGGGCGCCGTTGTGCTGGCGCAGGAACGCGGGCAGACCCGGCACCAGCATCTGCTCCACCCGGCCGGCAACCGTCTCGCGAAACAACCGCTCCTTGGCCGCGCCACGTCGCGCTACTTCCTCGCTCGAAAGGTCCTCGCCGAAGTAATGGCGCACGATTTCATCGTTGCGCTTGCCGTACATCCACTGCAGCATGGCCCCGGTGGTCTCGAGGCCGTAGCTGCGATTGTAAGCCGCCCAGACCTCCCGGTGCGCCGGGTTGGAATCGATCACCACCCCATCCATATCGAAGATCAGCGCCAGGCACGGATCGAGCCGGCCGGAGGAACCTGCGGCCGTCACTGGGAAGCGTCCTCCTTCCCGGCGCCAAGGCTCGCATCGAGCCAGGCGAGGTAGGGGGCCGACCCCGCCACCACCGGCACCGCCAGCACCTCCGGCACTTCGTAGGAGTGCATCCGCTCCAGAGCGGCGCTGAGAGCCGCGAATTGCCACCGCGCCGATTTGATCACCAGCAGGTACTCGCCGGCCGACTCCACCGCGCCCTGCCAGCGGTAGTAGCTGCGCACGTTCGGTACAATGCTGGCGCACGCCGCCAGTCCTAGCTCCACCACCGAACGGGCCAGCTTTTCCGCTTCCTCTTCGGAAGCGCAGGTGCTGAAGACCACGATTTTGTCTGTCATGAAAAAAGTGCGTGGAAGAATTTCACCGCGGTGTTACTATTATCTTCCAGGGCACTGTTTGATGAAAGCGCCGTTCGGCCGAACTGCATATATTGTGGTCTTCCTGATGGCCGCCGCCTATGTGGCGGCGACTCTCGGCGGAGCGCGGGGCATTCCCGCCGTGCTGGCCCGGCAAGAGCAAATCAAGCGCCTGGAAGACCGCAACGCGCAGTTGGCCCGCGAGATCGAGCGCAAGCGAGACCACATCCGCCGCCTGCAGAACGATCCCTCCGAGCAGGAGCTCGAAATTCGCGACCGCTATAAGCTGGTCCATCCGGGCGATACCGTCTTTATCACCGGCCAGCCGGACAAGAAATAGGCTGGATTGCTCCCGCTGTCGAAAGCGGCCGACGACCCGACTGTTCATGGGCAAACGAATCATGATCGCCGTGGTAGGCGCAGGGCTGGGGTCGCTGGCCGGCCTGCTGGCTTCCTTCCTCGGCGCGGGCAATGCGGCGCTGATAGTGGGCGCCGTGCTGGGCGCCATCATCCCGCTGGTGGTGTTGGGCCCTCCCGGCCGCTGATTTCGCTTCCCTCCAGGCCGTAAAAGATGTAATGTAAATCCTCAGTAAGCGAAAAAAACATGTTCTGCTCACATTGCGGTTCGTCCATGGCCGATGGCACGGCCTATTGCCCTGCTTGCGGAGCGGCGCAGCCGTTTGCCGCAACGCCAGCGACGCCGGTCGTTCCCGCCGCAGCCTACCCCGCGGTGTTCGCCGCCGGGTACGCCACTTGGGGTAACCGCGTGGTCGGCTTTCTCATCGACAGCCTGCTGGTGGGCGTCGGCATGGCAATTCTGTATTTCTTCGCCGCTGCGATGCTGGCCGGCATCGCCGGGTTGGCTGGCCACGGCGCCGGTTCCAGCATGTGCTGCATGTTCTTCCTTCTGTTCCCCGTTGCCACTCTGGTGGTCGGCCTGTATAACGGCGTATACCTGGTTGCGCAACGCGGCTACTCCATCGGGCAGGGCGTGGTACACGTTAAGGTCGTGGACGCTTCCGGCAACCTGCTCTCGCAGGGTACGGCCTTCCTCCGCCTGGTGGTGCGCGTGGCGCTGTCGTTGTCCGATTCCTGCCGGCGCTCTATATGCTCTGGCCCTTGTGGACGCGCGGCCAGACGCTGTACGACAAGGCCGTGAACTGTTACGTGGTCAATAATCTGAGGGAACGTTATGGATTCGGCTGGCTTGCGGCTTCCTTGGCGACGGTGGTGGGCGCGACCATTCTGGTCGACGCCGCGCTGGGCGCGTCCTGCGGCCGCCGACCTGGAGCGGGTCTACTCCATGGGGAGGCCGATCCTGGTCGCCTGCGCTTCCCGTGCCACGGGGCTGCCCTGCCCAACCTGCGGCCTCAGCCGCAGCACCGCGCCGGCATTGCACGGGAACCTGGGCGCCGCCTGGCACGTTATGCCGGCGGGACCAGTTTTGGTTCTGGGCGCGCTGGGGATCGCCGTGGCGGTGCTCGGGTACGCCGTAGTGGCGCCGGGCGGCGGCCCGCTTCGGGGGAGCCGCGCAGATGTGGACTACGCGCGCGGGTCTGGCCTATGGCGCTGCGCCGGGCAATGGGCTGGGCGGGTGGACCGGACAGTTCTTGAACGCCCTGCATGGCGGGTTGGGAAAATAGGCTGCTCGATCCAGCCGGATTTGGCGTGAGTCTTGAGCAGGTTGTCTTATGCCGTTTTGCGCAAGCCGTGGAACTGGAGCTGAAGGGGCATTCTGTCCAAGTGTGGCGCTCCGGTGGGCGCGGGGGCGAATACCGCCGCCGGGAGCAGGCGCGCCGCCGCCCGTGGCGGGCGCGGCGCCGATGGCGAGAACGTCGCTTCGGCACTCTGTTATCTGCTGATACCGGCGATTGTGTTTCTGGTGATCGCGCCTTACAACCAGAACAAGACCGTCCGCTTCAACGCGTTCCAATCCATCTTTCTTTTCGTGGCTACGGTGGCCGGCTCGATTGCGCTCGGCATCGTGTTTGGGATCCTGCACCTGTGGTTCATCGCCTTCAGCATCCACTCTCTGTACAACTTGGCGTGCTTCGTGCTGTGGATCTATCTGTTGATCACCACCTTCCAGGGGAAGACGACGGTTCTGCCGTTGATCGGCCCACTCGCCCAACAGCAGGCGTAGGTCTGTTCGGCGGCCGCTCAGCGCCGCGTAAGGCGACAAAGGTTGGCGGCGCGGTCAGTTCTCCAGCGGCGCTTTTTCGGAGTGGTCGATGACCAGCAGATCGAGCGGGCCTTTTTTCTGCTCCAGCTTGAGTCCGAGCTGTTCCTGAAGGGCGGTGAAGAGGCTGGCGACTTCGGGCTCGGCCGGATTGGCGCCTGGCGAGTCTCCGCCGCCCCCGTGCGGCGGAGGAGGCACTATGCCGCGCCTGCCCATGGAGCCCTCTGGGTCAAAATCCAGAGTGAAATCGTTAATTGCCTTTGAGCCGGCGGCGCCGTTTCATGAAGGCGCGCGCGCCCGGAGTCTCACCACAACCCCAGCACCTTCCACCACCAGAAGCCCACGCCCAGCCAGATCACCAAGTTGACTAAGGAAATGCAGAATCCCCATCGCCACCAATCCGCCTGACTTACATAGCCGGAGCCGAAGTAGACCGGTGCCGAGCCGGTGCCGTAATGAGTTATGCCGGCATTGAGGTTGGAAAAGTACGCCAGCACCAGCGCGGCTAACATTGGCGGCACGCCGCCGGCCAACATGGCTACCAGAAAGCCGGGATACAGCGCCATGATATGCCCCGTCATGCTGGCGAAACCATAGTGTACGTAGAGATAAGTCACCGCCAGCGCCAGCGCTACCATGATCCAGGGCAAGCCGGCATAGGCGCGGAACAGCGAATGCGAGAGCACGCCGATGGCGCCGCCGCGCGAAAGCTCGTCCGACATCATGATCAGCGGAGCGAACCAGATCAGCGCGTCCCAGGCTTTCTTTTCGTCGAGCAGATCGTCCCAGGCCAGCACGCGCGCCAGCAGAATCGCGCAAAGGCCGGCCAGCGCGACGAACGTGTTGGGGATGCCGTGCCAGGGCGAGGTCACCCATCCGGCCATCACCGCCAGCATGATTCCCACCAGCCACTTTTCGCGGCGGGAAAGCGGGCCCATGCGCGCCAGTTCCGCGGCAGCGAACGCGCGCGCCGGCGCGGTATCGCGGATGGCCGGCCGGCACCATCGCTTGAGCAGCCACGGGACGGTCGTCAGGGTCAACAGGCCGGGCACGATGGCGCCGGTGGCCCAGCGCGTCCAGGTCAGCTCGACGCGGGCATACTGGCGGGCGAAATCGGCGATCAGAGGATTGGCGGCCATGCCGGTGAGAAACATGGCCGAGGCCACATACGTGGTATGAAAGCAAACCAGAATCAGAAAAGCGCCGATCGAGCGGGTGGGCCCGCCCGGCTCCGAGCCGAAATTGAGAGCCACGCTGCGCGCGATAGGATAGATCACGCCGCCGCCGCGCGCGGTATCGGAAGGGATGAAGGGCGCCAGCACCAGGTCCGCAGCGGCGAGCGAGTAACCCAGGCTGAGCGGCGTGCGCGCGAACCGGCGGATGAATAGGTAGCCGATGCGCTTGCCGAGGCCGGTCTGCGGTGAAGGAGCGGGAGAACAGGAAAGCAGTGAAGATCAGCCACACGGTGACGTTGGCGAAGCCGGAAAGCACTTGCGCCGGCGGCACCGTGCGGGTCAATGCCAGCACGGTCATGGCGAACACGCAGCTCACGCCCATCGGCACCGGCTGCGCCACCAGCGCGACGATGGTGGCCACGAATACCGCCAGCAGATGATCTTGCTTCGCGTTCAGCCCGGAGGGCGGAAAGGCCAGCAGCAACACAGCCGGGATCAGCACCGCCGCCCAGCGCAGCCAGGGAACGCGCGATTTCGAAAGGTCAGGGCTTGTCATGCAATGACGAATTCACCCGGCGCCAACCGCTCCCCGCGCCGAGTCGCTCTGAGCGCATCGGAGCCGCGACCAAAGGGAGCGGTTATTTCGCGACGCAACCTCGCTCGCCCAGTTCGCCATCTCAGAACCGTTTCTTGAACAGTATGTCCATGCCGACCAGGCCGTTTTCGTCGCGCTGGGCCACCACGGACCACTGCTTGGCGAAGGCCCATTCTACGCTCACTACCTGCGGGTTGCTGGTGGTGATATCGGTGATGTAGGTGAACGTGATGTCGGGCGTCACCTGCTGCTCCAGGGTGACGCGCGCCGTTCCATTGAATTCGGTGCCGGGCAAAGTAGGATCGATGCGCAGGCGGCTGACGCCGAAGAAGCGCTGTAAGCGGCCGGTGACGGGGCTCGAAATGGCCTCGCCCAACAGCGCCGAACCGGCGGACTGCTGCCAGGCCGGCGCGGCGGTGTTCTGGCCGGAAGAAAGCGACGCCTCGTCGGTGGGCGTGCGGCCGGTGGCGAGCAGGGCCACGATCTCGCTGAATTGCAGCGGCGGGTCCGAGCGCGGCGTCAGGTTCAGCTTGCTGAGCGGGCCGGAGACATTGAGGGTGACCTGGATGCCGCGGGCCTTGGTCTCCAGATCGACATCCAGCACCGGGTCAACGTTGACCGGGTTGAAGAACGAGACGGATCCCTGCGAGATGCTGTACCGGGTGCCGAAGAAGACAATCTGGCCATGCGTAATATTGACGCGGCCCAGCACGGCGGGACTGGTGTAGGTGCCGCGCAGGCGCAGGTTGGCTTCCACCTGGACGTCCTGCGCGAGCGCGCTCTGCACCCGGATGTCCGGCGCGGTGGCGACCTGGACATCGTAGGTGAGGCCGCCGAGCAGGCCGGGCCGCGCCGCCGGCGTGCGCACCGGCTCGGAGGATTGCGCCAGCAGCGAGCTGAAATCCGATTGCGGATTGAAGCCGGTGCGCAGCACGGTGATGGTGCCGGAGAGAATACTGCTGGCCGTGGTCCCGGTGAAACGCAGGTCCGCGTTGGCCACCGTGCTGACGCCTTCCGGATAGCGGACGCGCACCTGGTGAGCGGTGGCGTGGAGACGAAACACTGTCGGCCCATCGCCGCCGTAAGCCGCGAAACCGCTGAGCTCGATTTTGCCGCCGCCGGTTTCGCCGGTGAAGTTCTGGATGGAAGCGCGGTCGCCGCTGAACAGCAGGACGCCGTTCGCATTGGAGATGCCGTTGGAGACGTCGCTGATGTTGAACCCCGCACCCGCGAATTCCAGGCGGCCGGCGACTTGCGGCGAGGCCAGGGTCCCGCGCACGCTGGCGTCCGCTTTCAACTTCGCCGGAGGCGGTGAGGCCGCGGTCCAGGTCGTGCACCAGGCCAAGGTCGGCGCGGCCGGCCACGCGCACGTCGAGCGGGTTCTTCTGACCCAGCGACACGCGCCCGGTGACGCCGAAATCCGTGTTGTGCCCGGTGAATCGCGCCGCCACCACGGTGACGACCGAGCCAGCCATGGTGACCACGATGTCTCCGGAGTTGCGGAGCGCGAAGGCGGCGGGTGCGAGACCGGTGGAAGCGGCGGGCGCGATTTCCAGGCGCGCGATGCGCAGCTCCGCCGTCATCGCCCGCGGGTTGAGCGCGGGGCCATCCACGCGCAGCGAGGCTTCCGCTGCCCCGGCCAGACCGGCGAGCGATCCAGCGGGCGCCAGCCACGCGCGCAACTGCGCCAGGTCCACCTTGGTAAATCGGATGGTGGCGCTGCCGGGGTAATCCTCCGCCAGCCGCCATAGGCCGTCGCCAATGATCGAGGATTCGGCGAAGTTCGATTCCAGGTGCGCCCGCAAAGCGCCGCCTTCGGTCTCCGCGAGTAAGACGCACGTCGCCCAGATCGCCGCCCGCCAATTGCAGCTTCTTGCCGGTGACTTCAGCATGCAGATCCCGAATACGAAATCCGGGCCGCCCGTTTTCCGGCGGGACGATATCGAGGGCGCCGCGCACCTGCACCTGGGCGGTGCCCTTCACGCCCGGCCGCGCCGCTTCGAGGAGGTGAACCTGCTCGATCGGCACGGCGTTGGTCGAAATCTGAAACCGCAGTGCGCCGGTGTCGAACCGGCCCGGCAAATGGGCGAAGCTGGCATCCACGTGGATCTGTTTGGCGCCGGCGCGAATCTCGCACGCGGAAAGCTCCAGCGTGCCGGCGCGGTACCGCGCGTGGCCAGTGATGCGGT
>CAWJLI010000169.1:0-11789 GCA_963843095.1 Bryobacterales bacterium
TTCGATCTCGGAAGAAACATCGCACGCCAGAGAGACGCCGGGGCGGGCCGCGGCATCGGCGAGCGAGTCGCAGGCGGCGAGAACGACATCGCGCAAACGGCAGGCTTCACGGCGGCGGCTGCGACCGCGACTGGTGTCGGCCAGTTCCTGCAGCATCGCCAGAATCTGCCGCGACGAGGCGTAGATGCTGGAGGCCAGCTTTCTTACCTGGTCGATGGAGAGTTCCGCATCCACCAGCATTTCCGCGCCGCCGTAAATCGCCGCCAGAGGATTACGGAGGTCGTGGATGATGGAGGTGGACAGACGGCCGACGGTGGCGATCCGCTCCTGGCGAATCAGTTCCTGGCGCGCAATGCGCAGGGAAGCGCACATTTCGTTGAAGCTTTCGGCCAGCCGTCCCAGTTCGTCGGAGCTGGACACGGGGACCTGCGCGTCGTAGTCGCCGGTCGCGATTCGCTCGGCCGCCTGCTCCAGAGCGCGGAGGGGCTGTACGATGCGCCGGGCCAGCAGGTACGTGCCAGCGAGTCCGAGCGAGATCGCCAGCATCCAGATCAACACCATCTGGACGCGCAGGGTCGCCAAGCGCGAGTCGGCGGCCTGGAAGGAGCGCAGAATCCGGAGTTCGCCAACCTGGTGGCCCGCAATGTCGGCGAGTGGCATGACAAACTGCGCATAATTCGAATCGGCGATGCGCACCTGCTCCCGGCGGGTGAGATCCGCGGGCACGCTGACGGGAAGCGTGGATGCGATGGGCCGGCCACGCGAAAAGAAAACGAAGTCGCTTCCGGTGGCTTGCTTCAGTTCGCGCGCCAGGGTGGTATCCACTTCGAAACAGGCGACCAGCACATTGAGCAGCGCGGATCCGTGCGCGGCGGCCACATACACCGGCGTCACCACGGTCTGGTAAAGCCGTCCCTTTTCGATCACGAATCCGGTGGCCTGGCCGGGAAAGCGGCTGGCGGCGGCGGCGAGGGGGAAACTGGGAGCGGTCTCCAGCGCCGGGCCGAGCGAGGCGATCACCGCTCCGCCGGGCTCCAGGACGTAGAACAGAGTGCGGCTGGGAGCGATGCTGTTCCAGAGATCGCTGGCGGTGTCGCGGATGGTGTTCTGATCGCGCGTGCCGAATGCGGCCCGCACGTCGGACATGCGGCTCAGCACCAGGCTGACCGACGCCAGCCGCTCCGCACGCGCCCGCCACAGCGATTCATACGCGCGGGAACTGGCGGCCACTTCTTCATCCAGCATGACGGTGGCATTGCGCATGAAGTGGCTCTGCACCAGCCAGCCGGCGACAGCCAGCAGGCAGGTGATGGCCCCAGAGGTGGAGAGCATGATCTTCCACAGCAGCGACATGGATTGCAGGCGGCGCACGGCTATTTGTGAGCGGCGGGATAGAAGCCCGCGTCGTCCGGCGCAGGCGGGTAATCCTGCCCGTACTTGTTTTTATGCGGAATGGAGAGATAGCCGGTCTCGGAAATGGAGACTAGCGGAATCGAAACACGCTCGCCGGTGATGGTGACGCGCCGGCCCGCGCTTCGCAACGCGGCTTGGGTGGCGCGTTCGTGAAAGAAGGTGAGATCGTGCGCACCCTCCGGCACGCCCGCGATCTCGAAACGTCCGTCCGCTTTAGTGATGCCGAACAGCGACGTGTCCAGCACCACGATCACCGCGCTCATACTGGAATGGATGTTACAAAACACACGCACGATGCCGGGGCGGCTGAAAAGAATGCTGCGCGTGGAGCCGGGCGGATACAGTCCCACGTCGAAAAGCTGGCCATCGTAATTGGAAAACGCGTTGTGGAAGACCGGATCGAGATTGGGAAAATCCACCGTAGAGCCCACGGTAACGATCAAAAGATGCGGCTGAAAGGCTTTGTCCTTCTGCAGCATGCGGACGTGCAGCGGAACTGGAGGCAGCGCCGCGCCGACCGGTTCCAGCCAGACTGCCACGCCGGAGTAGTCGTGGTGCTGGCGGACCGCCGGCGCGCGGGAATCGACCAGTTCCACGCGGCCCGACAGCGTGGCGGCGAAGCCCGGACTCGCCAGCACGGCGCTAAAACAGATACGCGAAAGCAAGGTCATAATGAGGGTTGAGGCGAGTTGGCGACCCAATGTAAGCCGTCTGGACGATTGCCGACTCAAAGCTGGCCACCACGTTCGAGACAATCTGGTACATGGCGTTAGCGCCATAGGATTCGTTTCTGGAGATCAAGCCGGTTTGCAGGTCGCGGTTGCGGTCGTCTTCCTCGCCGCCAAACAGGTGAAACGACAGGCGGCGGGTGGCGCGATATTCGAGTTGCGCCCAGCCGCCGGCGCCATGCACCGCCCTCGGGGCGCCAAGGTAGGACACCACGACACCTTGGCGAAGGCCGCCAATCACGCCCAGGTTTTCGCCGAGGAAAGCGGCGCCGGTAAGCGTGAAGGCGCGCGCCAGGGGAATGCGCCAGTCCACGGAAGCAATGCGCGACGGCACGGTAACCCCAAGTAACTGCGAGTTACTGACATGAAAACCGGGCGCAATCTCGAAGTCGCCGTTGTCACCGGACTTCATCCAAAACACGAATCTACCTTCGAGCGCCGGCCGGCCGGCGGGTGCGTAGGAGGAGTATTCGGCGGGTACGTTGCCGGTCTCGCCGGTTTCGAGGACCCCGGCTTGGGCGCGGAGCCCGGCGGAATCGCCGAACAGAAATCGCCGCTCGATGCGGGCCTGCGGCCGCCAGAGCCAAAGGTTGCCAGCGCCGGTGAGCGGCGAGTAGCCGACTTGGGCCAGTGAATCCGGCTCGCGGGGCGCCAGGATGGGCTTGTCTTGCGCCACGGTAAAGGTTGTGTTCGTCCACTGAAAACTGAGAGACGCGATCCTCAAACGGACTAACTGATCCAGCGAGGTACCCGAGCCGCCGAACAGGTCCACGTATGCGTCGCCGGAGACTTCGGCGCCCGCTATGCGCTCCGGGGATTGAAACTTCAACCCGACGATGGTTTGGCGCAGAGTGGCGCCATCGGAACGCGCGGCGGCTTGGGGAGCAGCGGTCGTCGGGTCCTGCTCGCCGCCGCCGTATTTGCCGTTCATATACGAATTGAACAGAACCATGCCTGCGAGCTGGATCGCCGAATGGTGGTCGGATTCGATGCGGTCCTGGGCCAGGTCGTGGATCCTCTGTTCCGCTACATCGACCCGCTCCGCAACAGGCGAGGCCGCCGGAGCGGATGCCGCGGTGGGAGCGGCGGCCGCGGAAGCGATTTGCTCGCGCAGCGAGCGGATCTCCGACATCAGTTCGCGGTTCTGTTGTTCCAGAACGTCGAGGCGCTGCAGGATACGGTCCAGGTCCGCCGGCTCTCGCGATTGCGCGGCCAATACGCCGGGAACCAACGCCAGCAAGAAGAAACGCAGCTTAAGGTGCATGGATCAATTCCTTGACCTTGCGCCGTATGGCGCTCGGCGAGTATGGCTTGGGGAAGAACGCGTTCGCGCCCAGGCTCAGGGCGCGTTCTGGAGAATCCGGGTCTGGATCCCCGCTGGTGACCAGGATGGGCAATTGGGCGAAGCGCGGCTGGTTTCTCAACCGCGAAATCAACTCAAAGCCGTCCATCGACGGCAGGTGAATATCGGTGATGACCGCTGCGATTTCGGTCGAGTCCAGAATAAGCAGCGCTTCTTCCGCCGTCGACGTGTGAGCGAGGCGCGGCTCCGTATCGCCGTCGAAAGCGATTTCCATCGTGGAGATGCAATGGGATTCGTCTTCGACCAAAAGTATCGTGCGGCGCGGTGCCATTCCTCCACGTCCTTAAGGGATAAAACGATAACCAACGCCGTGCATGGTCACGAAATGGCGGGGGGTTTCCGATTCCGTCTCCAGCTTCTGGCGCAGGCGCACGACGTGGGCGTCCACCGTTCGCGTATTCGGAAAGGCGTCGTAGCCCCATACCGAGTTGAGGAGCACGTCGCGGCTCAAAGCCCGGTCGGGGTTCTGCACGAAGAACACCAGCAGTTTGTACTCCGCCCTGGTGAGCTTAACCTCATCGCCGTGTTTGCGCACCACGGAACGGTCGAGGTCGACTTCCACGTCGGAAAACGTGATGGCGTGGCTGGCTTCGGGAGTCGTGCGGCGCAGGACCGCCCTGATCCGCGCCAGCAGCTCGCGGGTGCCGAAGGGCTTGACAATATAGTCGTCAGCTCCAATTTCGAGCATCAGCACCTTGTCGATCTCGTCGCCGATGGCGCTGAGCACGATCAGCGGCGTCTGCACGCCGGCGTTCCGCAGCGCTTTGCAAACGTCCACGCCGCTCAGGCCGGGCATGCGGAGGTCAACCACGATCAGGTTGGGGCGCGCGGTCATGGCTTCCTGCAAGCCGGTCTTGCCATCGGCCGCGAAGATTGCGCGAAACCCCTCCTTTTCCAGCATCACGCCGATTACTTCGCGAATGCCGGCATCATCGTCGATGACCAGGATGGTCTGCATTCCTCAGGCCACTAATTCTATCCGATTCCCCACGGCCGCGCACGCTCGATACGAAGCCAAAGCGTCCCCCTCGCGTGCACCCCGCGGCGGCTGATAACGGCAGCCATTGCCGCAGACGGATTCCAAGTGCCGGTGCCCAAAAGCGCCCAGCTTCTTGCGCAGGCGGGCCAGGTGCACGTCCAGCGTGCGGGTTCGAATCTGCCCGCCGTAGCCCCAGACGGCTAACAGAAGATCCGTCCGGGTGAAGATCTCGCCGTTGTGCGCTGCCAGAAAGCTCAATAGCAGGTATTCCTTGGCGGTCAGCGAGATGGATTCGGAATCCAGCGTCACCGCGTGATTCGAGAAGTCAATCGTCAGACGGGCATCCTGGTAGGGTTCCCGATTCGTGTTAGCGGCCCAAAGTGGTTCCATGTTGGTGCAACTCCTCGATACGGATGTTAACGGGAAGACTACTCAGAGGTCGTTGGGAATTTGTAAAGAGGGTGTAAAAGTATCGGAGTTCCCGGTAGCGTCGGCGGTCTTGCCAATGTACTGACTGTTTCGTACCAGACTTTCGACTCCTCAGAACGACCAAAGCACGCTCGAGTAGCCTGTGTGGGCGTGAAAGCCCTGGTCATAACCCAGCAGGTGAAACAGTTCGCCGTAGCCATAGAACTGCCATCCTACGTTCCATCGCAGCTTAGGCGTCAGCCGGATCGAAAGCCGTGCCATCGGAGACTGATAGGTGAGCGGGAAGGTCTGCACGGAGTCGAGCAGCTCCGCGATCGGGTCGGTTACTCCAACCGGCACCGCCGAGGCGCGGCCGTCGCCGGTGTCCTTGGTGATAGTGTAGCCGGCGTATAGGTCGGCGCGACGGCCAATTCCGAAACGTACGCCCGCGTTGGCGGCGTGGATGTTACTGATGTAAATCGAATCGTAACTGGTCTGGAGCTGCGGGGTTTGGACACCGGCGAAGAAGGCCAGCCCGCCCACCGTATCCAGGTGTAGCTTCGAGTAACTGGCATCGAAGGTCAGCCAGTTTCGCAAGGCGAACGACGCTGCTGCGTTGTATTGCCGCGATCGCGAACTGTAGGTCGTGAAAGAAAGCGGAGCGTTCTCGTTGTACAGCTCCTTGTAACCGGCAGAGAGCTGTAGCCTGCGCTTGCGGTACTGGATGCGCCCGCCGAGCGTGTGATAGTTGCGGTCACTCATCGGCGTGAGCGGGCGATCGGCATGGCCAATCGCGCCTTCCAGGTTGATCGTCAGCGGCTGAAGCGGACGGAAACGGACGCCGAAACTGTCGGCGTTCAGGCGGCTTGTCTGTTGGTAAAGGTCGCTCACCGCGCTGCCGGCCACAGACGGAAACGAGAACGCCTCCAGAAAACGAATCTGGCGGTCGGAAACGGTGAAGCCGGCATATACGCTGAGCCACTTATTGAAACGGTAGTTCAGGTCGGTAGAATTGGCGACGGTGCGGACGCCGAGAAATTTGAAGTTCAGCGTGGTCGCGGCGCCGGTGCCGTTATCGAATTCGGTGAAGTAGGAATCGCCGTCGATGCGTGTGTCATGCACCGCCGTGTTGTTGACGATGCTCAGCCGGCTGGTGGGGAAAACGCTGAAGTTGAAATCGCCAGCCACCACCGGCCGCTGCGCATCGCCACTCACCACGATCTGGCGGTTGTCCGCGGCGCCAATACTGTTGAGGCCGGTGGTCACCTCATTCAGCGCAAATCCGCCCGTGCCCAGGTTGTAGGTCAGGCGCGCGTTCAGCGCCCAGTATTTGTGGCTGCCATAAACGTTGCCGAACCAGCCGGGATTCGATCCATGGTTCGGTTCCGTGCGTTGGAATTGCGTGAGCACCGTGGGATCTGTCGACACACCGGAGGTTTCATTGCCGGTCAAGCTGTAGCCCGAGTCGTCCTTGAAGAAATCCCAGGTGTGACGGGCGATGAAACGGAGACCGCTCCAATCGGCCAGGATGCCGATGCGGTACTCATTCCACTGCTGCTTCACGTTTTCAAACACCGGGAAGGCGGAGGAAAACGTATCGAAACCCTGTACGGTGGAAAGAGCCGGCCCGTTCTGTGTGTTGCGGCTGTAACCCAGTTCCACCTGGAAGTGCGACTGTGGAAAGAGCGTCAGAGAGTGATCCTGTAACCCGCGCACGGTGTCCATCAGATGTTCGCCGCCGGAGATCGCCAGGCCGGGGTTGTAGTAATCGTTCTCGCGCCAGAGCATGTCGTAACGGTAGAGGCCATTCTTCTGTATGCGCAGGCTGGCCGTTTCATAAGGGTCGTTGCCGAGCCCGATGGTAGAGAGTACAACCTCGTCAAACCAGCGGCCATGGCCCTCCTTCGAATTGATACTCAGGTTGGTCGCCAGCAGGCGGATGCCGTCACCGTAATTGACGTCGCTGCGGTAAGTATCCGCGCTGCCGCCGGTCAGGCGCCACCGGTACCCAAGTTCGAACGAGTCGACGATATTGTAGTTGACGAAATCGTCGCCGCGCGCAATGCCCACCGCTTCAGGCGTGGGCGCAATCGCCTGCTGCGCCCGAAGGGCTCCACAGACGGCGACAATCAGGCAGCAGCGCTTGAACATGGCGGTCATCGCAGAAAGGTCTCGTCGGCGTTCGAGCCGTGGATGCGCACGTGGCATGTGGTGCAGCGCTGGTAGCGCGGATCGAGCAGGTTGTGCTGCGACGTCTGAATGGGAACGCCGTTGATGCGAGTTCCGGAAGCGCCGCCGTTGTGGCATCCCAGGCACAGGGTGAACACGACCGGCCGCCGCAGCAGGCGCTCATTCGTCGAGCCGTGGGGAAAGTGACAGACTTCGCAGCCTTCCACGCGCACGGGCGGGTGCTCATATACGAACGGGCCGCGCATATCCACGTGGCACTTCAGGCAGGCTTCTTCATTGCCCAGCGCCTGGTCCACCATGCGCGGGTGATCCGACATGCGCCAGGTGGGAGCGAATGCGCCATGGGGATTGTGGCAATCCGAACAGTCCATAAAGCCTTCATTGACGCGGTGCTTGCTCGGCATTTCGAACTGCGCACGGATGCCGGCGTGGC
Source organism: Bryobacterales bacterium (assembly GCA_963843095.1). GTDB lineage: Bacteria > Acidobacteriota > Terriglobia > Bryobacterales > Bryobacteraceae > Bog-375. The sequence goes on from CAWJLI010000169.1 coordinate 7,515, forward strand.
ATCCGTAACACAGCTCCGTCTGCTTTTTGGCGAGCAGAAACTTGGGGGTTGGCGAATGATGAATGGAATGGCAGGAAGTGCAGGCGACATCGGCGAGCGTGTGCTCCGAGCGGCGTATGTTGGCCTTTTGAAAATCGCGGGCATGGCAGGTGAGGCAGGCTTCAAGCGCCGCAGCCTGCGGCATCAGGGAGAACGCATTGGGAATGGTGGCTTTGCCGCCGCGCGCGGCCACGTGCGCTTCGCCCGGCCCGTGGCAGCTCTCGCAACCAGTGCGGCTGGGTGGCAAATCGCCGGATGCCACACTTTTGAAATGCGGGTTCTTATAAAAGTTCAGCCAGACGTCGGCATGGCAGGTCTTGCAGGCGTTGCTGCCCACGTATCCCCCAGCGCCCGATGTGCCGGGGTTCTGTGCGGCAACGCCCACAGCCATAACTTCCAGTAACAGCCCGCACACGTTGAGTATCATGGCCCAGCGCATCATCACCCAATGATACTGGCAGGTAGGAGCCGATCTTTCGAATCGCAAGACAGTTTACGGCAGAGTTTACCTATGTTCCAGTTATGTTATGGACGGCATCAGACTCTCGGTTCTAAGGTGTTACACACGCAAATCGAATTGGCAGGTTATAAGAGAATCAGTGAGACTGAACAGACTACGACCCACACTGCCAACGATTGTTCTTCCTCTGCTGCTTTCGATCTGGTCGCCCGCGCGGCTGGCGGCCCAGCTCGCCGGCATCGTCGGAAGTGTCTTCGATCCCTCCGGAGCCTCGATTAACGGCGCCACGGTTCGCGCCACCAACACCGGCACGGGCCTGGAATGGCAAACCAAAACCAGTCCGCAGGGCGATTATTCGCTCGGGCTTCTTCCGCCAGGAGTATATGTGGTGGACGCTGCGGCCGCCGGCTTTTCTCCCTCGCGCACAGACGGCATCAAATTGGCGGTAAATTCGACGCTCCACATCGATCTGCGGTTGGCGCTGCCGGAGGTCAAAGAGAATCTGCAGGTGGAGGCGGTGGCGCCTCTGGTCGAGGCCGAAACATCCGAGCAAGGCCTCGTGGTCAGCGGACAGATGATCGGCGATCTTCCGCTCAATGGACGCGATTTTCTGCGGCTCGCGAAACTGGCTCCGGGCGTATCCGGCGCGACCGATAATCCCGCCTCACCGGCCGGCCCCTTCAACGTAAACGGCCAGCGGGACCTTTCCAACAATATTCTGATCGACGGGATCAACGTGAATGCGGGCGGCAGCGCCAACGGACGCATCAGCCTCGCGCCCGGCAACGATCCGGCCGTCGGTCAGTCGGGCAGCAGCGTGGCGTTGGTCTCAGTGGACGCGGTTTCCGAATTCAAGGTGCAGACGCAGATGCAAACCGCAGAGTTCGGCGGCTTCTCGGGCGCCGTCATCAATGTAAACACCAAGAGCGGGACCAACGGGTTCCACGGCAGCGGCTTCGAGTTTCTTCGCAACAGCGATCTGGACGCCAATAACTTCTTCAACAACGCCAACGGCGTTTCGAGGACGCCTTCTCGCAATAATTTCTTCGGCGGCACCATCGGCGGCCCTATCCGCAAGGACCGCACGTTCTTCTTCGCCTCGTTCGAAGGCTTGCGCCAGCGCGTCGGAGTGAATGCCAACGCGCGGGTACCCTCGCTGGCCGCCCGCGCCGAAGCCAGCCCGGCCATCCAGCCTCTGATCGACGAATACCCTCTGCCGACCGGCCCAGACAACGGTGATGGCACCGCGAGCTATTTCGCCACCGCTACCAACCTGGTCGGCGAAACCGACTTCAGCGCTCGTCTCGACCACCGTTTTTCCAACAACGACGATTTTTTCGCGCGATATTCGTTCAGCGACTCACTCGGCCTGCTCCGCTCGTTTTACCTCAACACTCTTTCCCGCAACCGCTCCAGGCTGCAAAGCTTGAGCCTCTCGGAAGTGCACCGCTTCAACACGAATCTGTTCAACGAGGCGCGATTCGGGTTCGTACGGAGCGCCAATATCTCGGTGGGGGCCGCCGACAGCTTCGGCGGCGCCGAGCCGATTCCGTTGAATGCGGCGGGTGACGCTACTCTGCCGGGAATGGATATCTTCAGCCTGCCCTTCGCCGAATCGCCCGACCCCCCGGAGTTGCAGAACAATAATCTGTTCAGCTTCAACGACGACGTAACTTACATCCACGGGCGGCATACCTTCAAATCCGGCTTCTGGGTGCGGCGCACACAGGGCAACGTCAACCTCCAGCCGCTTTCTAGCGGCGTCTATTTCTTCGATACGGTCGCCGACCTGGTCAACAATAATCCCGCCTCTTACTTCAACCAAATCGCGGAAACCGGTTTCGGCGTGCGATTCACCAATCTTGCCTTTTACGGCCAGGACGACTTCCGTATCACGCCCCGGCTGAAGCTCAACCTCGGGCTGCGTTATGAGCTCGACACGGTGCCGGCCGAGGCCCACGGCCGCTTCAGTCCCATCGTGGGGCTGAATCACTTCGCCACCGCGACTTTGGGGCCTCCCGGCGCACCCGTGCACAATGGCAACTATGACAACTTTGCCCCCCGCGTTGGCTTCGCCTACGAGCTTACCAGCGATGCGAAGACCGTCTTGCGCGGCGGGGCCGGTGTCTATTACGATCTGCCGACGATCAATGCCACGCAACTGGCGTTTGGGCCACCCTTCAAGATCACCAATTTTCTCCTCGGCAGCGCGCTGGGAGGTCCCGTGACCGTGCCGGTCGACCCGGGGCTGCTCGTCACCGCGATCACCGGCATGCCGCCGTTTGGCAGCGCCACAGTTTACGATCCCACCAACTTTCGAACCCCCTTCACTTATGAGTACAGCCTGAACCTGCAACGGCAGCTCGATAGCAAGACGATCGCGCAGGCCAGCTACATCGGAGCACTCGGCCGGAACCTGATCCACATGCAGCCTTTGAACCTGCTCGACCCGGTAACCGGCACCGCGCCCAACCCGAACTTCTCGGCCGGCGCCATCGAGTTGATCGAAACCAGCGCCGTCTCCAATTACAATGCCCTCCAGGCAAATGTCGTACGGCGGCTGAGTTACGGCCTGGAAGTAACAGCTTCGTACACCTGGGCGCACTCGCTCGACGATGCGTCGAACCCTACCGGCACTTCCATCAACTCTTCTTACACCGGCTCCAATCCGTACGATTTTCGCGCCGAGTACGCTTCGAGCGACTTCGATGTCCGTCATAACCTGGCAGCCGCTTTCACCTACGAGCTGCCGGGCAAATCAACGCACTTTGGGAATCCAGCCGCGAGGTTCCTGGGAGGCTGGTCGCTGGAGGGCATTTTCACCACGCAAACGGGCGTGCCGTACACGCCTCTGATTGGCGAGGACGTTGCCGGAAACGGCGATCAGTATGCCGCCAACAATCAGCGCCCCAACCTGGTCGCCGGCCAGCCGCTCTATATCGCTTCTCCGGCGCCGCCGTTCCTTGTCGCCAATCCGGCGGCGTTCGCCATTCCAGCGGCCGGCACGTACGGCAATGCCGGTCGTAACATCCTGCGAGCCTCCGGGCTCAACCAGTTCGATGTGGCCCTGCACAAGACCGTGAAGGCCAGCGAGCGGTTCTCCGTGCAGTTCCGGGCGGAGCTTTTCAATGTATACAATCACCCCAATTTTGCGACGCCGGCCGCGTCGGGGAACAACCTGCTCACGGCCGGAAGCTCCTTTGGGCTCTCCCAGGAAATGGCCAACGCGTCGAGCGGCGGATTGCTGCTGCCTCTATTCAACAGCGGCGGTCCGCGCAGCATTCAACTCGCTCTCAAACTGCTGTTCTAGCGTCGAGGCGGACGGAGCGCTGCTGGCCGCCGCCAGATTGACCACTGCACCCCTGACGGCAAACCGTAGCAAGACGCTCAATTGCCGGCAGCTCAGCCAGGCACTCTGGTTCATGAAACGAGCGCCTTGCCCTGAGTCACGCTATGAAGCGGTCAGCAACAATCTGACAGATCCAACAACCAAGGAACAAGCACGTGTCGCACTCCGGCGAATACTGCTAAGATGCCTTTGCAGCGACATGACGACCCAAAGCGCTGATATCTATGTATTGATGAGCTTGCACCGGATCGAAACGTTCAGGGCCCTACCGCGGCGTGAACGCCCCAACGGCCTCTAGCATGGCTTTCTTCTGGAATCGACCGTTTTTTAACCGGCGGCCCGAAAGGGGTCCCGCGACAAACCAGGTTGACTGGCGTAGCGCTTCAATACCGGCGGCCATCAGTGGATCAAGCCGGCACCTCCCAAG